>NZ_BCQF01000004.1 GCF_001544295.1 Enterococcus pseudoavium NBRC 100491
AGAAAAAAAGACAAACCTTAAGTTATCAAGGTTTGCCTTTATCAGTATGCCAGCTGCAGGAATCGAACCTGTGACCTACGCGTTACGAGTGCGTTGCTCTACCGACTGAGCTAAGCTGGCGTTTAGTACAAAAGAAATTATAAGGAACTTTAGTAAAAAAGTAAAGTAAGATTATTCTTAAAATGCGATTACATGAAAAAAACTTGAAAATATGCTAAAATAAAGGAAGTAAGACAAGAGGATGACCGCTCTGTTTTTCATAATTCTCTGCTAACAGAATTTATGAGCTTAAGTTGAGCAAAATTCTCAAATACTAGTAAAACGGTATGCGGCTTGAAATAGGCCTCATTTTTCTCAGGAAAAATGACTACCAATGACTACTTTAGTATAAAAAAGGAGGCGTTTAAAACAGATGGCTACATTTGGCAAAATAGAGACGCACATTGATCCTTCCGAAGCAGGGAAAGATTTTCCCGTCAAGACACACGTAATGTTCACGATTCGTGGTAAATCCCAAACTGGGATCATCACTAAACAATTGAAAAACGCAGCTGTCGTTGAAATTGATGAGAAACAAGATAATGAACACTTGATGATTCATTCCAATGGCGTTGTCGTCATCAATTATAAGCAAATGAAAAAGATTTAATTTCAAACAAAGCAGGTATGTCAAAATGACATACCTGCTTTTACTTTATTATTTTGTTCCGAATAACCGGTCGCCAGCATCTCCTAGACCAGGGACGATGTAACCATCTTCGTTTAATCGTTCGTCTAAAGCTGCCGTGTAGATATCCACATCTGGGTGTGCTTCTTGCAACGCTTTGACGCCTTCAGGGGCTGCAACTAAACAAACAAATTTCATGTTCGATGCGCCACGTTTTTTCAATGAATCGATCGCCATGATCGCTGAACCGCCAGTTGCCAACATTGGGTCAACGATAAATAATTGACGACTGTCGATATCTTCTGGCATTTTGAAGAAATATTCATGTGGTTCCAATGTTTCTTCATCTCGGAACATTCCGATGTGTCCGACTTTTGCGGCTGGGATTAATTCTAAGATCCCATCTACCATTCCGATCCCCGCACGTAAAATTGGTACGATCGCTACTTTTTTCCCTGATAAGGTTTTTTGTGTAGATGTTTGGATCGGTGTTTCAATCTCGACATCTTCTAACGGCATATCACGAGAGACCTCATAAGCCATTAACATCGCGATTTCATTTACTACTTCGCGAAAAACCTTTGTCCCACAGTTTTTATCACGAATAATCGTTAATTTGTGTTGAATCAATGGATGATCAATTACTTGAAACTTGCCCATAATAAATTGCTCCTTTATTCTGCATTTCTCCTAATTATATGACAATTTCACGAAGAAAACTAGTCTAATGTTGTGCTTGAATTGGATGAGCTTCCGTTAATTCTAGAACCGCTTGACGAACTTCTGCCAATTTGGCTTCATCTCCATTAGAACGCAACGTTTCAATAATTAATTCAGCTACTCGTGCCGCATCCTGCTCTTTAAAATCACGACTAGTAATAGCCGCCGTTCCGATTCGGATTCCACTGGTTTCTTTAAAACTTTTTGATTCAAACGGAATCGAATTTTTATTGACAGTAATATGCACCGTATCTAACAACTCTTCTGCTTCACGTCCAGTGATGTCAAAACCAGTTACCTCTAGTAAAAGTAAATGATTGTCACTGCCGCCAGAGATGACCCGTGTTTCCGCTGTTTGATTAAAGACTTTCACCATCGCCTGAATGTTTTTCAAAACTTGTTCACTGTAGCCTTTAAATTCCGGTGCCAAAGCTTCTTTAAAAGCAACTGCTTTGGCCGCAATCACGTGTTCTAAAGGGCCGCCCTGTAGGCCAGGGAAAACAGCACTGTTGATTTTCTTCGCCAGCTCGGCATCATTGGTCAAAATTAAGCCCCCGCGAGGTCCGCGTAATGTTTTATGAGTCGTTGATGTCACCACGTCTGCATAAGGAACTGGATTCGGATGTAAACCGGTCGCGACTAAACCTGCGATATGTGCCATATCGACCATTAATTTTGCGCCAACTTCATCCGCGATTTCCCGAAAGCGCGCAAAATCGATAATTCGACTATAAGCACTGGCCCCAGCTACGATTAATTTAGGCTGATGTTTCCGCGCTAAAATACGAACTACTTCATAATCCAACGTTTCGGTGTGAGGATCCACCCCATAGCTGACAAAATTATATAATTTACCACTGACATTCACCGGTGAACCATGGGTTAAGTGTCCCCCAGCAGATAGATCCATTCCTAATACCGTATCACCCGGCTGAATCAATGAGAAATAAGCCGCTTGATTGGCTTGCGAACCTGAGTGTGCCTGAACATTTGCGTATTTTGCATCAAATAATACTTTTGCCCGATCGATTGCTAAATTTTCTACAACATCAATAAATTCACAACCACCATAATAACGACGACCAGGATAGCCTTCCGCATATTTATTTGTTAAGACACTCCCTTGAGCCATTCGTACCGCTTCTGACACAATATTCTCAGAAGCAATCAATTCAATATTTTGCTCCTGACGCTCCGCCTCATTCTCAATTGCTCCCCATAGTTCGGGATCTAGTGCTTTATAATCCATCCAAACGCCACCTTTCAACTTTATGTTTCTAGTATACGGAAGATTAACCAGATAATCGAATCTTTTGTTTACTTTTTTTCAAAAAAGTAAAAGACTCAGTTGAACAATCGAAAAAAGTTAACCCTCGTTCGTTTGGCTCTTACTGAAATAATTTTGCGCTGCGGCTTTTTTCAAACGATTCATATAAGCTAAGCCTAAATGATCCTCAGGAAAGACTTCCGCAAAAATGATATCAACTGTTTTGGCTTCATCCAACGCCCGCAAGCCACTGAATAATCCATGGGTGGCCGCTTCGATCGAATCATCCGCAAAAACAAAACGATCAGCCGAAGAATAACTCTTAGCGATTTTCGGACTTGCCAGTAGACCGACTTTTTTATTGTTTGTATCAGCCCAAGTCAAAGCAGCTTTCCAATCAGCAGGTTTGATCATTAAAACCGGTGTATCTGGTGAATAATGTTTGTACTTCATCCCCGGCGCTTTCGGTGTCTCGCTTTCCTTAACTAAATGTTTATCTAACGGAACTTCAATGCCTAAAACCGCTTCTAATGTTTCCTTAGTCACAGCGCCTGGCCGTAAAATCGTCGGTACTTCACTGCTTAAGTCTAAAACAGTTGATTCAACACCAATTTGCGTAGCACCGTCATCTAAAATCCCAGCTATTTTGTTTTTTAAATCATGATAAACATGCAGTGCTGTCGTTGGACTGGGTTTTCCCGATGTGTTGGCACTCGGCCCAACTAACGGCGCTCCGGTTTCTTCAATTAAAGATAATGTTTTTTTATTATCTGGCATTCGAAAAGCTGCTGTGGATAAGCCCCCTGTCACAACCGGGCTTAAACTGCCAGATTTGATCGAAAAAATCAAAGTTAGCGGTCCCGGCCAAAAATTTTTGATGATTTTTTCAGTCAGTGGATGGTAGCTTTCCACATAGTCTTTGGTCATCGAAAAATCTGCTACATGAACGATTAACGGATTGTCGCTAGGACGCCCCTTGACCGCAAAGACTTGTTTGACCGATTCCGGTAAAAGCGCATTAGCACCTAATCCGTAGACGGTCTCCGTTGGAAAGGCCACCAATTCCCCTTGGCGTAATAATTTCGCCGCTTGTTCAATTTCATCAGATTGAAAAATTTTTGTTTCCACAGCTTCTCCACAGCTCCTTTTCTATTTTTTCCTAGTTTAAAAACCTTTATCGACGACTTATCCTCAAATAGTGGACAACTCAATTGTCAAGTGTGTATAACCATGTTGATAACTTTTAGCTTTTTTAAATCCCGCCAATTCGCTGTTCTTTTATTACTTTCCTGATTAAAAATAATTTTTAGCGCACAACGACCATTCGATCATTTTTGGCCATATCTTGTTGAACTGTTACACGCTTTTCAGGAAAGGCCGTTTGAAAAATTTCCTGCACCGCTACTCCTTGCTGAAAACCAATTTCCAGTAGAATCATTCCCGTTGACTCCAGTAGTCTTTGACTTTGTTCGGCAATTTTTTGATAGATTGCTAAACCATGATTTTCGGCAAACAATGCTGTTTTCGGTTCATAGGTCCGTACACTTTCATCCATTAAATCCCATTCGTCTTCACTAATATAAGGGGGATTACTGATGATGATGTCTTGCTTTTCAGTAATTGCTGCCAGAACGTCGCTTTCTTTAAAGACGATCTCAGCGCCTAACATCTTTGCATTTTCTTGGGCAACATTCAATGCTGCATCAGAAATATCAACCGCTGTCACCTGCCATGCTGGTCGCGCCAACTTTAAACTGACTGCGATTGCACCAGTCCCGGTCCCGATATCGATTACTTTTTTGGGCTTGTAATCATTCAATTCTAAACATAGTGCCACTAACTCTTCTGTTTCTGGCCGGGGGATCAATGTCGCTTCGGTTACCTTGAAACGATGATCAAAAAAAGATTCATAGCCTAATAAATACTGCGGTGGAATGTTTTTCATTAGAGCTACTAAATCTTTCTCAATAATCGCTTGATCTGCCGATGGAATTTCTTCCCGCATCTTTAAGAGCCAGTGCGTCTTATCCCAACCCTTGCGAGCAAGGAAAAGATATTCAATCGCATACCCTTCTTTTCCAGCAGCTTCTAAAAAAGAAGAAGCCCCTGACAGGACTTCGACATAAGTTTTAGCCATTTTGCATTTCTTCCAATTTCTTGGTTTGATCGTACATAATCAAGGCATCAATGATCTCGTCTAGCTTACCCGCTAAGATTTGATCCAACTTTTGAATCGTAAGACCAATTCGATGATCCGTGACCCGATTTTGCGGAAAGTTATACGTCCGGATCCGTTCAGAACGATCCCCTGTACCAACGGCTGATTTACGGCTAGCGTCATATTCGCTTTGGGCCTCTTGTTGGATCTTATCATAAACCCGTGCACGTAAAATTTTCATCGCTTTTTCCCGGTTTTTAATCTGTGAACGTTCATCCTGCATCGCTACCACAATACCGGTTGGGATGTGGGTCAAACGTACTGCCGAGGCCGTCTTATTGACGTGCTGTCCACCCGCACCAGAGGCATGATAAATATCCGTCCGAATGTCTTTGTCTGCGAGATCGATTTCAACTTCTTCCGCTTCAGGCATCACGACCACGGTTGCAGTCGAAGTATGAATCCGTCCTTGTGATTCCGTTGATGGAACCCGTTGAACACGATGAGCGCCGCTTTCGTATTTTAATTTAGAATAAACATTGTCTCCCGTGATCATCATAATCACTTCTTTATAGCCACCGATACCAGTCACGTTGGCTTCCATCACTTCTGTTTTCCAGCCTTGACTCTCAGCATATTTTTGATACATATTGAAAAGATCACCGGCAAATAATGCCGCTTCATCGCCACCTGCGGCTCCGCGAATTTCCATGATGATGTTTTTATCATCATTTGGGTCTTTAGGTAGTAATAAGATTTTGATCTCATCTTCTAAAACATCTTTTTCTTTTTTTAAATCAGCTAATTCTTCTTTAGCCATCTCAGCCATTTCAGCATCTAAGTTTTCCCCTAATAATTCTTCGGTATCACTGATGCCCTCCACTACCTTTTTATAGCGGCGATAAGTCGCTACGGTCTCGCGCGTGTTGGCCTCTTCTTTTGATAACTGCATGAAACGCTGAGTATCACTGATGACTTCTGGGTCACTCAGCAGTTCCCCAAGCTCTTCATAACGATCTTCAATCGCTTGTAATTGATCGTACATGGATAAAATCTCCTCCTAGTTGATTAGTCATTATTAAAAAAATTACTCACTAATAGCTATTTTGTTAATTAGCAGAATGATCAATTTCCGGATGCAAATAATGTTTGCGACAGACTGGATAATAAGCCTCATTTCCGCCAATCTGAACTTGGTCCCCTTCATAGACCGGATGACCATCTATATAATGCAGATTCATCGTCGCTTTCTTATGACAGAACCAGCAAATCGTTTTTAATTCTTCTAATTTGTCCGCATAAAGCAGTAAATATTTTGAGCCTTCAAACATTTCATTGCGAAAATCATTTTTCAAACCAAACGCCATCACAGGAATGTCCAACTCATCAACGACTTGCGCCAATTGAACAACGTGTTCTTTGGTCAAAAACTGTGATTCATCAATCAACACACAGTAAGGTTTGTAATCGAGCTGTTTGATGAACGCAAAAATATTTGTCTCAGGAAAAATTGGTACGGCCGGTCGGCTCAAACCAATTCGGCTGGAGATCGTTCCCACGCCATCCCGCGTATCTATTCCGCTAGTCATTAAGACTACTGGTTTATTTTGTTCTTCATAATTATGGGCAACTTTCAGAATCTCAATTGTCTTTCCACTATTCATTGCACCGTATTTAAAAAAAAGCTGGGCCATTCTTGTCACCTTTCCCTTTTGTTCCTATCGTATTATAGCGGAAAAGTCCAATTATTTACAGTAATAATTTTCATTACATGCTCACCTTAGACGAATCATTTACTATTTTTGTCAAAGTCATAGGTTATCTTTTTAAGAATTTATCTCTTCAGTGCTATACTTTTAACAGTAATCATTTTATAAATTCTTATTTAGGAGGCGTTCTCATGGAACAACCGGCAACAAAGAAACGGCGGAGTTTTCCGTCGGCCTACACGGTCATTATTATCGTCCTGATTATGGTTCAAGCATTAACTTTTTTTATCCCTTCAGGTAAGTACAGTACCTTGAGCTATGACAGTGACAAAGATCAATTTGCCATCACCGATGCTCGTGATAAAACCGTCATGGCACCAGCGACACAACAGACTTTAGATAAGTATGATATCAATATCAAAGTCGAAAAATTTCGTGACGGAACGATCTATCGTCCTGCTGCGATCCCCAATTCATATCAACAGATCAAAAAGCCTGCTCGTGGTGTAACTGGAACAATTACGCAGTTTTTACGTTCACAGGTCCAAGGGATCACTGAGAGCGTCGATATCATGATCTTTATCTTGATCTTGGGCGGTGTGATTGGCATCGTCAATGCCACCGGAGCGATGGACGCCGGAATGATGCGCCTGTCAGAAAAACTCAAAGGTAAGCAAAAATGGCTGATCGTGATTGTAACCACTTTAATTGCTATCGGCGGAACCACCTTTGGATTGGCTGAAGAAACCATTGCGTTTTATCCTATCTTGATCCCAATCTTCTTATTGGCCGGTTATGATACCTTGACGGCGGTCGCCACGATTTATTTAGGAACTGCGATTGGGACCATGAGTTCTACAATCAATCCCTTTTCTACGGTTATTGCCTCAAATGCGGCTGGGATCAGTTTTACCGATGGGATGCCTTTACGGATTTTAATGTGGATTGCAGCCGTCGGTATCTCGATTCTCTACACCATTCGCTATGCCGAGAAAGTTCGCTTAAACCCTGCCGCTTCACTGGTAGCAGATCAAGCTGAAAGTGATCGGAAACGTTTCTTAGGTGGACAAGATCGGGAGAAAACGACTGAATTTACTAAGCGCCAAAAGTTTTCTTTGATCGTTTTTGCTTTAGGTTTTGTAGTTATGATCTACGGCGTACAACAACTGGGCTGGTATTTTACTGAAATTGCCGTCGTCTTTCTCGCCGTCACCTATGTATTAGCCGTCGTTTCTGGTTTAGGCGAAAAGAAATTTATCGACAGCTTTGTGACCGGTGCAGCAGATCTTTTAGGCGTCGCCTTAATCGTCGGGCTGGCCCGTTCCGTCGGGATCGTAATGGAGAACAGCTTTATCAGCGACACAATCATGAATTTCTTTAGTAATGCCATCAGCGGTATGAACAATGTCATCTTTATTTGGTTTATGTTCTTAGTCTATGTAATCTTAGGCTTTTTCATCCAATCATCGTCTGGATTAGCGGTATTATCCATGCCGATTATGGCGCCTTTAGCTGATGTCGTCGGCATCGACCGTGCATTGATCGTTGATGCCTACAACTGGGGTCAAGGTTTGATCGGTTTAGTCGCACCAACAGGTTTGATTTTAGTTTCATTATCAGTAGTAAATGTTGGGTTTGATAAGTGGATCAAGTTTGTCACCAAACTACTGATTACTATCATCATTTTAATCCTTGCATTCTTGGCAATTGGTGTCTTGCTCTCTTAAAAAGAAAAGCCTGAGTCTTAAACGGATTCAGGCTTTTTTGAGGATAAATACTTTTGATGCCATTTCGCATCGACTTGACGTGTGCCTAGCTTGAAGAAAATTTCCTCCGTGCCGGCTTCATTAGCGGTTTGATAATACCATTTTTTCCAACGTAGAAAATCTAGTTGAGCTTGCAGTTCAAGAATTTTCCGTTCCAACGCAGCTTCTTGTTCAATCATAAAGGTATAACGTTGCGGCAATGTTTGATCGCCCACCACACACCAGTCCATAAATTTGGCAATTTCTTTTACGGCAATTCCTGATTTTTTTAAACAATCGATCACTTCAATATACCCGAGATCATCCTCAGTGAACTCTCTGCGCCCCGCCTGATTCTTTTTTACAAAAGGCAGCAAGCCCGCCTTATCATAATACCTTAACGTATCTTGTGAGATTCCATATTTTTCAGAAATCTCGCCTATCAAAAATTTTTTCATTTTTTTCAACTTCCTTCTTGACCTAGAGTTAACTCCAAGTAGTAGAGTTAGTCTATCATAATTTTGAAAGCAGGCAATTCAAATGGAAAAATCTTTAGTTGTAATCACCGGTGCAAGTTCTGGCTTTGGAGCAGAGATTGCCAAAATCTTCAATCAAGCAGGCTTTCCCCTACTTTTATTGGGCCGCCGGATCGAAAAAATCAACGCTCTACCCTTGAATTTTGAGCGCGTCATGGTCGAAGCAGTCGACGTAACTGACTACAAAACGTTTGAAGCGAGTATCAAAAAAGCTGAGGCGGTGTATGGTCCTGTCGATTTATTAGTTAACAATGCTGGTGTCATGCTCTTGGGAAATGTTTTGGAGCAAGATCCGCTAGAGTGGCAAACGATGCTAAATACCAATATCATGGGTGTTCTAAACGGCATGCAAATCGTTTTACCCGGTATGAAGGAACGCAATCATGGAACTGTCATCAATATGTCATCTTTGGCCGGCAAGAAAACTTTCACCAATCACGCAGCCTATGTCGCTTCAAAATTCGGTGTCCACGGCTTAAGTGAAACGATTCGGGAGGAATTATCCGGCTCTAATGTCCGAATCTCTTTAGTCGCACCCGGTGCTGCGGAGACTGAATTATTGACCCACGTCACCGATCAAAATGCCTTAACGGATTATCAAGCTTGGAAGGAAAGTATGGGGGGCATCACACTAGATCCTGTCCACGTCGCTGAAAGTGTAAAATTCATTTATGACATGCCTCAAGCAGTCACTATTCGCGAAATCGATATTGCCGCCACTGCTCAAGATGCTTAAACCCCAAGCTTTCCTACTCCTACCAAAACGGTGGGAGTTTTTTTGCTAGAAGCATGCTATACTATTTCTATTGTTAAGAAATTTGAGCACATTATTTAAGGAGTTTCCCATGAATTTTGATCGACGGATAAATTTTTTTAGAAAAAGCTGGCGCAAAATCAATAATCGATTTTCTTCGATTCAGATTATCGTCTTTTATTATTTAGCCATGACAATCTTATCATTGGTTTTATTTTATCTACCGCTTTTTCGTGAACCGGGGTCCCACGTTCCTTTTCTCGATATGGTCTTTATGGCAATTTCCACGATTTCAGTTACGGGCTTGACGACCTTTGATATCAATTCCGTTTTCAATGATACTGGTGTCTTGATGTTGGAAGTTTTATTTCATATCGGTGGTTTAGGGATCATGATGATCACCACCTTCTTCTTTATCGTATCTAAACGGCGGATCACGTTAAAGCAACGGCAATTGATCATGACCGACATGAATCAGCCCCGGTTGAGCGGGATCGTTAACTTGATTCGTATTACCTTTACGATGCTATTAGCAATCGAAGTTGTTTTTGGTACGATCTTTTCCATCTACTTCTATTTAGCTGGCTATTACCATAAAGTTTCCGACGCCATTTTTTATGGCTTTTATCAAGCGATTTCAGCGGTAACCAATTCAGGCTTCGATGTGACGGGAGAATCAATTATTCCTTTTTCTCACGATGTCTTTTTCATCCTTACAATTATGCTGCTGATTTTTATCGGCGGAATTGGTTTTCCTGTGTTGATGGATTTCCATGGCTGGGTGCTCCATAA
This sequence comes from Enterococcus pseudoavium NBRC 100491, assembly GCF_001544295.1. Taxonomy (GTDB): domain Bacteria; phylum Bacillota; class Bacilli; order Lactobacillales; family Enterococcaceae; genus Enterococcus_A; species Enterococcus_A pseudoavium. The sequence goes on from NZ_BCQF01000004.1 coordinate 10,349, forward strand.
AAAAGCCAAAATCCGCTTGCCTTTTCGCTTTAGTTTATTTTCAAAGATCGCCTTGCTAGCGTTCTTCGTTCTCTTTATTGGTGGTGCGTTAGCCATTTGGTTATTAGAAAAGGATCATATTTTTGCTAAAATGAATTTCTTCGATCAGTGGTTGAATTCGACTTTTTATTCCATGACGACTCGTAATGCTGGTCTACAAATTCATGATTTAAATCTATTTCAAAATACGACCCTGATCATTTTCTCCTTGTTGATGTTTATCGGCAGCTCACCAAGCTCCGTCGGTGGTGGGATTCGAACCACGACGATTGCGATTATTGGCTTGTATTTATACTCTTTCTTGAAAAACGAGGATGACATCAATATTTTTGGTCGGAAAATCGCCCAAGAAGATGTTCGGAAATCAGTCGTTGTTTTCATGTTATCGGCGGGGATGTGTCTGTTCAGTATTCTATTCCTAACCGCTACCGAAGATCATTCCTTGATCGCAATCATTGTCGAAGTGACCTCGGCCTTTGGAACGACCGGGCTTTCATTGGGGATTACCCCTGACCTTTCCAGCACTGGAAAAATCATGATCGCCATATTAATGTTTATCGGTCGCGTTGGCATGCTATATACCTTGATGCTGTTCGTACCGAAGGAAACCCGTGACTTAGGCTATGAATTTCCTGAAGAAAAGATTATTATTGGCTAGGAGCAAAAGACTGCCCTAGCCTTTTGTGTGCTTTTAGTTGTACCGAGCGCATTAATCTTGTGAGCAAAGACACTTTTTTCCGACTTCCGGTAAAAGTGACTGGCGGGCTATCAACTAACTGTCCTGTTAAGCATTGGATTTTTTTAAGCAGTGAAACCTGAAACCTTAAGAAAAAGGAAAGCTGTTTAAACTTTTTTTTCAAATATGATAAGATGAATTAAATTTGTTTTTTAGACATGGAGGATGTGTAATGGGGTTACGAAGTCAACTGGCAATTACTGCCGGCAAGACCGCCCAATGGGTATTAAAAACGTTCTTTAAAGGTGGTTCCAGTTATCCTGGTCAACTGGCTTTGAAGTTAGATCCAAAAATTTTGGATACATTAGTGAAAGATTATCAAGTGGTCGTTGTGACTGGAACGAATGGCAAAACATTGACTACGGCGTTAACCGTCAATATTTTAAAACAAGAATTTGATTACGTATTGACGAATCCAACGGGGGCCAACATGGCACAAGGAATCGTTTCGACTTTTTTAAATGCCAAAGGAAAAAAAGGCGACAAAAAAATCGCCGTTTTAGAAATCGACGAAGCCAGCTTAAGTAAAGTAACGGAATACATCAAGCCGGAACTTTTCTTGTTCACTAATATTTTCCGCGACCAGATGGATCGTTACGGCGAAATCTACACAACTTATAAATTAATCGTTGACGGTGCGGCAAAATCACCAAGTGCTCCGATTTTGTGTAATGGGGACTCACCGATTTTCAATTCATTGGAGACGGTTAATCCAAGAAAGTATTATGGCTTTGATCATTTACCTGATCAAGACCAAGAGGCTCATTACAACACCGATGGCTTGCTTTGTCCAAAATGTCAGCACATTTTAAAATACAAAATGATCACGTATGCCAACCTTGGGAAATACTATTGTCCGAACTGTGGCTTCCACCGGCCTGAGCTGGATTATAAATTGACAGAAATGAAAGCTATGGACAATCAATCTTCAGAGTTTGTCATCGACGGGCAAGACTACAAGATCGAAGTCGGCGGTCTTTACAATGTTTATAATGCATTGGCGGCAACCGCTGTGGCGGAATATTACAATGTTTCAAAAGACAAAATCAAACGTGGTTTAGGCTATGATGAAAAAGTCTTCGGACGCCAAGAAGAGTTTGTCATCGATGGCAAGAAATGTACATTAGTCTTAGTCAAAAATCCCGTTGGCTTAAACCAAGTCATCGACATGATCGGTTTGGCACCTTATCCTTTCTCCTTAGTTTCCTTATTAAATGCGAACTATGCCGATGGAATCGACATCAGTTGGATCTGGGATGGCAATCATGAAGCCTTCGCACAAATGGCTATTCCGGCGGTGATTGCCGGTGGTGATCGTCATGAGGATATGGCTCTACGATTACGTGTGGCAGGTATTCCTGAAGATAAGTTAACCGAGACGGAAAGTTTGACGGACGTAATTGAACAGATCAAACTATTGCCGACAGAACACGTGTATATTTTAGCAACGTACACAGCTGTCCTGCAACTACGCAAAGAATTGGCCCAAAAAGGCTACATTAACGGAGGTATGGATCGTGGCTAAATACGAACTAAACTTAGCACATTTATACGGAAATTTATTAAACACTTACGGCGATAACGGCAATCTTCTAACCTTGAACTACTATGCCAAACAAATGGACATCGAAATTCATTCAGAGATCGTCAGTATCTATCAAGACTTTGATCCTGATAAATACGATTTTGTCTTTATTGGCGGCGGACAAGATTATGAACAAGTCATTGTCTCAAAAGATATCCAAACAAAAAAAGAAGCTCTAACCGAATACATCGAAAATGATGGTGTGATCCTATCGATCTGTGGCGGCTATCAATTATTAGGTCACTATTACATTGGAGCTAACGGCGAAAAAATCGAAGGTATTGGTGCTTTGGATCATTATACTTTGAGCCAAGACAACCATCGCTTTATCGGTGACATTGAGATCCACAATGAAGAATTTGGTGAAACCTATTACGGCTTTGAAAATCACAACGGTCGGACGTTCTTAGGGAAAGGCGAACGACCATTAGGTACAATCGTTAAAGGCAACGGCAATAACGGGGAAGATCATGGCGAAGGCGTGATTTACAAAAACGTCTATGGCTCTTACTTCCACGGTCCGATCTTAGCCCGTAATAAATCCTTGGCTATTCGTTTATTGCACACCGCTCTAAAAAATAAATATGGTGAAGATGTGGAATTGCCGCAGCTACCATAAAAAAATGACCGCCAACATTCAGTTGGTGGTCATTTTTTTGCATAGAGAAAAGTGGCCAGCTTAGTAAACTGACCACTTTAATATTCTTTTATTTTGTTCCTGGAGTGGAAGCGATGATTTTCATTTCACCTTCGACTTTCCATTCAGTAATTTGCGCTGGTAAAATACAGCTGGTGCCAGGTTTCATCTCGTAAGTTTGACCGTCAACGATCAAGTTACCATATCCTTCAACGACTGTTACTAAAGTGTAGTCGCCTTCCTTTTTAAGCGTAAGTTCACCCACAACGTCCCATTCATAAACATTGAAGAAATCTGTTTTCAAGTAAGTAATCACTGAAGACGTACCTTTTTTACTTTCAGAAATCTCAAGCTCAGGACTGATAGCTGGAACAGTCGTCACATCGATCGATTGTTGAATGTGTAATTCACGGGTGTTGCCTTGATCGTCTTTGCGATCATAATCATAGACCCGATAAGTTGTATCGGAACTTTGTTGCGTTTCTAAAATCATAATGCCTTTGCCAATCGCGTGAATCGTTCCACTTGGTACATAGAAGAAGTCGCCTTTTTTGACAGGAACACGCCGTAATAAATCATCCCAACGTTCGTCTTTGATCATTTCTGCCAACTCTTCACGCGTTTCAGCGTTGTGACCATAAACAATTTCTGAACCAGGTTTCGCATTGATGATATACCAACATTCCGTCTTTCCTAATTCCCCTTCATGTTTCAAGCCATAGCTATCATCTGGGTGAACTTGGACCGATAGATCATCTTCGGCATCTAAAATTTTCGTCAACAATGGGAAAACATCCCCTTCTGCGTTGCCAAATAATTCCCGATGTTCATTCCAAAGATCACTGACTTTCCAGCCTTTGTAAGGGCCATTTTCAACGATACTGACCCCATGAGGATGTCCACTGATCGCCCAGTCTTCCCCAATTTTATTGTTGGGAATATCAAACCCAAAAACGGTATGTAACTGATCGCCACCCCAAATTTTTTCTTGAAAAACTGGTTGTAAAAATAATGGTTCCATGCTTCTTGCTCCTTTTTTAATAGACTTATTCTTCAGTTGAAATGATAAGAGCCCCACCTGTTACTGACACGTTAAGCTCAAACATTCAACTACTCGCTATTTTTGATAATTCTTCACTCGCTCCTGTAAATAGCAGGCTAGAATTTCATCGCGATGAGCCACATAACTGGCCCGATGATCTTCTGGATGAACACGATTTGACAAAAAGATGAAAGCCGATTGCTTCACGACGTCCAACAGTAAAAAGGTCCCTGTATAGCCAGTATGAAAAAGCAAGGGTGCTTGATCAAGCGGGCTAAACTTCAGATCCCAACCAAGCGAGCGCTTCCCTTTGCCGGTAGGCGTCTGGTCATTCAACAATCTAAGAATTGTCTTGTCATGTAAATAAATAATATCGCGAACCCGCCCAAGATTCAAATACATTTTCGAAAATTTACTTAAATCTTTCAGATTCGTAAAAAGTCCGGCATTCCCTGCATGAGCAGCTAAAACTCGTGCTTTAGGATCATGGGTAACCCCCTGCAAAATCGTTCCATCAGACAGCTTTTGGGTAGGCACGATTTTATCATAAGGTGGTTGCGGTAAAAACAAACTATCCGTCATTGCTAGTGGCTGTAAAACTTCCTGTTTAAAAACATCAATCAAGTCTTTTTGATATAATTTTTCAATCAAAAAGCCTAGTAAAATCGTTCCCGCATCTGTATATTGCACTTTTTCTCCCAGAAAATCGCCGGGCTGCAAAGTTAGATAAGCGGCACGTAATTCCGCCGCATTCAACTGATCGCGTTTTGGGATATACGTTTGAATATCCGATGTATGGGTCAATAAGTGCCGTATAGTAATCCGTTCATTTTGAAACTCAGGTAATAACTCGTGGAGGGACTGATCCCAGTTGACTCTGCCCGCTTCTTGCAGTTTCAACATCACGGTCGTCGTACAGACCACTTTTGTTAAGGATGCTACATCAAAAAGTGCTTCTTCTTGCATCGGAAGTAACGTTGGGACAATCTGCCGGTGTCCTAAAACGTAGAGCTCCTCCTCATCTGCTTCCATAAACCACAGAAGAGCACCAGGAAATACTTCTTTTTGCATCTTTTCTTTTATTAAATGAAGGGTTTCAGGATACATACCCTACCTCCTCAAAGCATAATTTCTAAAAAAGTATAGCATAAAATAGAAGGTAAAAAATTTTTATCGGTTAAAATTTACTGCAACAAAAAAAAGCCGCGATTACTCACGACTTTTATATTACTATTTCAAGACAAACCACCATTCAATCCCTGCAATATCGTATAAAGTAATCAAGGATTGTTTTTTATCACAGAAAAAGGCCAGCTTTTCAGCAGTCAGATGATCAATCAATGCCAACAAATTCTCTTTTGAGACAATAAATTGTAGAAAATCGAGACCCAATACTTGATCGGTTGGTAAATCAATCGTCCCACCAGTAGCACTGGTCAGGCCAACATTAAATTCACCACGATTTAACAACAATTCTTCGCTGCTCTCATCATGTACTTCTAAACCTAAAATATCAGCGAGAAAGGCCTGCTGTTTGACTACATCACTGACGTTCAAATGAATTTTATCAAAATAAGCTTCATGCAATTTTTCCCGTTTGGTCGCTTTTTCAAGCAGGCTGGCAAAATCTAATTCAACTGGTTCAGCTGTCGAACGCTCGTTACTAGGAGCATAGAAAATTTCGATCTCATTTCCTTCAGGGTCTTCAAAAAGTAGCCCTTTTTCATCCTCTGCTTGTAAAGCAGATTTAAGCGGATAATTTTCTTTTTCTGCTCGGTAATAAACATTCGCTAATTCTTCGATATTTGGTACAACCAGCGAGAATCGTTGCATCTTTTTGATCTCACCATAGTGCTCGTCAGCCCGCGGGCTTTCTTCCAGCCAAAGCAACTCCCTTGCTGGGTCTTTGTATCCTAGAATCGCCAATTCATTTTCTTCCCGCAATAAATGCAAGCCAATGATATCGCGATAGAAATGGATCATTCCATCACGGTCACGCACACGAATGGCAATTGTTTTTAAATTAAGCTTCCCTAAATGAAAATTTTCCATCATTTTCTTCCCTCCGTCATTTCTATTTTAACGATGGCTGCTAAATCACGCAAGTAATATCCTTTCCAACTTTCTGAACTATAAAGATGCTTGATGGGGCGAAAATTGATAGTACAATGTTTGGTCAAAATTTTCTAAGTAAAAAAAGATTTTGAATACCTACTGTTTTCTGAAACATTTCTTAATCATTTACAGAAATTCTTTAGATTCAGATTCATAACGCTTGTCAGCAAGTAATAAATATATTAAAGTTGGAATCAATCTTATAAAGAAAAGGCTGTAGAAAAATATGAATGATTCAGTAACAACTAATGAATTTATGACGCTAGCTGAACAAGAACCGGTGAATGTTTTGGATTTAAGAGATCCTGAATTCGTGGATTCTTTCACTTCCTTAGAAGGCTCTAACGTCATCCGAATTCCACTAACACAATTACCTAGTAGTTTAAGTCAACTTGATCGAAGTAAAACGTATTACCTATTTACCCACTTTGGCGTTCGTTCGAAAACCATGGCGCATTTTTTAAGAAAACAAGGCTTTCAGGCCACTAACGTCATCGGTGGTACAGCTGCGTATGAAAAATCGCTCGCTAATCAACAAAATGAGCTTTCACTCATTGAACTGAGCAGATAAATTGTCTGTTTCTATTTTTTTTTGTACGATGCCATTGTAATTAATTTGAAAATTTAAGGAGTGTTAATTTTGGCAAATGTTCTAGTAGTGAACGCTCACCCGTTAGCCGCTGAAGACTCTCAAACTGTAACTGTTTTGGATACTTTTATTGAAGCTCACCAAGCAAGTCACCCTGAAGATGTTTTCACCATGCTTGATTTATATTATACCGATCTTCCTGAAATTGACGGCGATCTGTTATTAGCATGGAAATCGCTGCAAAATGGAACTGAGTTCACCGAATTAAGTGATGTTCAGCAAGAAAAAGTTCGTGTGTTTAATGAATTTACCGACCAATTTTTAGGTAGTGAAAAAATTGTGATCGCTAATGCATTATGGAATTTAAATATTCCAACAAAATTAAAAGCCTGGTTTGATACAATCAACGTTGCTGGTAAAACCTTTAGATATACAGCAGAAGGTCCGGTTGGATTGGTCACTGATAAAAAAGCGATCCATATTCAATCAAGCGGCGGTACATACAACGGTAATGATTATTCAGCACAATATGTCAAAGGAATCTTAAACTTTATCGGGATCACTGATTTTGATTCAATTTACATTGAAGGTGCAGATTATGATCCTGCTAAGGCACCTGAAATCATGGCTGCTGCAAAAGAAAAAGCAAAAATTTTAGCGGCTCAATTTTAATTACTGCTAAAAAGAAGATCCTGTCGATCATTCATCGACAGGATCTTCTTTTTCTTCATCTTGATACAGATTGGATACACCTTTGTACCAGTCAAAAACATGGATTCCAATTACTTTTGCAACGGCGTAAAAGGGAATTCCTAAAATTACGCCGGCAATTCCGAAAATTTTTCCCGCCGTCAATAACACAAACATGATTGTTACGGGATGTATTTCTAATTGATTGCCTAAAACCAACGGTGAAACGATCCGTCCTTCAATCGTCTGCTCGATTGCAAAGACGATGATCACTTTTACTAACATGATTGGACCAGTCACGATGGCAATAAAAACCACCGGTATCATCGCTAAAAAGGAACCTAGATACGGAATCAAGTTTAAAAAGCCCGCCAAAATTCCTAAAGTAATCGCATAATTTAAACCGACCACGGAAAAGCCGATAATAAACATAACTGCGACGGCAAAAGCGACTGTCAACTGTCCGCGAATATACGAGGCCAATTGTGAATTCATTTCCGTCATGACCCGCAACGTGGGTTTCCGAACTTTGGTAGGTAAAAATTTAATAAAATACGGTGCCAGCTGATCGCCATCTTTCAACAAGAAAAAGAGGATAATCGGAGCCGTAACTAACGCAATCACCACTGTCGCTAAAGTGGAAACGACACTTCCTAAGCCTTGCAATGTCACTCGAGAAATATTTTGTGCTGTTTCAGTTAATGATTCTAATAACTTCTGTAAACTATTATCAAGGTGCTGCTGAACTGGTTTGAAGGAAGGATCTTTGAAGATCTCACTGACTTTATCGCTAACCGTATCAAAATAGCTCGGTAAACTGGTAATCAGTGAGCCAACTTGTTCACGAATCTGGGGTATAATAACGACAATCCCCCAAATAATCAGCGCCACTACCGCAATAAAAAGCAATACAATGGCGAACGTTCTTTTCAACCCTTTGCTTTCTAAGAAGTTAACGACCGGATTCATTAAATAGTAAAGAATCCCCGCAATCACTATCGGTAACCCCACGATCGCAAAAAATTGTCCGATTGGTTCAAAAAGATAAGAGACCTTTGTAAAAACCAAAGTGATCAGCAGTAGCAATAATACAATGATTAACGCTACAACCACTTGGCTATTTAGAAACCATTTCCAAAACCAAGAAGTTCTCTGCGTCAATTTCTTTTTATCCATGCACTCACACTCCTACTGAAATCTAATTTCCATACCAACTTCTAATTTGGGAAGCTGCTCGGGAACAACATAGATCGCATTGGGAATCGCACCGACTTCCTTCTGGAAGAAAACGGTCGCATGCCCAATTTCATTCAGCGTTTGATTAACCAGTGGTCCTACACCGACTACTTGATAGTCTTGAGCACCAAAGCTGATTTTCCCACCGACTTTTAAATCGATCGGCTCTTGACTGATTTTTTTCTGAACAATCGAAACATCTAACAAGTCTGGTGTTACCGTTTCACCAAAAAGAACGAAAAGATTTTCATCGTTAATCGCCGCTTTCCCGATTTGGGTTATTTCTGTTACTGTCATAAGTCACGCTCTTTTCTCATTTATTTTTCAATTATATCACAAAGTTTACGCTATCCAAGTATGAATAAACTTGCTAAAATGAGACATACAATGAAGGAGGTTTTTCCATGATCCAAAAAATAATTCTTGGTACCTATACACGTCGGATCAGTCAAGGCATCTATCAAATCGAATTAGATACCGCGACCGAGACTCTGAATAATCTGACTTTACTGACCGAAGAGACTAGCCCGACTTATCTGACAAAAAGCCAGGATGATTTTCTCTACTCAGTCACTAGCCGTGAAGGTCAAGGCGGATTCTCCAGTTACGATCCTCAAAATAATTTTCTGAATGCGGTAACAGAAGAAGGCGCAGCGCCTTGTTACGTGGCTGTCGATGAAGCTCGTCAGTTAGTTTATGGCGCCAATTATCATAAAGGTGAACTAAATACGTATAAAATCCAACCAGACGGCTCGCTTGCAGCTGTGACTTCACTGTTCCATAAAGAACCCACAGGCCCCCACAAGAACCAAGACAAGGCCCATACCCACTATACCGACTTAACTCCTGATCAACGCTTAGTCGTTTGTGATTTAGGAACCGACCGAGTTTACACGTATGATGTAACAACAGCTGGTGAAGTGGAAGAAGTTGCGGTTTATATCGCCGAACCTGAGACTGGCCCTCGTCATTTAGTCTTCCATCCGAATAAAATGATTGCTTATTTATTCGGTGAATTAGATAGTAGCGTCAGTGTTTTAGCTTACGATGAAGCAGACGGCAGCTTTACCCAAAAACAAAAAGTTTCAACTTTACCAAAAGATTTTACTGGTGAAAATGGCGGTGCAGCCATTCGCATATCAAATGACGGCCGTTACCTTTATGCTTCCAATCGTGGACACAATTCGATTGCCGTCTACGCAATTGCAGAAGATGGCCTACAGATCGAGTTGATTCAATCAATCTCAACAGAAGGTGATTTCCCCAGAGACTTTGCTTTAAGTCCTGATAATAACTATGTCGTTGTCGCCAATCAAAACAGTGATAACTTGACTTTGTATCGTCGTGATAATGAAAATGGGCTATTAAGTATGCTTCAAAAAGATGTTTTCGCACCAGAAGCCGTTTGTGTCTACTTTGAATAATCTTGCTTGAATTTTTATGGAGGTTAAAAATAGATGAATAAAGAAGAAGTCATTGAACGCCTAAAAAAAGATTTGGATCTACCAAACTTTAAAGGCCGATTAGAGGAAAAAGAATACAGTGAAGCAGACTATCAAAAAATCAAAAATGATTTAAACGATTATTTTGAAAACTATGTCCGGAACATCGAGAATTAAACAAAAAGCAGCTGAATCAACTCATTCAGCTGCTTTTTGTTTTCCACACTACAGATACTATCAGCAAATACAAAGAAACACCGATCGGCAAATCGGTGCTAAAAGGAGTATTACCTAAATGCAATGAAAAAGAAAAGGTTGTTATTGGTATGAACTAATCATACCCTACCGGTCCACTACAGTATTTAAAATAACGTTATAATACAATTAAAAAACCTTTGTTCTCTTTTTGAAACGGGATTGATCCTTATTTCAATAACAAATTTGTGATTTTTTGAATCGTTTTATAAATCGTATCGGTCGCTTCATCTTGTTTTTGTTCCGCAGCATTGAAGGCTTCTTCATTGATTTGTGGCAGTAAGCTGTCGGTCATCTCTTGACAGCCGGCAACGTATTGAATATAGGCCTTTTCAAAACGTTTATGATTCCCCATAACTTTTGCTGGTGCTTTCAACATTGCAATTTTTTCTAAATTTAAGCGATAGAACTCCGTACCTTCTTTGAATAGTTCATGAATCTCAGATAAGTGTTCTTGGTCAAACTCCGCTAGTTTCTTTTCGTCTAACGCTGAGCGAAGCTCCTCATAACTTGGGTGTAAACGTTCCCCCATTTTTTCTGTATTTTGAACGATCTCATTGATCTCGCGCGCATAAAATCCTGTATTAGGTCGCATGCCTTCATTCCTACTTTCTATCATATGATACTCTCATTTTACCGATTTTCCTTCAATATGCAAAGCACCTCAATAAATATTAAGAAATGCCTTCATTTCTGTTTGAATTGATGATACCCTTTGAACTAATAAATTCTTTTTATGGGGGCTGCTATTTATGGAGACAGTCATTCGAAAATGGCGGTTAGAGGATGCGAAGGATTTAGCGGAATTGTTAAACAACAAAAAAATTCAAGACAACTTACGAGATGGTTTGCCTTTTCCTTATACTGAAGAAGATGGTTCAGCATTTATTCAAGACCTGCTTGCTGCGGACCCAACCAAAACATTTGCTTTTGCAATCGTGAATACTGCCGACCAAGCAATCGGCAGTGTCGGAGCTTTTCGCTGTGAAAATATCCATCAGCAGACTGCTGAGATAGGTTACTATTTGGCCGAGGACTATTGGGGACAAGGTTTCGTTACTAAAGCTGTGAAGCAGCTGACCCATTATCTTTTTGCCGAAACAAATATCATTCGAATTTTCGCTGAGCCTTTCTCAACGAATCAAAGTTCTTGTCGTGTGCTTGAAAAATGCGGTTTCCAACTCGAAGGAACTTTACGGAAAAACGCAGTGAAAAATGGTGAAGTAAAAGATATGCGGATGTATGCTTTGATCAAATAAAAAAACTTCGCATGACGATCAATTTCTGATCGCATGCGAAGTTTTATTTATTTTTTCATTGCTGCCCGTTGGAAGGCTTTAACGATCTCAACGATTGGGATAATCGCAAAGGATGCTCCAATTACGATTCCCCATTGATAAAGATCGAGATGAGCCACTCGGAAGATATCATTCAATCCTGGCACAATGATAATCACCATCATCAAAGCAAAGGACAATAAAATCGCCCAGTTGAAACTCTTATTACGGAACGGTCCAACTTTGAATAATGATTGATGAACAGACTTCACGTTAAAGGCATGGAACAATTGCATCAGACCTAATGTTGCAAAAGCCATCGTCAACGCATCGGAATGGATTTCTGTGTAAGTCGTGTGAACCGGCCATTGGATTGCTGACCAGTAAACAAATAATACTGTGGCAGCTTCTAAGATCCCTTGATAGATAATACTTGAGAAGACACCGCCAGAGAATAAGTTTGAGCTGCGGCCACGCGGCTTATGCTGCATCAAATCTTTTTCAGCTGGTTCCATCCCTAAGGCAATCGCTGGGAAGGTATCCGTTACTAAATTGATCCACAATAAGTGAATCGGTAATAACGTATCCCAACCAAGTAATGTCGCGATAAATAAGGTTAAGACTTCCCCTAGATTCGCAGCTAGTAAATATTGAACTGCTTTTTGAATGTTTGAGAAGACTTTCCGTCCCTCTTCAACCGCCACAACAATTGTCGCAAAATTATCATCAGCAAGCACCATATCAGAAGCTCCCTTAGAAACTTCCGTCCCTGTGATCCCCATACCGATCCCGATATCAGCTTGTTTCAAGGCTGGCGCATCATTAACACCATCGCCGGTCATAGCTACAACTTTTCCTTCTTTTTGCCAAGCTTTGACAATCCGAACTTTATGCTCTGGTGAGACCCGCGCATAAACCGAATAATCTTCAACTTTTTGGGCAAACTCCTCGTCAGACATTTCGTTTAACTGCGCACCCGTCAAAACTGAATCATCGTCGCCTTTTTCAATAATCCCTAAACGAGCAGCAATTGCTTCAGCCGTATCCTTATGGTCACCAGTGATCATGATTGGACGGACACCCGCTTCTTTAGCTACGCGTACAGCTTCGGCAGCTTCAGCTCGTTCGGGATCGATCATTCCGACTAAACCAGCAAAGATCAAATCATTTTCAATCACTTCTGATTCTAATTCTGTTGGCACTTGATCGACATACTTGTAAGCCATTCCCAAGACACGCAACGCCTGCTGCGCCATATCTTTATTATTGGCTAAAATATCTTGTTTTTCTTTTGCAGTCATCGGTAGAACTTGTCCATTTAATAAAATTTGAGAAGCCCGATCAAGTAAAACATCCGGTGCTCCTTTAACCGCAACTAAGATCTTTCCGTCACTTTCCTCGTGAAGCGTACTCATCAATTTACGATCCGAATCAAATGGCAATTCAGCGACCCGTGGTTCTGCTGCAACTTTTTCACGAACATCAAACTGATTGTTCAAGCCAAATTGGACCAATGCTGTTTCGGTTGGATCACCAATCAAGCTACCATCTTGAGCAATCTTTGTGTCATTGGCATAATTCATGACTTTCATCGCCATGCTGTCTACCGGAACTTCGCCGTTTGCATCATATTGATGATTATCAACATATAATTTTTCAACAGTCATTTGGTTTAGGGTTAAGGTACCAGTTTTATCTGATGCAATAATATCAGTTGAACCTAATGTTTCAACGGCTGGTAATTTACGGATTACTGAATTCCGTTTCGCCATGACTTGTGTGCCTAACGCTAAAATAATCGTAACGATCGCTGGCAATCCTTCTGGAATCGCGGCAACTGCCAATGAGATCGAAGTTAGTAACATATCGACCCAAGAGGTGTTGTTGAAGAAGATCCCAACGAAAAACATTACAACTGCAATAATAATAATCGCAAAGGTCAAGAACTTACTTAATTGATTCAAATTAGTTTTTAGCGGAGTTTCCGTTTCATCCGCTTGCGCTAACATTCCGGCAATTTTTCCGACTTCGGTGTTCATCCCAGTGTTAACGACCACACCTTTACCACGACCATAGGTCACATTACTATTTGAATAGGCCATATTGACACGATCACCAATTCCGACTTCGCCTTTGTCAATCACGATCAGTTCTTTTTCAACTGGAACAGATTCACCGGTTAAAGCTGCTTCTTCAATTTTCAATGAAGCAACTTCAATCAAACGCAAGTCGGCCGGTACTACATCGCCGGCTTCTAGCATCACGATATCGCCGGGCACAAGATCGGTCGATTTTACTGAGCTGATATGTCCTTCACGTAAGACATTTGCATTGGGAGTCGACATTTCCCGTAATGCTTCGATCGCTTCTTCCGCCTTCGATTCTTGCACTACCCCCATCACCGCATTGATGATTACGACCGCCAAAATAATAATAGAATCGACGACTTCATGTGAGACAACTGCAGAGATCACAGCCGCAAATAATAACACAATGATCATTAAATCTTTGAACTGTTCGATGAAACGAGCGAACATACTTTTCTTTTCGCCCTCTTCTAACTCATTCAAGCCATACTCAGCCAAACGTTTTTCCGCCTCAGCAGTGGTCAGTCCTTCCTCAGTCGTTTGGACTTCCGCTAAAACTTGTTCTGTTTCCTCTGAATAAAAAGGCTTTATCAGTTGTTGTTTTTTCTCCTCAGACATTTTCTTCCTCCTTCAATTAGTGTTCCTTTTGGAAGTAAAAAAATAGAGACTCCTGTATGCTAAAAAACATACATAAGTCTCACTATTTAAGACAACACCAGAAAAATATCTTTTCTTGCTGGTGGCGTTGCCACAGCTTACGCTGCTAGTTACTCCCTCATGAATACAAAACGAATTATATCATGAGAAAAGCGATAAATACAATCTTTTCTTCTGGGGTCAATTAATTTAAAAGGCTTTCATGCTGGGCTTTTGTCCAAAAGTCTTCGCTGTTGCCCTGTTCCATGCCCATAATGAACTTTTCACGAATATCGGGATAGGTCTGTGCCAAGTTGGTAACTAAATTTTTGATCTCTTCTCGCTTGGTCTTTTTATCCACAGGACAAGGATTAAAAATCACTGGCAGCTCTTCGCGTTTCACAAGTCGTATGATTTGTTTTTCTTCCAGATAAATCAGCGGCCGGATTAGAGTCACGTTTGTCTTGGATAAGTAACTTCTCGGCTCAAAACTGTTCATCCGTCCGTGAAACAAAAAGTTCATGAAATACGTTTCAATCGCATCATCCACATGATGACCTAACGCGACTTTTTGACAGCCAAGCTGACTGGCGTGATTGTATAAGATCCCTCGCCGCAGTTTCGCACAGAGGGAACAAGGAGATTTTTCCGCGCGAATATCAAAGACAACTTTGGCAATATTGGTCGGGACGACTTCTAATTCGTAGCCTAATTCTTCAACAAAATCCTTCATTGGCTGAATATCGCAGCCTTCAAAGCCCATGTCAAGCGTGATCGGTACTAGCTCAAAATCAAAGCCTAACCTTTTCTGCCGGCGAATTTTATCTAATAAATACAGTAGCGTAGTGCTGTCTTTTCCACCACTCATTCCGATGGCCACTTTATCACCCGGTTCAATCATTTGATGGGTCAAAATTGCTCGGCGCAGCGGATTGTAATAATTCTGATTATCTTTCTTTTTAAATGCCATCGTAACTAGCGACTCCTGTCTAATTAAAAAAATTTTCTTTTAAGCTAAATTGCTTGCCGGTGGTAATATCATATTGGATCATTTGATACTCTTGATAAATCTTTGCTTGCTCTTTCGTCAGTTTAGCCTCTTTTGACCACGTACCATTTTGGTAATACATGCCTTTTTCAAAAGCTGGCAAAACTTTTTGCAAGGACATCAATAGGTTTTGAAAACCGGTCATCGGAAGTCGCCCTTGTTGGAATAAATCTGCGGCAAAATAAACTGGACTGGTTACGGTACGCTGATTGTTTAATTGATGTTGATTGTCATACATCAAAAATTCTGTTTCATGCAAGCGATACCCTTGATTTTCCGCTTGGATCGCCTCGGAATAAATCCCTGGCAAATGATCCCCCCAGAAAACAACTAAGGTTCGTTGCGGCAACTTATCCAGTGCTTGCAAGAACTCTTTTAATGCTTCGCTACTATAAGCGATGTCTTGTAAATAACTACGTACTGCTGAACTATTATCGCCCTTAGCTAAATAAGGCAGCTCAGAATACTTGTTCTCATAAGGCATGTGAGTCTGCATGGTCACTAAATGCAAAAACTGCGGCTGGCTATTTTTTTTCAGCTGATCCATAATTTCCTGATAGGCCGCCTGATCCGAGATATACGGATTATTTTCAAGCGTAGCGGTATGCTTCATACTGTCTTCGTCTAAGAATTGATCAAAACCAAAAGTCTGATAAACATCTTTTCTTTTATACATCGACGTGTTGTACGGGTGGATCGCCGTTGTTTGATATCCCCGCTGTTGTAAAGTGGTTACTAATGAAGGAAAGGTCTGAAATTCTGGCACGAGCATCGTGTAGGGAGTCGTCATTTGGGCATTAAATAACTCCATCGAAAAGCCTGTCAATGCTTCAAATTCAATATTAGCCGTACCGCCGCCATAATTTTGCGACAACATTTGACCGCTAGTCGTCTGATCTGCGACTTCACGATAAGCTTGCAGCGGATCGCCCCCTAAAATATCCAAGCCCTTCAACCGACTCGGATCAGAAAAGCTTTCACTCATGACGTAAACAATATCGGGGTGTTCAGTCTCTTTGGGTTCCGTAGTAACTTGATATTTTTCAGTGATTTTCTTAACGTTGGCTGCCGAATACGCTTTAGGCTGTGCCATCGCCTCCACTGGCAAATTGTATAAGAAACCGCCCATAAATCCTGTATTATAGTAATTCATTTTCTGGCTGTAGGGAATCCACAAGGCGGTCTTATCGTAAGCTTTACGTAATAAATTATTCTGTTGGTTAAACCCGCCGATATAGATCAATAAGAGACTGGTTAATATAAAGATAACTCCGCGTAGTCCTTGCTGCCAATTTTTCAAGTGCAAACTTTTTTTCAAACTAAAAATGAGCAAAAGCAGGCCTAGCGCTAATAACGCTAAAAACAATAAAAAGATCCCTGTTCCCACCAAATCGCGGATCATTCCGAATTCGATTACCATTTTTAAATCATCTGGATAAATCGGCTCCATCCGATACTTCATCTTTAGAAAATTTGCAACTCCGACTCCAACGATCACTAAAAGATAAAATAAACTGCCCGATTTCAATGAGCCTAACAAACTACTCAACCAGCCATAAAAAATAAACAAGACGAGACAGCCTAAAAAGAATTTTTCTGTGTGCCAAGAAAAAGCAAACTTAAACGCTAAATCAAATGAAAAAGCATTTTGGGTTAATTGTAAAAAAAGATTTGAAACAATGATCAAACCTAATACGCCAAATCCGATTAACCATTGACGCCAAGGTAATTTATGAAATTTTTGCATAATCCTCTCCCATTCATGAACTCATAACATTTTAGCTAGAAAAGACAGGAATGTAAAGAAGCACAAAAAAGCCTAGCAAGGCGTATTCTCTGCTAGGCAAATATTTATTATTTCCAAAAATCATCGAAGATTGTAATTGGTAAATGACGTTTATGTTGAGTCTTATTCCACCAATTTTCAATCGTGGCTTGAGCTTTGGCATCGATCGGCTTACCTTCCAAGTAATCATCGATATCGTCATAAGTCACACCCAGAGCCACTTCATCGGCAATCAGTGGCTTGCCATCTTCTAAATCAGCCGTCGGAACTTTTAAATAGATCGCTTCTTCAGCCCCTAATTCCTTCAACAACATTTTCCCTTGGCGCTTATTCAAACGGAACAATGGTAAAATGTCGGCTCCCCCGTCCCCAAACTTCGTAAAGAAACCAGTGATATTTTCCGCTGCATGATCCGTCCCAATCACTGCTCCCTGATTATCTCCGGCGACGGCATATTGAGTGATCATTCGTTGGCGGGCTTTGATATTGCCCTTATTGAAATCGCTGATGGTCACCCCGGCTGCTTCTAAAGCGGCGACTTCCGCATCGACGGCTTCTTTAATATTGACACTTAAACTAACATCTGGCTGTATAAACGCTAATGCCTTTTGAGCATCTGATTCATCAGCTTGTGTGCCATACGGTAGGCGGACCGCAATAAATTGATACTGGTCATCACCCGTTTCAGCTCGCATCTCTGTCATCGCTAATTGCGCTAGTCGGCCGGCCAAGGAAGAATCTTGGCCGCCGCTGATTCCTAAGACGAAGGTTTTTAAGAAAGAATATTTTTTAAGGTAGGCCTTTAAAAAATCGATACTCTTTCGAATCTCTGCTTCGGGATCAATTGTTGGTTTGGTTCCTAACGCTTTAATAATTTCTGCTTGTAACGTCATGTCCCATTCACTCCTAATCTTCTTGTTGCAAGTACATCATAGATTCGCGAACTTGTTTCATGATTTTATTTTTGTGATTCCAGCACTCCGTTGACAAGTCGACGGGATATTTTTGTGGATTCAGATCGCGTTTATACTCTTCCCATAAAGAATCCAAGCTGTTTTTAGCCGTCTGTTTGACTGTTTCTAAATCAGGCAAATCATAGACCAACTGGCCATCAACAAAAATATCTTTTAAGATGGGACGCGCTTCAAAGTTCTTCACCGTTTTATTGACATACGTGTAGACCGGATGGAACATAAAAATCTCCGTTTCTTTTCGAGGATCTTCATCCCAAAGGGTCACATAATCGCCTTCTGACTTACCATCAGATTTGCGAGTGATTCGCCAAACTTGCTTTTTACCCGGTGTCGTAACTTTTTCTGCGTTGCTTGAAAGCTTGATCGTATCGACCATTTCACCTTGTTCATTTTCAATCGATACTAATTTAAACACAGCGCCCAATGCAGGCTGATCGTAGGCTGTAATCAATTTAGTTCCCACACCCCAAACATCGATCTTCGCATGCTGCATCTTTAAGTTTTGAATCGTGCCTTCATCTAAATCGTTTGATGCATAGATTTTAGCATCTGGATAACCGGCTTCATCCAATTGTTGACGAACTCGTTTAGAGATATAAGCCATATCCCCGCTGTCGATCCGCACGCCTAAGAAATTGATTTTATCTCCCATTTCTTTGGCTACCTTGATCGCATTTGGCACACCTGATTTGATCGTATCATACGTATCTACTAAGAAGACACAATCGCGGTGAGTCTCAGCGTATGCTTTAAAACCGTCATAATCATTTCCATAAGACTGGATCAAGGAATGGGCATGAGTTCCACTGTCAGGAATCCCAAAAATTTTACCAGCACGAACATTACTCGTGGCATCTGCTCCGCCAATATAGGCAGCTCGTGTCCCCCATAAAGCTGCATCCAATTCTTGTGCACGTCTTGTCCCAAATTCTAATAAAGGATCCGTACCGATAACTGATTTGATACGAGCTGCTTTAGTCGCAATCAGCGTTTGGAAGTTTACGATATTCAACAAGGTAGTTTCCACTAATTGGCACTGTAGTAGTGGGCCTTCTACTTGAATGATTGGTTCATTATTGAAGACCAATTCGCCTTCTTCCGTCGAACGAACCGTACAGGCAAACTTGAAATCACGTAAATAATCAATAAAAGCACTTGGATAATGTTCCACTTCAGCCAAATACGCAAGATCACTTTCGCTAAATTGTAAATTCTCCAAGTATTTTACCAAACGTTCCAAACCGGCAAAAATGGCATAACCATTATCAAATGGCATATTTCGGAAGTAACACTCAAATACTGCATGAAGATCCGCTCGACCCGTTTCCCAATAAGTTTTCATCATATTGATTTGATAAAGATCCGTATGGAGTGTCAAACTGTCATCTTCGTACAACTTTTTCATAATCATGCTCCTCGTTTGTTTTAGTAATTTAAACTATTTCATCCATTATAGCATAAGAACTCCGTAGGAACAGTCTTAGCTTCTCTCCTTCGCCGCTTTTTTTCTGACCAAACGACAAAAAAAGAGAAAGGCAGCGGCCCTTCTCTAATTAGTTATTAGGAACTTTATATTCTACCGAAATAATATCTTTGTAGGATTCTTTCGGTCTGATCCCTGCATCTAGAATCTGTTTTTTATATCCAACATCTACCACAACATCTTTCCGCTCCACTTTCAACAAGCGGTTGATGATTGTATCGACTTCTTTATGACTGATTTTACGATGACGATTCAATAGCAATAAGTTAATTGTATCGAAGCGATCAACATAAATAATTTTTGTGCGGTCATAGGCGTACAGTTTTAGTAACTTTACCGCCTCGCGCTGATCAAAAAAGTATCTGGTTATATTTGGATACAAGGTTTCTAAATTAACGTTGCTATTTAAAGGTGTCTCGATTAATTTCATCAGCAGTCTCCTATCTATTTGAATTTTTTAATTAAATAAAAAATAATCCTTCACTAATATTTTACCACAGAGAAAAAATTTTTAACCAACCTACCAAAAAAATTTAGCAAAATGTGCCATTTTGGAAGAAAAAAGTCATCGAAATCATTTCCGATGACTAATTTAAAGGCATTGATAAGCTTACATCATGCCGCCCATCATTGATGGGTCCATAGCAGGGGCAGCGGCTGCGCCACCTTCTACTGGTTTGTCAGCAACGACTGCTTCAGTTGTTAATAATAACGCTGAGACAGATGCTGCATTTTGTAAAGCAGAACGTGTAACTTTCGTTGGGTCTACGATACCAGCATCGATCATATTGACATATTCACCAGATGCTGCATTAAAACCAGTACCACGATCAGCATTTTTTAGTTTATCAATTACGACTGAACCTTCGAAACCAGCATTTTCCGCGATTTGACGAACTGGTTCTTCTAGAGCGCGAACGACAATCTTGATACCCGTAGCAACATCGCCTTCAGCAGCTAGTTCAGAAACTTTCTTGATAACGTTAACTAACGCAGTTCCACCACCAGAAACGATTCCTTCTTCAACGGCTGCACGAGTTGAGTTCAGAGCGTCTTCAATCCGTAGTTTTAATTCTTTTAATTCCGTTTCAGTTGCTGCACCGACTTTGACAACTGCCACTCCGCCGGCAAGTTTTGCTAAACGTTCTTGTAATTTTTCACGGTCAAAATCAGAGGTTGTTTCACCGATTTGACGTTTGATCATTTCAACGCGGTCTGTTAAAGCGGCTTTGTCGCCAGCTCCTTCAACGATTGTTGTATTGTCTTTATCAACCACAACTTTTCCAGCAGTTCCTAAGTTTTCGATTGTCGCTTCCTTCAAATCTAAACCAAGATCTTCTGTAATCACTGTTGCACCAGTCAAGATTGCAATATCTTCAAGCATCGCTTTGCGGCGATCACCAAAACCAGGAGCTTTTACGGCTACAACGTTGAATGTTCCACGGATTTTGTTCAATACTAAGGTTGGTAATGCTTCACCATCTACATCATCAGCAATGATCAACAATGAACGAGATTGTTGCAAGACTTGTTCTAATAATGGCAAGATGTCTTGAATGTTAGAAATCTTTTTATCCGTGATCAAGATATATGGATTTTCTAATACTGCTTCCATTTTATCGTTATCAGTTACCATATATTGAGAAAGGTAGCCACGATCAAATTGCATCCCTTCAACCACATCTAATTCAGTATCGATCCCTTTTGATTCTTCGATTGTGATAACGCCGTCGTTACCAACTTTTTCCATTGCTTCAGCGATTAATTTACCTACTTCTTCGCTACCTGATGAAACAGCCGCAACTTGTGCAATCGCATCTTTAGAATCAACAACTTTAGAAATGCTGTGTAGTTCTTCAACGGCTGCTTTCGTAGCAGCTTCGATTCCGCGACGGATGCCCATTGGGTTCGCACCAGCAGTAACGTTTTTTAGGCCTTCACGAACGATTGCTTGAGTAAGAACAGTTGCTGTCGTTGTTCCGTCACCAGCAATATCATTGGTTTTTGAAGCTACTTCAGAAACCAATTTTGCTCCCATATTTTCAAAATGATCTTCTAATTCGATATCTTTTGCAATCGTTACACCATCGTTTGTAATCAATGGAGAACCGTAAGATTTCTCTAATACAACATTACGTCCTTTTGGCCCTAATGTTACTTTAACTGTATCTGCTAATTTATCGACACCACGAAGCATTGCTGCACGTGCATCTTCAGAAAATTTAATATCTTTTGCCATGATTCATTCACCTCATTAATTTTTTATTCGACAATTGCCATAATATCTTTAGCTGCGATAATCAAATACTCGCTGCCTTCATACTTCACTTCTGTTCCAGAATATTTTTCAAACATTACCATATCACCAACAGCTACTGGCATTGGACTTTTTTGACCGTTTTCAAGTACATTGCCTTCACCTACAGCTACAACTTTAGCGGTTTGTGGTTTTTCTTTAGCGGCAGAAGCTAAGACTAGACCGCCAACTGTTTTTTCTTCTTCTTGAGTCACTTCAAGAATGACACGATCACCTAATGGTTTTAACACGATAAATCCCTCCAACTAGTAATGATTTCAAATTCATTAGCACTCGATAACCAAGAGTGCTAACCTACATTTCTTATCATACTCATTTTTGTTTCTTTTTGCAAGTCCTTCGTCTGCATTTTTAAATTTCCCTCCCATAAGCTTTGCTAAAATTTATGATATACTAAGGAACAATACCTATTAGAAAGGGAAACAAATGAACGAAAAAAAATATAGTTTCATTACGATCTTTACGTATGGATTTGTGCTATTTTCACCGATCATTTTTCTACAGGTTTTCCATGCAAATCCCTCGCAAATCATTCAACTGACAACACTGGCCTATTTTTTGGGAGCACTGTTGATGATTTTTTATCGTTCCAGATCACAGTTGTTCGGCTTGGAACGACAGCAAAAAAATAGGCTACTGACTATTTTGCTCGGTCTTTTCGGGATTCCCGCCTCTTTACTGCTGCAAATGGTTATTTTACAGATTGAGCAACGTATACTGGGACAATCAGTTGTATCACAAAATACGCAGAATATCGTTCAATTAATCAGAGATAATATGATTTTCATTTTAGCGACGACCATTGCCGGTCCAATCATGGAAGAATTTGTCTTTCGACGTGCAGTCTTCGGTGCCTTAGAAAAACGTTTTGGTTTTTGGTTCCCGGCGCTCTTAAGTTCCATCCTGTTTGCTTTAGCTCATAATGATGGTCACTACCTTTTGTACGCGGGTCTAGGCTTACTTTTTTGTAGTGTGTATCGTTATAGTGGTCGCATTTGGACTTCTATGATTACTCATGTCGGCATGAATCTATTAGTCATTCTCGCACAGTTAGGAATCCAATCCCATTGATTCGACACAAATCCTTTGCCTTTTTATCAAAAGCTCCTTAGACTGTCACTATAGTCTGCGGAGCTTTTTTTTACTAAAACAACACGTTTGACTTGATAATAAATGATTGAGGAGGATTTTTATGAAATTAGCGATTATTGGCGCCACTGGCAATGCTGGTTCTCTAATCTTAAAAGAAGCGCTCGACCGTGATTTGGCTGTCACCGCCATCGTTCGACATCCAGAAAAACTTAAAGTAAAAGTTCCCACGTTAGTTAAAGATTTATTCGACCTAACTAAAGAAGACTTGGCGGATTTCGATGTGCTAATCGATGCCTTTCGTCCACCGTTGGGAAAAGAAGAATTGCACCAAACTTCATTGCAGTACCTAAGCAACCTTTTAATTGGAACGGATACGCGTCTACTAGTTGTTGGTGGAACTTCTTCATTATTCATCAATGAAACACAACGAATGATCGAAGTCTCGGACCCCAAAGCAGATTATTATCCGACTGCTTATAATATGTACCAAGCTTTTTTAGAATTACGAACTACCGAAAAGCTAAACTGGACGTATTTAAGTCCCGCTGCTTATTTTAATCCTGATGGAAAACAGACAGGCCATTATCAAGTCAGTGATGAGCATTTACAAAAAAACGCTGAAGGTAAAAGTGAAATCAGTATGGCTGATTATGCCATCGCAATGATTGATGAGGTTGTCACACCGAAACATTTGAACCAACATTTCAGCGTGTACAGCTAACAAATCTTGCAAAAAAAGACAAGCTCGCATAAAAGCAAGCTTGTCTTTTTAGATTGCAAATAATTCTGTTGCACTGTCTGGATCAGTATCGAAAACTTGGAATTGATAATTCACGCCTAAATCATAACGCGTCAAGGTCTCCTCCATCGTCATGTGTGCTAATTCTTTCATATTGTTTTCTTTACTCAAATGGCCCAAATAAATCCGCTTCGTTCGATCACCCAGGATATCGGTCATAACTAACGCACCATCTTCATTTGACAAATGACCTTGGTCGCCTAGAATCCGCTGCTTCAAACTCCAAGGATACGCACCCATCCGCAGCATCTCTAAATCATGATTGCTTTCTACTAAATAAGCATCCGCATCCCGAATCGTTCCTCTAACCTGTTCGCTGGCATACCCCGTATCTGTCAACATCACAAAAGAATGTCCGTCTTTATAAAAACGATAAAACTGTGGCGCTGCCGCATCATGGGAGACACCAAAACTCTCAATGTCTAAATCCCCAAAAGTTAGAACTTTTCCCATTTCAAAGATATGTTTCTGCTCTACGTCAACTTTTCCAATCAAAGGAGCCATCGCTTCCCAAGTCTTTTCGTTGGCATAAACCGGTAATTTATATTTTCTGGCAAGAACGCCGACACCATGGATATGGTCGCGATGTTCATGGGTAACTAAAATCGCATCTAGATCCTCAGGTTTTCGATCGACCTCTGCTAACAGCGAAGTGATTTTCTTTCCACTCAATCCAGCATCTACCAAGATTCTTTTTTGCGGACTTTCTAAATACAAGGAATTCCCGGTACTACCGCTGGCTAAAATGCTGACATTGAAGGCATTATTCATTTCTAACATGAGCAATTGGTCCCCTCTTTTAAAACTGTTCTCAGTATACAACCCTTTTTAGGGATTTTCCACCTTTGGAACTAAATTATTCGTGATTACTTGATTGTTCAATGCATTGACTTTTTCAATCTGGGTCGTCTTGTCAGAGGCTTTGACCTTAACAAACCAAACCGGCACATAAACATTTTTTTCCCGCACTTCCAACGTTCGGAAATAACCAAGATAAATATTCGTAATCGTCGCTTTACTTGGAATATTATTGTTGATATACAGCGTGTTTAAGATTTCTTTTTCTGAGTAAAGCGTCATTTTTTCTCGTAGCGGTTCAATCTCCTTCAACCGCGTTTGAGTATATTTCGTGACTTTCTCCTGGTCACTATTTTTCTCAATATCTAAAGTGACCCGCGAGGTCTCATCGATAAAAGGAATCCCTTCATAAGACTGCGCACCAACAATTTTACCCAGCTCTTCGTCTTTTTTTGAAATATCCGGCAAATACGTATACTCTGCACCATTCATAATAAATGTTTTATCTTTCATTAAACGATTAAAGCTGCTAGTCGCCTTTTTCAAATTAAACGAGATCTCCCGATTCATGTAACTAGTCAAAATTTTATCTGAAATATTAAAATCATTCGTTAAGGGTTGAGCGCCGCTGTCGTTTACTAAAGCGGCAAAATTATCTTGTTCTGCGCTTAAATAGTACCCTTCACGGTGCTCATCAGAGACAGTATCTTTGACCTTCACCTCGTCATTTTCAAGACGCTGTAAAATATCCTCTCGTTGATTCGAGTTTGTAACCAAGCTCTGCTCATGCTGGTTATTCCAGTAAATACTAAATAAGAAAATATTTAAACCAATGAAGACGAGAAAAAAGATCCATTCGATTTTTCTAAAATCCAATTAGCTCGCCTCCGTTTCAAGATTTCCTTGCATCAACTGATCAGCAGGATACCAAATGTTATCGTATTTAATAAACCATTCTGGAGTCAAAGCAACTAATTTATTTACACCGTCAATATCTTGCCAAGTATAGCCGATGATAAAACTTTGGATTTTATCAAGATCGATTCCGACTGCAGCCAAATTATTTTCAATTTCTAAGGTGCTGGGCAATTCGACTTCCTCATCAGAAGGAATTGGTACCTGGACCGTATCCATACTGGTTTCGATGTGAACTTGTGGCGGCGCTGAATTAGCTGCGTGCTCTATTTTCACAATCATTTTCCCCTTCGATGACTGACTGAAGATTGGATAGCCTTCAACAAATATTCGATAATTGATCTGTCCATCATGATGGTCAAAATAACGCAAATTACCCACCGCGGTCCCTAAGCGACTGACATAATTAAAGCTTTGAGTGTATAAACTTTCTTTTGCCAAGTCTTCGGATAGTTCCCCATTAAAGGCAACCAAACGTTTTTGTTCATCCATCATCAACTCTTCGTGACCGCTGACAAACGAACGCATCCCACTGGCTTCTTCCTCACCTTTGGCTTGGTCTGGATTTTGGAAAAAAGCATTCCGAAAAAGCGAATACGCTTGGGTCGTCAAAATATAACTGTATTTCTTTAAGCAGACCCGATCCTTGGTTACTAACAACTGTGGAACTAAAGGATTCTCATCGGACATTGGTAAGTAGCGTCCTTCGTTTTTTTGATAAATCTCTGCAAGCCCTGTGAAATCTTCTGAAATCGTCGCTTCATAAACAGTCGGTTTCTTGTAATTCAAAAAACGAATTTTTTTCTGAGAAAAATCAACTTGGATCTTTGAAAAGGTAATGTCATTCGCATCCTCCAAAGAGTTCAAATTGATGGGCATATCAAAGACTTTGATGTATTCAGTCAGTGAAAAACCACCTTCATAATTCAATTCGATGCCGTTATCCAAGCTATAATAATCTTTGATTTCAGTTTCGATCTGCTGGTCTTCTAGCAGTTGACCATAGGTACTTTCCGTCAATCGAGCTTGGGTCGTTGCTAATAAATTCTCACTGTTCGTTTGAAACTTTCCCTCAGGCAAATTCCAAATACCGCGAATCGGCAAAAAAGCATCCGTAGCTTTGGCATAGTTTTGATCATTTTTCACTGCTTGTTTACTAGTATTAACATTCGCTGTTTTAGAGGTCGGACTAAGCCAAATGGCATAAGTCAAAATGAGGCTGAGTAAGATCAGAGCGATAAGTGCCATTCGTATGATTTTTTCTGAAATTTTCATTCCCAAATATCCTCCTCATAAGGTTCATAAGGCAAAGAAATATAAAAGGTAGAACCTTTACCTTCAACGCTTTCGACCCAGATCTGACCTTGATGAGCCTTCATGACTTCTTTGGAGATTGCCAGGCCTAGTCCTGTGCCGCCTTGTTTACGCGCCCGCGCCTTATCAACACGATAGAACCGCTCAAAGACTTTTTCCAAATCCTTCTTAGGAATTCCTAACCCTTCATCAGAGATACTCAAGACGACATTGTTATGAGTTTCTATCAAATGAACTTCGATTTTACCGCCATCTGGAGAATACTTGATCGCATTGTTCATGATATTATCAATCACTTGCATGATCTTATCCGTATCGATTTCGACCCATAAATCACGTTCAGTAAATTCGCGAACAATCCGATAATTTTTCTTTTGGCTGTTGACCATCATATCAAAACGATCCAACGCATAACCAACAAGTTCATTGAAATTAACTAACTCAAGTTCCATCTGCTGTACACCTGAGTCCATACGGGAAAGATTTAGTAGGTCATTGATCATTCGGATCATTCGATCAGTCTCACCTAATGTCACATGGATAAATTCCGGTGCAATATTCTTGTCTTGCCACGCGCCCTCTTCCAAGGCCTCTAAATAACTCCGAACACTTGTGAGCGGTGTCCGCAATTCATGGGAAACATTAGAAACGAATTGTCGACGTTCTTCGGCTGTTTTTTCCTGTTCAGTAACATCATGGATAACGACTACCAGACCACTGATAAAGCCAGATTCGCGCCGAATCATTGCAAAATCCGAACGTAAAGTCAGCTGATCTTCCGCGGAATCTGATTTAGAACGCTCAAGCAAAATCTCTTCTGGCGTCTCCAACAATTTTCTTAACGTGTATTCCTCATCCAAATCAAGCAAAGTTAAAATCGATTGACCAATCGCCTGTTCACTGGTGGTATCTAATAAGGACAGGGCCATTTCATTAATCGTAATAACTTTTCCACGACGGTCCGTTGCGATAACCCCATCGGTCATATGAGTCAAAACGCTATCCAAGCGGTTCCGCTCTGCTTCCATTGTATCTTGTGCATCCTCGACCCGATCGGATAATTTGTTGAAGGTCTCAGCCAATTGGCTCAGTTCATCATGGCCTTGAACATCTACTTTTTCGGAATAATCCCCTTGGGCGATTCGAATCGCCTGTTTTTGCATCTCTTTGATCGGTTTAGTAATGGAGCGGGCCACCAATAATGCCACCACGATTGAAATTAAACCAGCAATCAATGAGGCTGAGAAAAAGATCAAGGCGGTATTTCCTATTTCGGTATATTTTTGTTCAATGTCACTTTTAACATAAAGAGCCCCCAGCACAGCCGAATCGCCGGTCGGGGACTGAATAGGTTGGACATTGATATATACCCGTTTATTATTGTCATCGAGTGTTACATATTGTTTTGTTGAAAAATCATCAATATCATTGTACTCATTCTTTTTACCAACAATCGAATCTTTTTGACCCACATCGTTAGTAGCTACGATGATTCCCTTATCATCCACTACCCACATCTCAGTGATGTCGGCAGCAGTGTTGTTCTCAAGAATCCGCTGTAGCTGTTCTGCTTCATTCTCACTATCTTCAGCCATCGTTGCGCCAAGCGTCGTACTTAACAATGAGACACGCTGATTCATATCTTTCGTAAAGCTATCAATCGTTGATTTTTCAAGACCACGAATAAAGTAAGCACCAATAATCTCAATCGAAATCAGTAAAATCAAAATAAATGAAAAAGCAATCTTGAAATTAACCGATCGATAAAAACGGACTTTTTTTTCCATAGCTACTCCAATTACTCCTGTTCAGGGTTGCGCAGATAATATCCGACGCCCCGTCTAGTGACTAAATAAGTTGGATGACTTGGATTATCCTCGATTTTTTCCCGCAAGCGCCGAACCGTCACGTCAACTGTCCGCACATCTCCAAAATAATCATAGCCCCAAACCGTTTGCAGTAAATGTTCCCGAGTCATTACTTGACCGATATGTTTTGCTAAATAATGTAGCAATTCAAATTCACGATGGGTCAATTCGATCGTACTTCCATGCTTAGTTACCATATAAGCATCTGGATGAATCGTTAAATCACCAATCGTCAAATCCGTTTGCGTCGTTGGTTCTTCTTCCTTTGGTGCTTGTCCGCCGCGCCGCAGATTCGCCTTTACCCGAGCAATCAATTCACGATTAGAAAATGGCTTGGTCACATAATCATCTGCACCCAATTCCAACCCTAACACTTTATCGATCTCAGAATCTTTGGCAGTAACCATAATAATCGGCGTTTCATGGGTCTTGCGTACTTCACGAGCCACTTCCAAACCGTCTTTTTTAGGCAACATCAAATCTAATAAAATCAAATCTGGATTGATCTCTTCGACTTTTTCCAAAGCTTCTTCACCATCATACGCGGTAAAGACTTCATAGCCTTCTTTGGTTAAATTGAATTTCACGATGTCCGAAATCGGTTTTTCATCGTCAACTACTAAAATTTTTTTCACTAAGAGTCACCTCATACCTTTATAAGATTGTATGTACGCCTTCCCATTATACAATAATTTCAATAGTGTTTCATCTTTTCAAACAAGTGTCGGTTTAATTACAATAATTACTTAAGAAAAAAATACTATTCAAAATCAACATTTTTCAACCGCTACGAATTTAGCTCACGTTTCAATTACCAACTTTTTACTATCAAAAAAGCCCCTCAAGTCAGCATTCGTCTAACTTGAGGGGTAGATTTTCTAGTCTAGAACTTGGCAAACGACACCTAATGAGCCAGGTCCAGTGTGGACTGCTAAAGCTGGTGAAACTTTACCATAATAAATATTTTCTGCTGTCGGGAATAATTCCTGCAACCGTCGCAAGACCTTTTCAGCAGTTTCTGTTGCATCTGCTTGAGTAACAGCCAGATTAAAGCGACGATGCGTCCCAATCTGCTCTTTTACTAATTGTAGCGTCTTATCTATACTTTTGTTTAATCCTCGGACTTTAGCTACCGTATAATAGATCCCTTCGGAATTACAAGAGATAATTGGCTTTAATTTCAAAGCACTCCCTAATAAAGAAGAAACTAGACCGATGCGGCCGCCTTTTTGCAAATATTCCAACGTATCGACATTGAAAAAGATTTTTGTCTTCGGAATCTTACTCTCAACTTCCGAAATAATTTCCGTGAAAGCTTTTCCTTGTTTCACTAACTCTCCAGCATAAATTGCTAAAATACCCGCGCCGATTCCAACATTTTTAGTATCAATCGAGTAGAAAGTCAGCCCTTCATAATGCTCACCTAGTACGCGCAAGGCATTATAGGTACCGCTCAAACCACTAGAAATCGTCACGATGATTACATGGGTATATCCCTGAGCTTTGATCTCGTCAAATACTTTATGAATCAGTTCGCCGTCAGGTAAAGAAGTTGTCGGCAATTCTTTTTTAATCAATGGAAAAATTGTATCAGAATCAATATCGATCCCGTCCCGATACTCTCGATCACTAAAAATAATCCGCAACGGAACCATAAAAAATGGGCCATTATCTACTACTTCTTTAGGAACATCCGTCCCTGAATCAACTAAAACTGCAATTTTTTCACTCATTCGTTTCGCCTTCTTTCTTCTGATCCAACAGAATAATCTTTTCTGCTAACATTTTTTGCGTAAATGAGGCCACGGCACTCTCCATCGCTAAATAATAAAAATCATTATTGCTACGCATTAAATTTACTTCTTCTCCTAAAATAATTTTAGCAATATGCTTCAGCGCCTCTTCTTGGACTGTACAAAAATTATTGTAGGCATCTTTAGGTTCACTAATCGTCAACTGCATGCGAATTAATTCATTAATATCAGGAATTGAAAAAACTTGTTTTAACAATGTGATCGCAATCAGGTATGCCAGATGATTACGATTATATCTTTTCTTGACTGGTGCAGGAATTAATTTATGTTTAACGTAATTGTTGACCATCGCACTCGATAAAAGTTGAGACTTTCCATCTTCCATTAAGCGGGATAAGTAACGGTCAACCAGTGTGATCACTTGATCCATATACAATTCTAATTCAGGCAGTTCCTCCCACCGTGGTAAGCGGACTTCTTTCAAATCTTCTGCCCATGATTTAAGTGCTGTTTCTTCCATCACGTGCACCCCTTTCAATCATAGTTTATCAAAATTATTATGATTATACAACGTGGTTTTTAAGACTAGATAATTGAAGCTTTTTTCAGTATTTTTTTGCATTTTATTCTTGCTTTTTTATTTTCTCAGTGCTAACATATGAAAGTACTTTGTTTGGGCCGTTAGCTCAGTTGGTAGAGCAGCTGACTCTTAATCAGCGGGTCGCGGGTTCGAGCCCCTCACGGCCCATTGGGTGCCAAACCCACGTCACCAGTGCATTCTTGGCTACTTTGGTAGTTTAGAAAAGAATGTGCGTGGTGACATTTTTTTATACTTTTTTGGCGCTTGCTTAGCAATAGACGGCCCAAGATTGATTTTCCTACTTTTAAACTTTCAATTACAAAATTTAGCTATAAAAAAGTATTTCCCTCAATTGGTTAAAAAAAAATTCTGAGCCGATAATTTATTCCTAACACTTTTTTTCATTATAAAAAAGAGCCCGCACAGAAATAATTTCTGTGCGGGCTCTTTGACTTAAATAAACATCAAACGGCTAGTGCTTTTTCATTTTTTAAATGCTGCAATTTCTTCTTATAATAAGCGACCTCATCTTCAGAAGAATAAATATAGTGTCCTGCCGCGATTTCTCGTAAAGAACGCGCCTTGCCATCATGCGGTTCTGTTTGATATTTGATACGTCGACGTTGACGTTCATGGTCAGGATCAGGCATCGGAATTGCCGATAATAAACTTTCAGTATATGGATGTACGCCATAATTATAAATCTCATCACTGCTTCCGACTTCCAATAAGTGACCATTGTTCATTACACCGATTCGATCACTGATATGTTTCACCATTGAAAGATCGTGGGCAATAAAGAGATAGGTCAAGTTTTGTTTCTTTTGCAAATCCTGTAATAAATTCACTACTTGTGCTTGAATCGATACATCTAAAGCTGAGATAGGTTCATCGCAGATAATAAAGCGTGGACGTACCGCTAGAGCTCGCGCAATTCCGATCCGTTGCCGTTGTCCGCCAGAGAATTCATGGGGATAGCGCGTCCCGTGACTAGGATTTAAGCCGACCGTTTCAAGTAAATCATTAACGATTTTATCTCGTTCTTTTACTGTCGCCGCCAATCCATTGACATCGATTCCTTCAGCAATAATATCTTTAACTTTCATCCGAGGATTTAAAGAGGCATACGGATCTTGAAAAATCATTTGGACATCTCTCCGAAACTCGCTCAATTCCGCCTTTTTTTGAATCTTCGTCACATCTTTTCCATCAAAAAGAATCTCACCGGCTGTAGGTTGATTCAAACGAATGATCGAGCGTCCCGTCGTTGACTTTCCGCTACCAGATTCACCAACTAGACCGAACGTTTCTCCTTCGTTTATATAAAAACTTACATCATTTACGGCCCGGACTTCATTTTTACTATTCGTATTAAAATACTGTTTCAAATTTTTTACTTCTACTAGCTTTCTTTCCATTATAGTCCTCCCGTTTTTTTATGCGTAAGCGGAATATTGTGCTTTTTTTTGGCGGAAAATTTCCCAGCGACGTTGAATTTCAGCTGGCGGATTCACTTCAGGTGCTTGGGGTGCCAATAACCAAGTGGCCGCTTTATGCGTAGCAGAAAGTTCGAAAAATGGTGGTGCCATTTCAGCATCGATCTTCAAAGCAAACTCATTTCGCGGATAAAACGCATCCCCTTTAGGCGGATTCAATAAATCAGGCGGCGAACCCGGAATCGCATAAAGTCGATCGTTTTCGCTGTCCAAGGTGGGCATGGAACCTAACAATCCCCAAGTATAAGGATGCTGCGGATTATAAAAAATCTCCTCGGCCGTTCCGACTTCTACGATTTTCCCGGCATACATCACTGCTACCCGATCGGCGACATTAGCTACCACCCCGAGATCGTGGGTAATAAAAATAATCGAGGTGCCAATCTTTTCTTGGATTTCCTTCAGCAATTCTAGAATTTGGGCTTGAATGGTTACATCCAATGCGGTCGTTGGTTCATCGGCAATCAAAATCTCCGGATTACAGATCAAGGCGATTGCAATCACGATCCGTTGCCGCTGTCCGCCGGAAAATTGATGCGGGTAATTTTTCAAGCGCTTCTCAGCATCAGGAATGCCTACTAGCTTCAACAAATCAAGAGCTGCTTTTAAACTTTCTTTTTTAGAAACTTTTTTGTGTTTCCGCAAAGATTCAGCGACCTGCTTCCCAATCGTCATAGTTGGGTCAAGAGACGTCATCGGATCTTGAAAGATCATGGCAATCTCACGTCCTCTGATTTTTTGCATCTCTTTTTCGGATTTTTCAACAATATTTTGTCCTTTGAACAAAATTTCCCCGTCATCAATCGTGGCATTACTGGATAGTAAGCGCATGATCGTCCGCGTCGTAACCGATTTCCCGCTACCAGACTCACCGACGATTGCTAGTGTTTCGCCTTTATTTAAATCAAAATCGACTCCACGAATGGCCCGCACCTTACCGGCATAGGTGTCGAATGAAATATTTAAATTGTTAACTTCTAAAATTTTTTCCATAAATCGTCACTCTTTCATTTTTGGATCGAATGCGTCCCGCAGACCATCGGCTAACAGATTGAAACAAACCATGATCAGCGAAATCGTCACTGCTGGAATCCATAATAAGTACGGTAAATACAAGAAGGTTTTATAGCCGTCGTTTAATAATGTTCCCAGTGAAGCCGCCGGCGGAGTTAAACCAAGTCCGATAAAGCTTAAGAAAGCTTCAAAGAAAATCGCTGTCGGAATACTGAACATCATTTGGATGATAATCACACTAGAGATATTCGGGATAATGTGCTTAAAGGCGATCTTCCATTTAGGTTCTCCCAAGGTCATTCCCGCTAACACGTACTCTTGGTCCTTCAATTTCAGCGTCTGGGCTCGTACAATCCGCGCCATCGGAATCCAGTTAGTAATCGCCATTGCGGCAACAATCGAAAAGATCCCGGGCTCAAAGACAACGAGCATCAAAATCATGACGACTAAGTTGGGAATACCTGAAAGAATCTCTAAGAAACGCTGCATGGCGTTATCAACTTTGCCCCCGAGCATTCCGGAAATCAACCCATAAGCCACTCCGATCGTAATATCAAATAATGCCGCAATAAAAGCGATCAAAAGTGAGATCCGCGTCCCCATAAAGAGACGACTTAACACATCACGACCCAATCCATCCGTTCCTAATAGATAATTCACATTATTAGGTACCTCTGCTTGGGCATATTTATCGACTAATTCACCCGCTATCATCGTTTTCCCATTGAGTCCATTGATATTTAGACCTGGTACGCGTGGTGGCAAGTTAATATAATCAACGTTTTGTTTACTAGGATCTTGCGGTGAAATAAAAATCGTGACGATCGAAATAACGATGATGATCGCCAACAAGATCATTGAAACCACGGCCGCTTTATTTTTTTTCAAACGACGCCAAGAATCTTGTAAGAAATTTAGCGAAGGCGCCGCAATCTCCTCACGTTCCTCTTCGGTATTTTTTTGTAACGGCTGAAATTCATCTGCGGGAATGTCCACGATTGAAGGATATTTCATTTCCATTAACTTTTGCTCCCTTCTGATAGACGGATCCGAGGATCAACTAACCCATATAACAAGTCAACAACTAAAATAACGAAGACTAGCATGAATGAGTAAAGGATCGTCACTGCCATAATCGTTGGATAATCATTGGTCATGATTGATTTCACGAATTGTTCCCCAATACCAGGAATCGCAAAAATATTTTCAACGACTAATGATCCTGTCATCAAGGCCACCGCCAAGGGGCCTAGTAAAGTCATCAAGGGAATCAAACTATTTCGTAGGCCATGCTTGAAAGCAATCTCCCAACGACTCAGACCTTTTGCGCGGGCTAATTCAACATAGTCACTGTGGAGCACCTCTACCATCTCAGTCCGAATGAAACGAGCCGAATCGGCTAATGGTGACATCGCCAAGGCGATGGTTGGTAGTATCGTGTAGGCGAACCCTTCCCACTTAGCAATTGGCAAAACTTGGAGTTTCATAGCAAAGATATATTGTAGTAAAACTGCAAATACAAAGTTGGGAATCGAACGACCAAGGATCGCCACTAATGTTGAAGCGGTATCGGCCCATGAATTTTGTTTCATGGCAGCGATGGTTCCTAAAACGATTCCGATAAAAGTTCCAAAGATAATCGCCTGTACTCCTAATTGCAGTGAAGGGCCAATTCGTCCGGCCAATAATGCCGCAACGGCTTGATTTTTAAATTGGAAAGAAATTCCAAAATCTCCTTGAACTAGATTTGATAAATAAATTCCATATTGAACAATCACGGGTTTATCTAAACCAACTTGTTTATTCAACATCGCGACCGTTTCAGGACTTAATCGTTCTTGGTTGGTATAAGGTGTCCCTGGTAATAATTGCATCAAGAAGAAAGTAATAGTGGCAATCAACCATAGTGTAATCAACATAAAAAAGACACGCTTTAAAAAATATTTCAAATAACTGCCCATGAGGTGCCTCCTTTGACATCTAGGTTTATTTTGGTTTACAGTGTACGCTAACTAGATGAACATTCGTGTCATCCACAAGCGCTTAATTATTGGAGTGATTAAATGAAAAATAAAATTTTAGCCGTTGCTATCGGCAGTGGTTTACTGGTGCTGATCAGTCTTTATTCGCTGACCCAAGGTTCCTTGACCTCGCTGAACCTTTCAAATCGCTTTTTCTTAGTGGGGCTGCCCTTTCTGATTATCGGGATCTTGTTATGGATTTTTTCTTCAGGCTTTTTCGACCATTTCCACTATTCCATGCAGCAGACTTTTAGCAGAAAAAAAGACGCTAAAACTGCTTCACGTTCCTTAACGCAAGTTGGAACTGGCCGCTCTACTTTTTGGTTAATAATCGCCGCGATTTTGATCGCAGCCGCGGTTCTTTGTGGCATTTTTGCTACGATTTAAAAGGAAGTTGGAACGAGTTACGTTCCAACTTCTTTTTGTTGCTATTTTTCTATATAGGTCCATTTGTAATCCCAAGAAGCGCCGGCTGGGTGATGAACGATCCCTTTGACCTTCTCGTTGACTAAATGTGCTTCAGATAATTGATAAAGCGGTGCGATTCCTGATTCTTTAGACACTAGCTCATTTGCTTTTTGTAGATCCGCCCAGCGAGCTTCTTCATCACTGGCATCTTGGCTGCCAGAAGCTTTGACTGCTTTGTCGTATTCCTCATTACTCCAACGTCCGCGGTTATATGAGTTTCCTGTTACGAACAAATCAGTAAAGCTAGATGGATCCGCATAATCTGCTCCCCAACCACCCAGTAAAACATCAAAGTCGCCAGCATTTGAACGGTCTAAGCGAACAGAGAATGGTACCGGTGTTGGTTTCACGGTAATTCCGGGCAGTGTATCTTCCAAAACACCTTGAATATATTCAATTACCTTTTTCGATGAATCAGTATCAGAAGCCATCAATTCAAATGAAAGTGAGTCGATCTTCAATTCTTGTTTGGCTTTCTCCCAATATTCTTTAGCTTTCTTTTTATCGTATGGTGTTAAGTTTCCGGCTTCTTTTGCGAAATCTTCGTCGGTTTTCGGATTTTTTGACATACCGGATGGTACTAAACCTGTCGAAACAACCGATCCATCACCTAATACTTGATTGACTAAAGATTTGCGATTGATCGCATAAGAAATGGCTTTACGTAAATTTTCATTTTTGAATGGAGAATCTGCTTTGCGTTGATTGAATTCAAGATAGCTGGTCCGCGCTTCTTTAAAGGATTTATATGCTGAATCATTCGCATTTTGTTGCGCTAATTCACCAGATAAGATCACGTCATCTGCTTCGCCATCTTTAAAGAGATTCAATGAAGTTGAGGATTCTTTGACAACGTTGACTTTAACCGCTGATAATTTCACTTCGTCTTTATCCCAGTAAGTGTCATTCTTTTTATATTCCCATTCGGTATCTGTACCCGGTCCATCGAAACCAGCTAACGTGAAGGGACCATTGTAAACAGCCTTGTCACTCTTGGTTGCATATTCTTTTCCGTTTGCTTCTACTACTTTTTGATTTTGTGGGAAGAATGATGGAAAGGCCAATAAGTAATCAAAGTATGGTGTTGGTTTCGCTAGTTTAATTTCTAATTCATGATCATTAACTGCCTTAATTCCTAATTCTTCTGGAGCTTTTTTGCCCGCTGAAATATCAGCAGCATTTTCTACTGGTTCAAAAAGATAAGCATATTCTGAGGCGGTCTCTGGTTTGACTGTCCGCTGCCAGCCAAAGACATAATCTTTTGCTGTGACCGGATCACCATTTGACCATTTAGCATCTTCTCTTAATTTCACTGTATACGTTTTGCCGTCATCACTGACTTTCACTTTTTCACTGGCGCCAGCTGGTTGCGGCTTGTTGTCTTTATCCAGACGATAGATTCCTTCATACACATTATTTAGTGCCGTAAAACTGATTGTGTCAGTTGCTACAGACAAATCGGCGGTAGGCATTTCTTGCTGAACTACTAAATTGAAGGTGCCATTGTCTTTTGCGGATTTACTCGAACTACTCTCATTCGTCGAGGCCTTTCCGCCACCGTAACAACCTGCTAGCACCAGACCGCATACAGCGATGATTCCATAAGCTAATTTGTTCCTCATATCTTTTTCCCCTTTTTGATTCAATTTTCAGAATAATTATGAAACTCTGAAGATGTAGAGAAGTTTAATTATTTTTCTCTAAGAAATCAACTCATAAGCTCTAATAATTTTGGCGTTTTACAAGAAAATTCTAAGAAAACTTGTAAAATAGGCATTTTTGCTTAATGTTTTTTCTAAATTAAGAAAATTATCCGAATTTTTAGTTTTCTTTGTTAGTATTAACGCCTTCATGATAGATAATAAGACATCTCAACTAACCGATAATTCGTTTTCATTTTGTAAAGTAGAAACTCTCATTTGATTTTATAAAACCAAGATCCCTTTTAATTTAAAAATTTACTCATCTTTTTTTCATAAATCTATTGACAACGACAGTCATTTTTTATACGATAAGTACAACAATTTTTAAAAAATTCTGACAATAAACGGGTGGTTGCCATGATGAAATCAAATACAGCTTTCAACGCAACTTTATTATTATAGCTGGGACTTTCTGAAATTTATTTCATGAAGTCCCTATTCGCATTGCATCGGAGAAGAAAATGGTTCTTTTCCGATGGAGTGCTTTTTTTATACCCGCTTTTTGTATGAAGGAGGATGAAAAATGAGAAGAATTCAATTTTTAGATACAACATTAAGGGATGGTGAACAAACTCCCGGTGTAAATTTTAATACGAAAGAAAAAGTTCAAATTGCACTTCAATTAGAAAAATGGGGCATTGATGTCATCGAGGCAGGCTTTCCCATCGCTTCACCCGGTGATTTCGAAGCTGTTCAACAAATCGCTCAAAAAGTTGAAAAAATGACCGTGACTGGACTGGCTCGTTGCCAGAAAAAAGACATCGATCGAGCTTATGAAGCTTTGAAAGATGCCGTCGATCCACAAATCCATGTTTTCCTCGCAACTAGCGATGTCCATATGCAATATAAATTGAAAATGAATCGTGAAGAAGTTCTTGCTTCTATTAAAGAACATGTCAGTTATGCCCGTACACTATTTGAAAAAGTTCAGTTCTCACCAGAAGATGCTTCCCGTACAGAAAAAGCCTTCCTATTAGAAGCAGTCCAAACGGCGATCGATGCTGGAGCAACAATTATTAATGTCCCTGATACAGTCGGTTATTCGAATCCGACAGAATATGGTGCCATTTTCAAATCATTGATTGCAAACATTCAAAGTGAACAAGAAATCACTTTTTCTTCTCATTGTCATGATGATTTAGGAATGGCGACTGCCAATGCCTTAGCCGCCATCGAAAATGGTGCTAACCGCGTAGAAGGTGCCATAAATGGCATCGGGGAACGGGCTGGGAATACCGCTTTGGAGGAAGTTGCACTGGCCTTAGCGATTCGAAAAGACTTTTATCAATGCGAAGCCAACATTGTATTGAATGAAACGAAACGAACTAGTGAATTAGTTTCACGGCTGTCCGGTATTCCTGTCCCTAAAAATAAGGCCATCGTCGGGGATAATGCCTACGCCCATGAATCGGGAATTCATCAAGATGGTGTGTTAAAAAATCCAGAAACCTATGAAATCATTACGCCACAATTAGTGGGTGTCCAACAAAATTCTCTGCCACTAGGCAAATTATCTGGTCGTCATGCCTTCACTGCCAAACTAGAAGAGTTAGGCTATCAGCTTAATGATGCTGACAGCAAGGAAGCTTTCAAGCGTTTCAAAGCATTGGCAGATAAGAAAAAACAGATTACCGATAAAGACTTGGTCGCTTTGCTGGCTGATCAATATCGTGAAGAAACAGAGCAATACAAACTAGTCGATGTGCAAGTTCAATACAGTTCCAACGGTTATCAAGGGGCAATCGTCTCCATCATTAATGAGGAAAACAAAACAAAAGTTGCTTCGCGAATTGGCTCAGGTAGTATCCAGGCAATCTATAATACGATCGATGAATTGTTCCAACAAAAGCCCGCATTAAAGGAATACGAGATTCAAGCCTTAACCGGCGGCGAGGATGCTCAAGCTGAAGTTCGCGTCACACTCTATGATGAAACAAGCCAAACCGAGGTTCGTGGAATCGGTGTTGACTTTGACGTATTACAAGCGTCAGCAAAAGCTTATGTGCAGGCGAGTAATCATCTCGTCCAAAAAGATTAATAACTTACCTTTGAAAAAAAATACTCTACTATGAGATAGGAGCAGATTCATGAATAGTAAAATTGTTGTTTTAGCTGGTGATGGAATTGGACCAGAAATTATGGCGAGTGGCTTAAACGTTTTAGCTGCAGTAGAAAAACAATGTACACATACCTTTGAATTAGCGGAATTGCCTTTTGGGG
Organism: Enterococcus pseudoavium NBRC 100491; assembly: GCF_001544295.1. GTDB lineage: Bacteria > Bacillota > Bacilli > Lactobacillales > Enterococcaceae > Enterococcus_A > Enterococcus_A pseudoavium. The sequence goes on from NZ_BCQF01000004.1 coordinate 50,365, forward strand.
GAGCGGGGATCGATGCGACCGGTGCTTCTTTACCAGAAAAAACCTTAGCTGCTTGTCAAGAAGCAGATGCGATCTTATTGGGAGCTATCGGCGGTCCTAAATGGGAAAAAATGTCGGACACGCCGGAAAAAGGACTATTGGCCTTACGGAAATCGTTAAATCTATTTGCAAATATTCGACCGGTATCTGTTTCATCTGCTTTGTTGCATCTATCACCACTAAAGCCCGAAATTCTTGAAGGAACCGATTTAATCATTGTTCGAGAATTAAGTAGCGGAATCTATTTTGGTGAGCCGCGGGAATTGCATGAAACAATGGCCTTCGACACGGCTCGTTATCAAAAGTCAGAAATCGAACGGATCCTCCACTCCGCTTTTAAAATCGCTCAAGGAAGAAGCAAGAAAGTCACTTCTGTTGATAAAGCGAACGTCTTGGCTTCCAGTAAATTATGGCGAGGGACTGCAGAAGAAATCGCCAAAGAATACCCTGATTGTCAGTTGGAACATCAATACGTTGATTCTGCAGCTATGAAACTGATTCAAAATCCTAAAGCTTTTGATGTCATCGTAACTGAAAATCTTTTTGGCGATATTTTAAGCGATGAGGCTTCAGTGTTACCTGGTTCATTAGGCGTCTTGCCAAGTGCCAGTCATAGCGCAGCTGGTCCTTCACTTTATGAACCAATCCATGGCTCAGCACCGGATATTGCTGGTCAAGGAATCGCTAATCCGATTTCCATGATTTTATCGGTCGCTATGATGCTACGCCAATCATTCCAAGAAGAGCAAGCGGCACAAGCAATTGAAAAAGCCTGCGACACTGTTTTAACTAACGGACTATTCACTCATGATCTAGGTGGACAAGCGACCACTGATGAATTTACTAACGCAGTGATTCAAGAACTAAATCATTTCGCTTCGTAGTTTAAAACGGATCTAGATTAATTTAGAAGAAGGAGTTCAAACCTATGGGAAAAACACTATTTGATAAACTTTGGGACCGCCATGTTGTTCACGGTGAAGAAGGCGCGCCTCAATTGCTTTATATTGATTTACATTTGATTCATGAAGTCACCTCTCCTCAAGCATTTGCCGGAATTCGTGAAGCCGGAAGAACCTTGCGTCATCCCGAACGGACTTTCGCAACGATGGATCATAATACACCAACTGTTGACATTTTCAACTTCACGGATCTCGTAGCTAAGAAGCAAATTGATACTTTGCGTGATAATTGTCAAGAATTCGGTGTACAGCTTTGTGATAATGGCAGTGAACGCCAAGGAATTGTGCATATGGTAGGGCCTGAGACTGGCCTGACACAGCCGGGGAAAACAATCGTCTGCGGTGATTCCCATACCGCTACTCATGGTGCTTTTGGCGCTTTAGCTTTTGGGATTGGTACTAGCGAAGTCGAACATGTTTTTGCGACCCAAACACTATGGCAAAATAAACCGAAAAATATGGGAATCAAAATTAGTGGTAAATTACCAAAGGGCGTCTATGCTAAAGATATTATCTTGGCACTAATCGCTAAATATGGAACCGATTTTGGGGTTGGTTATGGTGCAGAATTTTGTGGTGAAACGATCGAGCAGCTTTCGATGGAGGAACGCATGACTATTTGTAACATGGCAATCGAAGGTGGAGCTAAGATCGGTTTGATCGCGCCAGACGAAAAAACTTTTGAATACGTAGCCGGCCGAGAATTTGCCCCTAAAAATATGGACGCCGCGATCCATGACTGGAAAGAACTATATACCGATGAAGATGCTCAATACGATAAAGTACTAACATTGGACGTCAATGAACTAGTGCCCTTCGTTACTTGGGGCACCAACCCTGAAATGGGTGTCCCTTTTGACGGTACTTTCCCAGCAATCACTTCACCTGATCTCCAACAAGCTTATGACTATATGGAACTGCAGCCGGGGCAAACTCCAGCTGATATTCCGATCGGTTATGTCTTTATCGGCTCTTGTACCAATGGTCGCCTCTCAGATCTACAGGAAGCTGCCAAAATCGTGGCTGGGAAGAAGGTCCATGATCATGTGACGGCGATCGTTGTTCCAGGCTCACGCCCCGTTCGTAAAGCAGCAGAAAAACTCGGCTTAGATAAAATCTTTATTGAGGCTGGCTTTGAGTGGCGCGAGCCCGGCTGTTCAATGTGTCTAGGGATGAATCCGGATCGTGTACCTGCTGGTGTCCATTGTGCTTCAACCTCTAATCGAAATTTCCAAGGGCGCCAAGGAAAAGATGCCCGTACACATCTATGCAGTCCTGTCATGGCCGCATTGGCCGCGATCCATGGAAATTTTGTTGACAGCCGTAAAGCAGTCACTTCCAATTAATCGATGACTTTATTAGTAAAATGATCCAAATTATGAAAATAGATACTTTACTATCTATAAGGAGGTTAACTAATGGAAAAATTTACAATTTATACTGGAAAAGCAGTTCCCTTAATGAATGATAATATTGACACCGACCAGATCATTCCCAAAGGTTTCCTAAAACAAGTTGATAAGGCCGGATTTGGTAAACATCTTTTTGATGAATGGCGTTTTTTGGAGGACGGTTCACCGAATCCTGAATTTATTTTGAATGCTCCCGATCGGAAAACGGCAACAATTTTAATCTCGGGTGAAAACTTTGGCTCCGGCTCTTCCCGGGAACATGCTGCTTGGGCGATTCAAGATTATGGTTTTAAAGCCGTAATTGCTGGCAGTTATAGTGATATCTTTTATATGAATGCCTTAAAAAATGGCTTGCTACCGATTCGAGCAGATCAATCTGTTCGTCATTTTCTCAGTCAACTTCCGGCTGATCAGGCAATCACCATTGATCTGCCAAAACAAGAGATTGTCACTAACGATGCTTCTTTTGCTTTTCAAATTGATCCAACTTGGAAAGAAAAACTCGTCAATGGATTGGATGACATCAGCATCACCTTGCAATACGAAAATGAAATTACCGCTTATGAACAAAGCATGCCTTCCTATGAATAGCTCAAAACGCGTCCAGCAAAATTTTGCTGGACGCGTTCTTTTAGTTTACTACTTGTTCCTGAACATATTGTGCATAAAGCGGATGGCTAGCGATCAGTTCACTATGCGTTCCATGCCCAGTCACTTCACCTTTTTCAATGAAATAAATATGATCTGCATCAACAATCGTCGATAAACGGTGGGCAATTACTAAAGTTGTCCGCCCTTCCATCAATTGATCCAAAGCCCGTTGAACTTTTTCTTCTGATTGTGAATCTAAGCTGGCAGTTGCTTCATCCAGCATCAAAATCTTCGGATCGCGTAAGAAAGCTCGAGCAATCGCAATTCGTTGTTTTTGTCCACCAGATAATTTGACTCCGCGTTCACCTAATTCCGTTTCGAGCTGTTCAGGGAAATCCCGGACAAATTGATCTGCGTAGGCTAATTCTAACCCCCGCCACAATTCGTCTTCCGTCAACGTCCGATCCAAACCATATTGCAAATTTTCTCGGATACTGCCGGCAAAAACAGCACTGTCTTGCGAAACGTAACCAATTTGTGAGCGCCAATTTGTGAGCCCCACTTCATCGATTGTGTCAGATCCAATCTTAATTCTTCCACTTGTCGGTTGATAAAAACGCTCCAACAAAGCAAAGATAGTGGATTTACCACCGCCACTTGGTCCAGCAAAAGCTATCACCGTGTTGGGTTTTGCTTCAAAGGAGACATTTTTCAAAATCGGACGGTCGGAAACATACTGGAAGGAAAGATTTTCAGCTTTGATCGTTTTACCCGACACGTCAATCTCCTTTCCTGTTTCAATTGGTTCTAAGTCTGTTTTCAAAATTTGTTCGATCCGTTCAGTTGCTCCCATCGCTTTTTGGACTTGGGAGAAGAACATCGCAAAGCTGGCTGCTGGCATCATGATATTAAATAGATACAGTAGAAAAGCGACCAATTGACCACTAGTTAATGTCCCTGCTTGAACTCGGACTGCCCCATAACCCAAAATTCCAACGAATAAACCTAGCATAACTGTCGTAATAATTGGCTGCAACATAGCTTCGACTTTTGCATCTTTGATTCCTAAATTAAAAATCTTATTAATCAACGAGCCGCCGCTTTTTTTCTCAAACTTTTCTCCATTGCTGGATTTGATCAAACGAATCTCAGATAACTTTTCACTGGCTTCGGCATTAAAATCGGCCGTTGCAGCTTGCAATTGACGACCTAAACGTGACATCACGCGACCAATCGGCAGCATGATCAAAGCCATGATGGGTACCGCTAAAAACATCATAGCCGCCATCTTCCAGTCCATTACTAACAAAATGATCATTGAGCCGACTAGTTGAATCGCGCCAGTAATAAAGTTGGGAAATTGCGTGGCCACTAAATCTTTAATGACTGTCGTATCATTGACTAATCGTGAACTGCTCTCACCTGATTTATGATCATCGTAATAGTCAACCGGCAGCTGTAAAAGATGGCTCCATAATTTTTCCCGTAATGTCTTGACCGCACTTTCCCCCACGAAACGGAGTAAAAAACTTCCAATCGCGCCAAAAGCTAATTGGGCAACGAACGCTAAAACTAAAACGAGCAACATTTTTCTATCGATCTGGGCTAATTTGCTAGTATCGATCAAACCTTTCGTCAATTGCGGGACGATCAAACTCGCTCCACTAGTTAATAAACTTAAAAATAAGCCGATAATAAATAAGGCTTTTTTGGGATTGACACTCATGATCAATCGAATAAAATCTTTCATTTTATAGTTGCTTTTCGCTGTTGGGCGTTCTTCCGCCAAACTGATATCTCGATCCATCTTTGGTTCCTTCCCTCTCTAAAAATCTTCCCATTCCGTATCTTCTGGCTGTTCACTTTTATCTACTTCTACAAAGCAATCACGATTGTCCCAAAAATTTGGCCGAAAATCATGTTTAAAATTCCGGGAAAAATCGCGGGAAGCGTTGCGCATTTCACGTTTCATTCGATTGCGCATCCGATGTTGTTCTTCTCGTGACAGGTGTTGCCAATCTTCTTGCCAGTTTTCAGCAAATTGATCCCGCAATGCTTGCATTTGTCGCAGACGATCCATTGGATCAACGAAGCGCCCCGTTTGTTTTTGAAATTCTTCTTGCCAACCGGCAGCGATCTTTTGTAGGTATTCGCTGAATTTTTCTTGCTCTTGCTCATTCAATCCAGCAAAGAAAGTTTCACTCATATCTTCTCCTGCATAGCTGAATTTTTGAGCTTTCTGCTGACCATTTGCCGTTAGAAAAACTCGTTTGATTCGTTTATCGTGTTCCTCTTCCTTCCGGATCACATCGCCGCTTTTTTCCATCTTCTTCATTAATTCAGCCAAAGAACTTGGTCGAATATCTAAAATTTCAGCCAGTTGACTTTGAATCAAGCCATCTTCTTTTGCCAAAATCGCTAAAACCCGTTGTTGCCCATTCAATTTTTGCCGTTTGCTCATAAAAGCATTACTGGCAGAGCTAATAAAACGCAGTTGACGCATCAAGTCTTTAGTAAATTCACTCATCATCAAGATCTCCTCATTTTTAATCTTTTCCGTTACAGGCCCAGCTATTTTCCAACTCGTGAAAAATTACTGAAACAGGGTAACGATTCTCATTAGTCATTAAAGTTCGGTACCGAACTTTAATTCGTTTGCTATTATAGTTCGGTACCGAACCATTGTCAATAATTTTGATATATTTTTTTGGTTCGCAAACAAAAAAACGCTAGCGAAGTTCGCTAGCGTTCTCTGTTTAATGTTTATGCTGTTCTTCTTTGACTGGACAGCTAGTTCCGCAGTCCTCACAAGAATTTCCATTTTTAATTCGCCGATAGACAATCACACCGGCTCCACCAAAGATCAACACACTCAATATTATAGTTGCCATTCTTTCACCTCTTTGATTTCTTCAATCGTAATAGTTGGCGTTCGTTTGACTGGTTTTCTGACAACAAAATAAGTCATCACTGCCAAGACTAGAGCCGCTAAAACAAAGCCAATTCCAATTGTCCCCTTTTCAAAGATCACATGGCCGAATTGATAAACAATAAAACTTACCGCATAGGCTAATCCGCATTGATAGCCGATCGCACGCCAAGTCCACTTAATATCCGCCATTTCGCGATGAATCGCACCAATCGCAGCAAAACATGGGGCACAGAGTAAATTGAAAACTAAGAAAGAATAACCGGCAATTGGTGTGTAGGCTGCCTGCAATGATTTCCAGATTTCTACACCATCTTCAGCTACTTCCGCATGACGGTATAAAATTCCAAACGTTCCAATCACATTTTCTTTAGCGACTAAACCAGTGATTGCTGCGACAGCTCCCCGCCAATCGCCCCAACCTAATGGCGCAAACAATGGTGCAATCACCCCGCCTAAAGCCGCTAAAATACTATCGTTCTCATCGACTGCTTGGAATGTGAAATTGTAACTGAAAATAAACCAGATCACGATACTAGAAACAAAAATGATTGTTCCCGCACGTTTCACAAAAGCTTTACTATGATCATAGGTGTAACGAATCGTATTACCAATCCGCGGCATGTGATACAACGGCAACTCCATGATAAAGGGCGCTGGATCGCCGGCAAACAGTTTGGTTTTTTTCAAAGCAATTCCTGATAAGACAATCGCACCCATTCCCACAAAATAAGCCGAAGGGGCTACCCAGCTACTATTTGGGAAAAACGCTCCCGCAATCAATGCAATAATCGGTAATTTAGCTGAACAGGGCATAAAGGTCGTTAACATAGCGGTCATCCGGCGGTCTTTTTCATTTTCAATCGTCCGGCTAGCCATTACTCCCGGAACGCCACAACCTGTTGCGATCAACATGGGAATGAACGATTTGCCGGATAAACCGAACTTACGAAAAATTCGATCCATCACAAAAGCGATCCGTGACATATAGCCACAATCCTCCAACAAAGCCAAACACAGAAACAGCACCATCAATTGTGGCAAGAAGCCTAAAACGGCACCTACACCAGCAATGATCCCATCCAAAATCAAGTTCTGCATCCACTCAGCAACATTCCATGACTGAAGTGTCGAGCTGACGAAATTCGGTACGATATCGCCGAACAAATTCTCATTTACCCAATCAGTTCCCATTGCGCCAATCGTCTGGATCGCAATGAAGTAAATCAACCACATGACTAACGCAAAAATTGGCAATGCTAAGAAACGATTGGTAACGATCCGATCAATTTTATCTGAGATCGATAGCTTAAATTGATCTTCATCCACCACACATAAAGTTTTTAAATTAGTAATGAAGTTATAACGTTCGTTAATCACTAAACTTTCAGCATCTTCACCAAAGATTTTTTCAGTGATCTTAATGATCTCCTGTAGTTCTTTTTGCTGAATCTTGCTCAAATCTAAGTCATTTTGTGCCCGTTCATCACGTTCAAATAATTTTAAGCTATACCAACGGCTGTATTTAGCCACCGCTGTGCTGCCTAATACTTCTTCGATTTCACTCAATGCTGCTTCTAAACGTTTATCATAATGGGGAAAATTGATTTCCTCCACATCTTTTTTCACTAGATGCAAAGCTTCATTAACTGCTTTATCCAAACCCCAATTTTTCAAAGCACTTATTCCTACTACTGGAACGCCTAGTGCATAGGCAAGTTTTTCCAAGTTGATTTGCTTGCCACTTTTTTTAATGATATCCATCATATTCACTGCAACGACTACCGGAATCCCCGTTTCAATCAATTGTGTCGTCAAATAAAGATTCCGTTCAAGATTGGTACCGTCAACAATATTGACAATCGCATCTGGCGTACCAGAAAGCAAATAATCCCGTGCTACGACTTCTTCCGGCGAATATGGCGAAAGCGAATAGATTCCCGGTAGATCATCAATGATTACTTCAGAATCCTTTTTATAGATCCCTTCTTTGCGCTCAACTGTAACTCCCGGCCAATTTCCTACAAACTGATTGGTGCCGGTTAAAACATTGAAGGTACTCGTTTTTCCACTATTAGGATTTCCTGCCAAAGCAATATGTATCTTTTCCATCTATTTTGCCTCCTTTGATACGACCACCATCTCTGATTCGTTTTTTCGCAAGCTTAGCTCATATCCGCGAACCCGCAGTTCAATCGGATCACCTAGAGGTGCCAGTTTTACTACTTTGATTTCTGTCCCTTTCGTCAATCCCATATCCATCAAACGCCTTTTAATCGAGCCACTGCCATGAACATTTACGACGACCCCTTGCTCTCCGACTTTTAATTGATCCAATGAGACCCACGCTTCTTGGTCTTCCGTTAGCTCTTTCACAAGTATCTTTTTTAATAAAGATTGTGATAACGCTAAACGGGTATTATGTAACAAAATAATTCCGTTATCACCAGAATGATTTACAACAGCAACTTTCGAACCAACAATCATACCCAAATCTTGTAGCCGGTGTTTTAAATCATTTTCTAAAGCCATTTCTGATATTTGAACGACTCGGTTCAATGAAACATCTGCTAAAGTTGTCATGTACTTCTCCACCTTACTATCAACTTTTAAACACTTTTTCTCACTCTAATTAATAATGAGAATCTTTCTCACTAAGAATAGCTTCATTTATCAACAAAGTCAATAAATGGTCGACAATTTTTATCGATTCCTGAGCAAATTGTTTGACAATCATTGATTTATTTGCAAGATCATTCTATTTTTAGTTATTAAAAAAACTTTTTATGGGTTAAAAAACATCAAAGTCCTACTTTTATAATTTAGTAAAGGGATTCTTCTTTGAGGCTATCTGTTTTCAATGTTTTTCCAAAAAACACAAAACATAGTATACAAAAAAAACAGCACCACAATATATGGTATCAAACAATTGACTTTTCCCCCACATCTTTTATACTAGTAATTGTAGAAATCAAGGGAGGCAGTCTTATGGTAAAAGTCTATTCTAAAAATAATTGTATGCAATGCAAAATGACAAAACGTTATTTAACTGATAATCAAATTTCATTTGAAGAAGTCAATATTGATCATGAACCCGAAGCGCTAAGTTTTCTAAAAGATCAAGGTTTCCAAAGTGTCCCAGTTATTTTTGGTGGTCAACAAGCCATCATCGGTTTCCGACCAGATCAATTGAAAGCCTTAGCGTAATTTAAGCGGTCGTGACGAAAGCTATTTCTAGAGCACCGTTTTTCGAAACTTTGCGATCCATGATTGCAAAGTTTCTTCTTTATTTTATATAGATATTTATTACACGCGTTTCCCCGTTCGGAGCGCTTCATAGGCAGACAGAAAAAGGAAAGATGTGACGAGATGAGTTTAAAAGACTTAGGTGAAGTATCTTACTTCAGACTAAACAACGAAATTAACCGTCCAGTAGATGGACAGATCCCACTAAATAAAGATAAAGAAGCTTTAGCTGCTTTTTTTAAAGAAAACGTTGAACCTAATACCCGTGCTTTTGCTTCGGTCCAAGAAAAAATCGACTATTTAATAGAAGAAGATTTTTTAGAAGCGGATTTTATCGCTAAATATACTCCCGCTTTTATTGAAAAATTATATGCTTATTTAGCGGAACAAAACTTTACCTTCAAATCCTTTATGGCCGCTTATAAATTTTATTCACAATATGCCTTAAAGAATAATGATGGCACGGAATATTTAGAAAGTTATGAAGATCGGGTCGCTTTTAATGCCCTTTATTTTGCTGACGGCGATGAAGAGCTAGCTTTCTCTTTGGCCGACGAAATGATCCATCAACGGTACCAACCAGCCACCCCTTCCTTTTTGAACGCCGGTCGCAAACGCCGTGGGGAGTTAGTTTCGTGTTTCTTGATCCAAGTTACCGATGATATGAACAGCATCGGCCGGTCCATTAACTCCGCCTTGCAATTATCACGCATCGGCGGCGGCGTAGGGATCAATCTTTCAAATTTACGTGAAGCAGGTGCTCCGATCAAAGGCTACGATGGGGCCGCAAGCGGTGTCGTTCCCGTCATGAAATTGTTCGAAGACAGCTTCTCCTACTCTAACCAACTTGGTCAGCGGCAAGGAGCCGGTGTGGTTTACTTAGATGTTTTCCATCCCGATATTGAGATGTTTTTATCCGCCAAGAAAGAAAACGCCGATGAAAAAATCCGCGTTAAGACGCTTTCGCTTGGTATAACCGTCCCAGATAAATTTTATGAGCTGGCTCGTAAAAATGAAGAGATGTATTTGTTCAGTCCTTACGGCATTGAACGTGAATATGGCGTGCCTTACTCTTATGTCGATATCACGAAAGAATATGACAATTTAGTTGCAAATCCCAATATTCGCAAGAAAAAAATTCGGGCACGTGATCTTGAGAATGAAATTTCTAAATTGCAACAAGAATCTGGTTATCCTTATATCATCAATATTGACACTGCTAATCAAACTAATCCAATTGACGGAAAAATCGTGATGAGTAATCTATGTTCCGAAATTTTACAGGTGCAAACACCCTCGATCATCAATGGTCGGCAAGAATACGAGGTCCTAGGTACCGATATCTCATGTAATTTGGGGTCAACCAATATCGTTAACTTGATGGAAAGTCCTGATTTCGGACAATCCGTACGCACGATGGTGCGGGCTTTGACCTTTGTTACCGATGAGTCAGATATCGATGTGGTTCCTTCGATTCAAAACGGCAATAAATTGAACCATACGATTGGTTTAGGTGCGATGGGCCTCCACAGCTTCTTCGCCAAACATCTAATGGAATATGGCTCCGAAGAATCAATTGACTTTACCAATATCTATTTCACTTTATTGAACTATTGGACATTAATGGAAAGTAACGCCTTAGCCAAAGAACGGCAAACGACCTTCCATAATTTTGAAAAATCGGCTTATGCCGATGGTTCGTATTTTGATAAATACACAACCGGCGAATTCGTGCCAAAAACAGCGAAAGTCAAAGAAATCTTCAAAGATATTTTTGTACCGACCTCTGAAGATTGGCAAAACTTGAAAGACGCTGTTCAAAAGGATGGGCTTTATCACCAAAATCGTTTGGCGGTGGCCCCAAATGGTTCGATTTCTTATATCAATGATACAAGTGCCAGCTTGCATCCAATTACTCGTTTGATTGAAGAACGACAAGAAAAGAAAATTGGTAAAATTTATTATCCAGCACCTTATTTGAATAATGAAACTTTGCCTTATTACACTTCTGCCTATGATATGGATATGCGGAAAGTCATCGATGTTTACGCAACCGCTCAACAGCATATCGATCAAGGAATGAGCTTGACCTTGTTTATGCGTTCCGAAATTCCAGAAGGCTTGTACGAATGGAAAAACGAAACCAAACAAACGACACGCGATCTAAATATTTTACGCAACTACGCCTTCTACAAGGGCTGTAAATCAATTTATTATGTGCGGACTTTTACCGATGATGCTGAAGAAATTGGTTCAAATCAATGTGAAAGTTGTGTCATTTAATTACGTTATTCCTCTCAAGCGTTCCTTGAGAGGGATTCGTGTGCAGGAGAAACTATTTTACTAAGAAGCAGGAGGAAAATCCATGGCAGAAACTTATTATGAAGCCATTAACTGGAATGAAATCGAAGACGTCATCGATAAATCAACCTGGGAAAAATTAACAGAACAATTTTGGTTGGATACGCGGATTCCCTTGTCCAACGATTTAGATGATTGGCGCAAACTATCCCCTTTAGAAAAAAATGTGGTCGGACACGTTTTTGGCGGCTTGACTTTGCTAGATACCGTTCAATCTGAAAGTGGTATGGATCAGCTGCGTAATGATGTGCGGACTCCCCATGAAGAAGCTGTACTAAACAATATCCAATTCATGGAATCTGTCCATGCGAAAAGCTATTCATCGATTTTCAGTACGTTGAATACGAAGAGTGAAATCGATGAAATCTTTGAATGGACCAATACCAATCAATATTTACAAAAAAAAGCTGAACGGATCAATGAGATCTACAAAAATGGCACACCGTTAGAAAAGAAAATTGCCAGTGTTTTTTTGGAAACTTTTCTTTTTTATTCCGGTTTCTATACACCCCTTTATTATTTAGGGAATAATAAACTAGCCAATGTTGCCGAAATCATTAAATTGATCATCCGCGACGAATCTGTTCATGGAACTTATATCGGTTATAAATTCCAACGCGGCTTCAATGAACAAACAGTAGAAGAACAAGAACGCTTAAAGGATTGGATGTATGATTTATTATACGAATTGTACGAAAATGAAGAACGCTACACAGAAGAATTGTACGATGAAATCGGCTGGACAGAAGAAGTGAAGACTTTCTTACGTTACAACGCCAATAAGGCTTTAATGAATCTTGGCATGGACCCGCTGTTCCCTGATACCGCAGATGATGTGAATCCGATCGTCATGAACGGCATCTCGACTGGGACCAGCAACCATGACTTCTTCTCACAAGTCGGCAATGGCTACTTGTTAGGCCACGTCGAAGCGATGAAAGATGACGATTATTTAATTGGATTAGACTAAAAGAAAGAGGTGTGACAACTATCTTGTCACACCTCTTTCTTTTTTAAACATTGATCAGTCGAAGCTTGGTAATGTTCTTATACATTGACAGGTCTTCAATCACATCAGTGTAATTCATTCCCCGCGGTAAATCGATCGTATAAACATTGGTGTAAATCCGATAATCATCCATGAAATCCACGTCAAAATCGACATCTTCTACTTCAATTTTTTTACTATCAAAATAATTCATAATAAATTCTTTGGTTGCCTCACGATGAATGTAGCGAATTTCCAGCTTTTTAATCGCATTTATCTTAATAATTCGTTTTACTACAGTTAAAGCCAACATAATCCCCACAAAACTACAAATTGCAATTGTGTAATACCCCATGCCGATTGCGATCCCCAAGCCAGCACCCGCCCAGATCGAAGCCGCCGTGGTCAAGCCTTTGACTGAACGATTACTGACCATGATTGTTCCAGCACCTAGAAAACCGATTCCGCTAACAACTTGCGCGATCAAACGGGCTTCGTCTGCCCGGACGACACCTACAAATTCTGGTTTAGCAGCTGCATAGCGTAGCGCTTGATCTGCGATCTCCACTTGGATCAATGCAATGATCGTGGCCCCCATACAGACCAAGATATGGGTTCGAATCCCCGCCGGTCGATTTTTATATTCTCGTTCAATCCCAATAGCGCCACCCATGATCATGGCTAAAAATAAGCGTAACATAATTTCATAAACAGATAATTTCAAATCCATTTTGTGTACCCACTCCCCATTCTATTTTCACTATGAAATTTCTGTTCTTGCAGTATAAAAAAAGCGTTGTTTAACCTTTTAAGCGATACAGTTCGTCCACTGTTAGCGGCCGATACTTTCCCTTAGTTAAGTCTTCCGGCAAGGTCAATCCACCCATTCGGATTCTTTTTAAATAGGTCACTTCTTTCCCACAAGCTTTGACCATCCGTTTAACTTGGTGGAATTTCCCTTCCTGCAAGATAATCCGAACCTTAGACGTTTCTTCGCTCACTTCATCGATCATCAATTTCGCTGGCAAGGTTAATTCACCCTCCATCATAATTCCTGCGAGGAAGCGTTGTTGATCTTCTTTTGTCATCGTGCCGCTGACTTTCGCAAAGTATTCTTTTTCCACATGTTTCTTCGGTGACAATAATTCGTGTGCCAGTTTACCATCATTGGTAATCAACAATAACCCTTCCGTGTCCTTATCCAATCGTCCGACCGGAAAAAGATCTTTCCGGAAGTCTTTAACTGAAAATAGATCCATCACCGTTTGATCTCGTGGATCTTCCGTTGCACTCACTACGCCGGCTGGTTTATGTAAGAGATAGTAATAGAACTCTTGATAATTCAACCGCTCCCCTTGAAATTCAATCACATCTTTTTCTGGCTCAATCTGCTTTTTATCTGATTTTTCGACTTGTTGATTGACCGTGATCTGGCCCTTTTTAATCAGTTGTTTAACCTCTTTGCGACTGCCTAAACCAACTTCTGCTAAAAATTTATCTAAACGCATGGTTTCCCCTATCCTTTGTTCCGTTTTGCTTCCACTATAGCTAAAGGTTGAAAAAGAAGCAAGCAGACAAAAAAACGCCGAGGAAAATCCCCGACGTTTAAAATCTAATTCTTATAATTTGCTTGCAGCGTCTTCATCGATGATCACAGTTACGTCAGCATGGTTTTGTAAAACACTTGCAGGAACGTCAGTAGTTACTGAACCTTCAATCATACCTTTAATTGCGTCAGCTTTATCTGTACCGAATGCCATCAATAAGATTTTTTTGCTCTTCATGATTGAGCCAATCCCCATTGATAAAGCGCGTGTTGGGACATCTTCAACTTTATCAAAGTTACGTTTGTTCGCTTCGATTGTTGATTCTGTCAATTCAACCACGTGAGTTGTCACATCAAACGGTGTGCCTGGTTCGTTGAAACCGATATGGGCATTGCGACCAATTCCTAACACTTGCAAATCGATTGGATGATCCGCAATTACGCCGTCGTAACGTTTGCATTCAGCTTCCAAATCTTCTGCTTTACCATTTGGTACAAAAGTTTCTTTAAATGGTTTTTCGTTGAATAATTGATCATTCATAAAGTAACGGTAACTTTGAACATCGTCGCCTGCTAGACCAACATATTCATCTAAGTTAACAGAAGTCATCTCTGAAAAATCTAAATCACTAGAAGTCATTTCTTTATATAAAGTTTCAGGGGTGCTACCAGTTGCTAGACCTAATACTTTTGCGCCATTTTCCATTCCATCTTTGATGATTTCAAATGCTTTTTTTCCGCCTTCATTGGCATCTTTCACACGAATTACTTTCATGGGTAAACGCTCCTTTGTTGTTTTGGTATACACCAATTCTAACACCATCTCCAAAATTTTACAATAAAAAAGTCTAGACCAAAAAAATAAAATTCTCATTCCTAATACTTCTTTAATTATCCGCCTTTTTATGACAAGCGTAAAGCCATAAGTCTATCCGCCACTCAAAAATATTCGTACCTGACCTGTAGTCGAATCGGGGATAGATTTAACTCTGTTTCTTGCGGCTAATACTTTTTTAAAGCTACCCATCGCAAAAAGAGGCTATGACAAAAAACTTGTCACAGCCTCAGATCGTAAAGATTATTTTTGATATCTTGCCGCAATTTCTGCGATCAATTCGTCATCTTTTAAGCCAGTCACTTGCTGAATAACCTCTAATACTGCTTTTTCTTTTAGCAAGTCTTGTAACTCAACACTTTGTTCATCGTTTTGGTCATCATAGTTCAAGACCATCGCTACCACATCCACTAAATTCGTATAAGCCAAACCGCGTTCTTTCAGTTCCCGAATTGGCCGAATAAAACGTTCGTCATAACCTAATTTACGGATTGGGGTCCGAGCAACTCGGCTGATGCTGTCTGAAATATATTTATTTTCAAAACGGCTAACTATTTTATCGATATAAGCGAAGTGTTTTTCCTCGTCGAAATTCCATTTATTTATTAATAAGCTACCAGTTTCACCAAGTACCGCGCGTAATTTATCCAACACACGTTGATCAGCGATAGCTTCATCGATCGTCGTATAACCTTCATATGCGCCAGTATAAGCAACCGTCGCATGCCCCGTATTAACTGAGAATAATTTACGTTCAATGTACGGTTCTAAATCTTCGACATATTCGACGCCTTCTAAGCGAAGCTCTTTATTTTTACTTTGGGTCGCATCGATTACCCACTCACTGAAGGGTTCAACCGATACGAATAAAGGATCTTCATGATGTTGGATTGGCACAATCCGGTCAACCGCCGCATTCGGAAAACCAATGTATTGTTCCACGTAGTCCATATCTTCAGCAGATAAAAAAGTTTGAACTTTTTCAAATAAGAACTGACTGCCGCCGATCATATTCTCACAAGCAATTACATCTAGTGGCGTGGTGTTGCCCTCACTACGACGTTTTTGAATCCCTTTTGCGATTAATTCCGCGATGAACGGCAAGATGTTTGGACCAATCGCCGTTGTTACGATATCCGCGTGGCTGACTGAAGCAATCACTGCGTCTGGATTGGTTTGATTATTTAAGCCATCTACGTTTGACACATGAATTTCTTTTTGACTTTCATCCGCTAATTGAATCGTGTATGCATTCCGTTCATTTAACGCGTTGATGATTGTTTCATTGATATCGACAAAATCGATCGCAAAACCATTTTCCGCTAAAATTTCTCCAATAAATCCTCGTCCAATATTTCCTGCACCAAAATGTGTTGCTTGCATCTTATTCTACCTCCTGAAGATAACCAATAATTTCTTCTTTTGTTTTTGCATCTGCTAATTTTACGACATTTTCAACATCTGAACAAAAAATCGCGATTTTTTGTAGGATATCTAAATGCTCGTCACCGATCCCCGCAATTCCAAATAAAACCATCGCAACGTCTTCGGTATCATCTTTACCAAAGTGGACGCCAGTTGGAACTTGGATCACTGAAATCCCACTCTTTTTAACATAGCGTTTTGCTTCATCCGTACCGTGAGGAATCGCGATAAAGTTTCCCATGTAGACAGAGACTAATTTGTTTCGTTCGATCATTGCATCGACATACTCTGGTTCGACACAACCGGCTTCAACTAATAATTGTCCGCTGGCACGAATGGCTTCTTCTTTAGTGGCGTATTCTTGATCTAATAAAATCATTTCTGGTTGTAATTCCATGATCATTTCCTCCTATAAACTTTGACTAGTTTTCCCGAATCTCTTTAACAAACAACGAACTCAACAACTGATAAATAATTTCTTTGTTGCCGAATTTGTAAATTTCCGTGTTCAAATCACTTTCAATCACAGAGCTGCTGATCTTACCTAATAAACTTTGCTGACTTTCTGGCATGGGATCAGGGGCAAGTAGTAACAGTACCCGAGTTAATTCAATGCTTTTTTTATCCATTCCTTGAATCAGAAATTTCTGATCCAAATCATAAATCGTAAACAGCGGTTCTTTGACATGTTTATCCGCGCAATGGAACAAAGCAAAATTAGTTTTCGGAACCCCGATTGGTGCCACCAAATAGCGCTTGATGACTTTTTCCGTCACCAACTGTGCATCTGAAACGATCGTTCCTTGCAAGGGTTCAATAATTTCTGCAAGTGTTTGCTCAATCGTTTCTTGTGCTTGGATCGCTTTAACGTCAAAGTTTTGCAATAAGTTATTCGCAACGCGCATCGTTTCGTAAATTTCACCAAAAGCTTCGCTAGGTTCTTGCAGCGGTTCAACAGTTGTTTCAATCGTTTTATCCGGATGTAACGTTTTGATATATTCTTTGATCTCCGTAATTTCATCCTCTAATAGTAACGGGGAAATCACTTTATATGGCAACTGAAATCCCGGTAAAAAGACTGTCGCTAAAATCAAATCATAACTTTTATAATCCAGTTGATTCATTTCCGATATTTTGGCGACTTGGACTTGTTCAATCTCCGTCAAGTATTTATGAATGCGACTCTCTAAGATCCTGGCCGTTCCGATTCCACTGGAACACAAGACGAGCGCTGATAAGGCTCGCCCACCGGGATGACGCTCTAGTGAAGTGGCAAAGTGGATCACAACATACCCTAACTCATCCGCAGTAAAGTGATGATCAGGAAACACTACTGCCAAATTTTTGACGATTGCTGCAGCTAACGTTTGATACTTCTCACGAATTTTTTGCAATAAAGGATTATTGGCACTTTGCAGCACTGTCAGGTTCCGTTCCAAAGCTGCCGAGATATGAGCCGATAAGTCAGTAAAGAGCTGTTCATCCTTACGAAAATCAAGCTCCGTCGCTTCTGAGACTAGCCGGATTAACTCTTTGATCTTGTAAGAAAGCTCTACATCAAAACTATCAATAAAAATATTTTGCGGTTTCTTGTAGTTGACCCCTTCTAATTGAAAGGCAAAGAACCGAACTTCTTGCGGCGGGATTGCTTTTTTTAAAGTAGTCGCAACTTTGATCATAATTTGGCTAGCGATCTGCATACTTTCAGGCTTTGCTTTATTTTCTTGCTCTACTTCGACAAAGCGATCTTGTTTCATACGATCAATCGATAGCGCCAATAAAATCAAAACTCGCTGCAATTGATTGTCCGTTACTTGTTCAAAAGCCTGTTGAGAGATTTGTTCAAAAATCCTACGTGCCAATAATAAACTTGATTGACTTAATAACTTCAAAAAAAAGTTATCCGTCGTCATTTCCGGCTCATCTAACGAATCAATAAACTGAAAAAAATCAAATTCACTCACACCGTTATAAATCAAATTACCCAATAGCTGACGCCGCTGTTTTTCACGGCCGACAATTTGAATTCCGCGACCTTTCAAGCGTTGCAATTCTAAACGATAATCAATCAGACTTTTTTCAATCACAGCTAAATCAGAAGTAATTGTGGCCGGACTGACTTTAAAATCAATCGCCAAGCCCTCCACCGTCTCCACTTCATCCAGCAAAAGCAATGAACAAACGATCGCACTTTGCCGTTGAACATTGTCGGTAAATTGTTCCGCCTGTTTTTCCTCTAATTGTTGCCGTAAATTTTCTAGGTTGACCGTTTCACCAACAATCCGGTAGCCTGCCCCGCGTGGTTTGATGATCTGAATATCTTGCGACTTGATGGTTTTTTCAATACTTGATATTTCGCGATAAACGGTCCGTTTGCTGACTTGTAAAATATCTTGTAATTCCTCCGACGTGATGCCGTTAGGATAATCTAATAAAAGGGAAAGGATCTTTTTTTCACGAATCGAAAAATACACAATATCTCCTCCAATAATTCAAAAGGGTAAAAGCAGTGAGAATCCTCACTGCTTTAAGAGTAATACGATTCTGTAAAAAAGACTACTTTATTTCCTTAAGTTTTGTACGACTTTATCATATTTTTCTGATGCGACTAAATCGGTCAGCGGCACATGCTTAGCACTTGGTGCTTGCTGCTCCGCCTTGATTGTTTCGTCATCTTTAGTAATGATCAAAGCAGTGGTTTCATCTTTCAAATCGTTGATTGCTACGACACTCACTGGGTAATTTAGACCATTCTCTTTCAATAATTTTTTTAAGATAGTCGCGCCCATATTGGCCGAGCCTTTCGTTTGATCATAACCGAAGACGATGTGAGCAACCGTTGAATAATCAGCGATGCCTTGAACCACATCATCAGTCAGTAGCTTTTTTGCGCTTTCACCAGTTGGTTCAGCCGATAAATTCTCAACAATTTCATCGTAACGTGGTGAATTCATAAAGTTTTCGACTTGGACAAAAGTTGCATTTGGTGCTTTTTGTGCAGCCCGTTCATGCAATTCTTCTTGGGTGACAATCAAAGCATTCGGATCATCCGTCAAGTTGTTAATCGCTGAATTTGAAACTGGTAAAGATAAACCAGCTTTTTTAACTTTGTCCCGTAAGACAGAGGCACCCATCGCGCTTGAACCCATCCCTGCATCACAGGCAAAGATGATTTTATTGATATTACCAAACATTTCTTGATTGTCAGCTTTTACTGCGCTTTGACCTTTACTTTGAGCTTTCGCATCTGCTACTGCAGCTTGTGTAGCTGCTAAGTCTTCTTCTTCGCTATTATCTGCTTTAATAATAATCATAGCCACTAAGAATGAAACTAGACAGCCTACAATAATTCCGGCTAAGTTAGCAAGCAAGCTATCCGGTGGTGTCATCGCTAAAATGGCGATGATTGAACCAGGTGAAGCAGCAGCTCGTAAACCAGCACCTAATAATTGGAAAGTAAATGTTCCAGCAACCCCACCAGCCATAACAGCTAGGAATAAAAGAGGTTTCATCATTACGTATGGGAAGTAAATTTCATGAATCCCACCTAAGAATTGGATAATGATTGCACCTGGTGCAGAAGATTTTGCTGCCCCTTTGCCAAAGAAGGTAAAGGCTAATAAGACACCCAAACCAGGTCCAGGGTTTGCTTCTAGTAAGAATAGAACAGATTTTCCTGCTTCAGCTGCTTGTTCAATTCCAAGTGGTGTTAAAATTCCGTGGTTAATTGCATTGTTTAAGAACAGGATCTTAGCTGGTTCAATAAAGATATTAGCTAATGGTAATAAATGCATGTTGATAATTGATTCAACACCTGCGGCCATTAAATTCGTTAGTGACTCAACAACTGGTCCAATCGCATAGAAACCTAAAACTGCCAGTGCAAAACCAATCAAACCAGATGAGAAGTTATTGACTAACATTTCAAAGCCCGCTTTGATCTTGTCTTGGAAAGCCTCATCAAATTTCTTGATACACCAACCACCTAGAGGACCCATCATCATAGCGCCAATAAACATTGGGACTTCTGATCCGACGATAACACCCATTGCTGCGATTGCCCCAACGACTGCTCCACGTTGTCCGTGCACCATGCTACCACCTGTATAAGCGATCAATAATGGCAATAAGTAAGAAAGCATTGGTCCGACTAATGTAGCAAGTGCTTCATTTGGGATATAACCATCTGGGATAAACAAGGCCGTGATAACACCCCAAGCGATAAAGCCTCCGATATTCGGCATAACCATCCCTGACAAATGACTTCCGAGACGCTGGACTCTTGCTTTAAGTCCACCTTTTTGTCCAGTAGCTTCCATTTCCTTTTCCTCCTTAGAAATAATATAAATGATTTCGTTTACATTCTTATCATATAGCTACGAGTATCCGCTTTCAAGAAATAGAAGATAGAGCTTTGGCACAGAAGTTTGTGCCAAAATTAAAAAGCCATTCAGCAATATGCCAAACGACTTTTCCAATTACTTTTTAAATTTATTTTGCAGGCCACGTTTGAGAACATCAAAAAAGCCTAATGATTGAACCATATGATCTGGATCAACATATTCTCGAATAGCTCGTAAAACTTTTTTAGGTTCTTTAGAAGCAAAAGAATACGTTCCACTTTTTTTTGTTTGAATTGCGTAACGGGGAATCCATTTTCCTTTAAATACG
Organism: Enterococcus pseudoavium NBRC 100491; assembly: GCF_001544295.1. Lineage (GTDB taxonomy): Bacteria > Bacillota > Bacilli > Lactobacillales > Enterococcaceae > Enterococcus_A > Enterococcus_A pseudoavium. The sequence goes on from NZ_BCQF01000004.1 coordinate 71,370, forward strand.
ACCGAAGCCACTACATAATCAACCTCTTCCCAAGGAATTTGAACGAATTTGCGAGCATCACGATTGTTGAAAAATTCAAATCCCTTGTCACCAATCATGATTTTTCCATAATCAGCAATTCCTAAGTATGAGGTAGCATCGATTGTCAAATCGACCTTTGTATTGATTGATTGAACCATTAGACCTACTCCATTTCTCTATATGTATCTGTTCATTATATCCATTATAGCTTGATTAAGCAAAAAATGCTCGGGCAAGCCCGAGCATTTTTAAAGATTGACTTTCTTACATAATACCTAATACGTGTAAGCCAACACCGACTACGAACAAACCAAGGATGATAACGATTGGAGAAACTTTTTTCTTCAATAACCACATGCAAAGTAATGTTAATAGTAATGCAGCAAGACCAGGAATCAATTGATCTAAGTTATCTTGTAAAGTCGTAACTTTTGAGCTATCTAATGAAAGACCTGAAGCTTGTTGAGCCAAGGCTTCTTTAACTCCTTGCGCACCATCTGGTAATTTATCCCATTCGATATAAGCACCTTTATCCAATTTAACAGTCGAAACAACTGGTGTAAATTTCACATTTACCCAACGTTGGACTAAGGCACCTAGTACGAACATACCTAGGATAGACGCACCTTTAGTAACTTTTTGTAATAATCCACCTGAAAGGTCATCAGTGATTTTAGAACCAGCACGGTAGCCGAATTCTTGTGTATACCACATGAATGCCCAACGAATAATATTCCAAGCAAGGAAGAAAATGATTGGTCCCATGATGTTTCCAGCCATAGCTAGAGAAGCTCCTAAGGCACCTAACATCGGACGTACAGTAAACCAGAAGACTGGGTCACCAACACCGGCTAAAGGTCCCATCATACCAACCTTAACCCCTTGAATAGCTACATCATCAACAGGAGCGCCATTTGCGCGTTCTTCTTCAAGCGCTAAAGTTACCCCTATGATTGGTGAAGCGATATATGGGTGAGTGTTAAAGAATTCCAAGTGACGTTGCATTGCTGCTATCCGGTCTTCTTTAGTTGAATATAATTTTTTGATTGCTGGCAACATTGCGTAACACCAACCACCATTTTGCATACGTTCATAGTTCCATGATCCTTGAATGAAGGTAGAACGCCATGCAACGGCTAAACGATCTTTTTTACTTAATTCGATTTTTTCTGCCATTTTATTTCTCCTCCTTCAAGATTAATAGTCATTCAAAATGTCGCCTAGCGGATCACCAGTATTGCTTCCGCCGCCATTAGATGAACCGCCAGAACTTTCTTGTAGGTTCAAGTAAATCAAAGCGAATGCAACTGCGATAACACCAAGTGCGATCAATGTTAATTGAGAAATAGCTGCAATTGCAAAACCAATTGCAAAGAATGGCCAAACTTCTTTAGTAGCCATCATGTTGATAACCATTGCGTAACCAACGGCAACAACCATACCACCACCGATAGCCATACCATCAGTTAACCATGCAGGCATTGATTCTAAGAATCCACGTACTGTATCAGCAGGGATAACTAATAATGCAGCAGCAGGAACAGCGATCCGCACACCTTGCATAGCTACAGCGATCAGGTGCCACATTTCAACTTTGCGCATTTCACCTTTTTCAGCAGCAGCATCCATGAAGTGAACGATTGGCACAGCCAATGTACGAACGATCATAGTTAAGAATAAACCAGCAACAGCTAGAGGAACAGCGATTGCGATAGCTGAAGATACACCTTTAACCCCTTGACCACCTAAAACTAAAATAATTGCAGATGCAACAGATGCTAACGCAGCATCCGGTGCTACGGCAGCCCCGATGTTTGCCCAACCTAAGGCGATCATTTGAAGTGAGCCGCCAAGAACGATCCCAGCTTCTAAGTTACCGGTAACTAAACCGATTAATGTACATGCTACTAGCGGTTGGTGGAATTGGAATTCATCCAAGATCCCTTCCATACCTGCTAGAAAGGCAACGATTACTACTAATACCATTGAAATACCAGACATTATAAGCCCTCCTATTTAAGTTAATTATGTTGCTTACGCGTTTTTCAATTCATTTTTTGCTTTGTTTAGGATTTCATCCATGTTGTCTTTAGAATCATTTGGTACTTTACGTACATCAAATTTGATTCCTTTTGCTTTTAATTTTTCAAAAGTATCAACATCTTCTTGTCCCATTGACAATACTTTACTTACTACGACTTTCCCAACTGAGTGAGCCATTGATCCAACGTTGACTTCCTTGATATCAACGCCGCCTTCAACTGCACGTAACACATCTTCAGGATTTTCAAATAACAACAACGCTTTAGTGTCACCGAAACGAGGGTCTTTTGAAATTTCGATCATTTTTTCGATTGGGATAACGTTAGCTTTTACACCTGGAGGCGCAGCTTGTTCGATCAAACGTTTCCGAAGATCATCTTTAGCTACTGCATCTGAAACAACGATAATCCGGTTAGGACCAGTTGTTTTCGTCCAAGCAGTGGCAACTTGTCCATGTAATAAACGAGAATCCACACGAGCCAATACAAATTTGATATGGCCATCGCCAAGGACCGTTCCTTCTGGAATTGCCCCAGTTGGTTGGCCGCCTTCTGCCGCTACTGGAGCTGCTTCTGCTGGTTCCAACTCTTCTGGACGAATTCTCACGCCTTCTTTTGCTGTTCCTGCGATATGAGCAGCAATTTCATGCGCAGTTTCCATTGAAAAACGTGAAGCATAAGCTTCAATCAACATTGGTAAGTTCATACCGGCAACGATTGCCCACTTGTCTTTGTGTTCTTCAAACAAACTGTTAGCTTGGTTGAAAGGAGTTCCACCCCAAAGATCGACTAAGAACAATACTTCGTCTTGGTTTTCGAAAGAGGCAATTGCTTCTTTCATTTTTGCTTTAACGTCATCTGGACCTTCACTCGGCATCAAAGTAACAGCTTTGACATTTTCTTGTTCTCCAAAGATCATCGCTCCGGATTGCAAGATACCATTAGCGAATTCGCCATGACTAGCAATGATAATTCCTACCATCTTCATACCTCCTACTATTATTGTTACAGCTCAAAAATATAAATAAGTTCTAAAAACCTGTAACCAAAATTAATTTACTGCAGCATCTTCTCTTTTTTGATCAATTGCATCAGATCGGTCTTTCTGTCAGTTGGAACTTGGCGAATTTCCAATTCGATGCCAGCCTCTGCTAATTTAACGAAAGCTTTTACATCTGCTTCATCCATGGAGATGAAATTAGTGACCATTTTCTTTCCTTCACTAAAACGCATTCCACCAATATTGACCACTTTTAGATCAACACCAGCTTCAACAACTTCGACCGCGTCTTGTGGTGAAGCAAACAACAACATGATCTTCATTCCGTCAAACAGTTGATCTTGATACACTTCAATCAATTTTCTTTTTGTGACGACATTGGACTTGATGCCAGGTGGTGCGGCTTGTTTTAGAAGGAATTTACGCAACTCGTCATTCGCAACCTCATCACTAACAACTAAGATACGTTCGATCCCTGTTGCCTTAGACCAAACTGTCGCTACCTGACCATGAATCAAACGATCATCGATTCGAGTGAGTCGAATATCCATTACCATCCCAACACCTCCTGTTACTACAAGGCTTAGATGCCAAAAGACTTGTGCTACATTTTTTGAGTACAATAACACACAGGTACTCATCTATAATAAAGCAAGTGCCGTGCCAAAATACACTAGCTAAAAATTCTTTCAGTATCACCATTTACAGCGATACACAAAAAAGGATACAGTATACTGTATCCTTTTTTGTGTATTATTTATGCGATAATCTCTTCATTATTTTTAAGCAATTGATAAATATAGTAGCGCTCCGATGGTGGAATCGTGATCTGCAGCTGATTTTCCAATTCATTCAAGCCGCGATTCATCACGATATTGTCAGTTACGCTCTGATAAGTGCGTTCTGATTCCTCATCGATTTTTAGTGGCTGTTGCAAAACTCCTCGCTCAATCACTCCTGCCATATGCATCACAAAATTCACCATCAACGCATAATCGGAAGAATCGCCCTTGTCCTTGATTACCGTTTTAGCTAAGCGCCATAATGGTTCGATCAATTTGTTGGGGTTGATGAAGGTAAAACTCTCTTCCATAAATTTAATACACAACTCTTGGGCTTTATCCGCATCCAACACGACTTCTTCTTGCTCGGATAAATCATTTTCCAATAGCAGTTCATCTAAAATTTGATCCGCCTTTTGATTAATGAATTTTTCCATCGGAATATAAGGTGCTCCAATTTTAGGATCCATGATCCCTGTCGTCGCTAAAATTTTATATTCTTCTTTAAAAACCGGAACCTTTATTTTGACGTCAGCAACCGCCAACGTCAATACTTCAATATGTTTCAAATTTCTTTGCTGCAAAGGCCGTTCGATAATTTCTTTTAAACGTTGAGCCGTCCCTTCACCGGAAGCGCAAATAGCTAGAATCGCTTGTTTCTCTATTGGTTCCGCCTTTTCTTGAAGGACATGTCCATAGCCACGAAAGCCTTGCAATGATTCATACAATTCATCCACACCGGAACCTAGCACACTCGATTTGCGTGCCGCTTCGATCAATAAAGGTGTCGTCACCATGTCTAAGGTGCAGACTTCGATACCGGTATCTTTTTGGATTTCTTCATTAAAAGTGGCAAGCGAACCCATATCTACCATAATCAAGACACCGCTACCTTCGTCGATCTGAGTGACCGCCTCCCGCATTTTTTCATAAGCCACTCGTGGGTGCATATCCAGCGGCATATCTACCGCGATAATATTATTCACGTCTAATAATTCCCGCACGACTTGCGCCATCGAAGTCGCTGTACTGTTTCCATGAGCTGCGACTACAACGCCAATCTTTCCAGCGGATTGATCTTCCCGTAATGAAACTAGCAAGACCGTTAAATAGTAGTCTTCACTCTCTGGAATGACCACCTGAAACTCTTTCTCCACCAAACGACGAATTTCTTGTGCTACCATAAACTCGGTTGGATAATCCTTCGCCATTGCGCGGATATTAGCATTGGTCTCGCGGGTCTCACCAACATGGATCTTCTTCAAGAAAGAAGAAATATGCAGACTCATCGCATAAATAAAATTTTGCTGAAATTGTGTATCCAACCGCTCACTTACCAATACAGCAATTTGATTGCTGAGCTCAATCACATGCTTATCGACAAATTCTGTCAGCCGTGTCTCGGTATCAAAACTAAATCCATGATCTTTATAAAATGATTTCAAATGAACATTGATATCGGTCGAAATAAAGTGATTGATCGTCTCTTGATCCAATCCTTCGGTCTTTAGTAAAGCCGCTTTATCCCCGATGATATCGTATAAATTATAAGGCAACTCGTATGTATCTGTTTTGATCAACTCATCAATCTCATTGGGAGTAACGACCATTTCCGGCTCAAGATAAGGAGAAACATCCGTTGATTTGATTCGATCGGCAGAAAGTTGGACTAAGCCGGCTTTGATCCCTTCGGTCAAATCATTTAAAGTGATATGAATCTCTTCTTGCATCATATGATTCATAAATCCTCGAGCACAAACCAACTGAATATTCGATTTCAACTGGCCAACGTTTCCATACGAAACACTCCCTAACAACGCTTTTACCACATCTTCTGTCAGCGTGATCTTCCGTTGGATCCGATTAGCTTCCATCGCAACCATTACCCGTACCAAATCGACTTGTTCCGCGGCCGGTCGACTGCTGAATGCCGGCATTTGAATATTGATTGGAATTCGTCGGACAAACGTATCGAGTAGTGCTGAATGGGGATCTTCTGTCGTCGCTCCAACGATCCGAACGTCAGCAAAACGATTTTTACCCGTCTCGCCTAAACGGCTGTATGTTCCGTGATCCATAAAGTAGAAAATCATTTCTTGACCTTCTGGTGGCAAGCGGTGAATCTCATCTAAAAACAGCATTCCACCATCAGCTTGTTGAATCAAGCCATCTTTATCGGTATCCGCTCCCGTAAATGCGCCTTTTTCATAACCAAATAAATGACTCATCAATAATTCAGGATTGTTAGCATAGTCAGCGCAGTTAAACACAATCAACTCATGTTCAGGATTTACTACACCTTCTGCTTGAGCAAATTGGAACATGGCGTGGGCAAAAAAAGTTTTACCAGATCCGGTTGGTCCGGTAATCAAACAGTTCAATCCCCGCGGTGGATATAAAATCGCCGCTTTGGCTTGTTCTACCGCATTGCGCATACTACCGGCCGAACCAATGATCTGAGTAAAGACATTTCTGGTCGTTTTGTTTAAAATCTTTTTCTCCGGAGGCTCCACCACCGGTGATTCTGCTTCAGGGGTTCCTGTGTCAAACGACGATACTACTACTGATTGAGACGAAACAAAATAGCGTACCGGTCGACCTTCACTTTTGCTTAGTTGACCATTCTTAACAAGTAGATTCAAATCTTTACTGGCATTCGTCCGTTGGATGTCTAATGAATCTGCTACATCTTTGGTCGTTACATTCGCATTTTCCGCGACAAAACGATAAATACGATCAATTCGTCGTTCCATTCAGTCACCTTCTCTATTAGTGTATTCCTAATATCAATCATCTATAGTTTTTATTAAAAAGTCAAATATTCCGCTATAAAACAATACACTATATTTTAAAAAAATAAAAGTTTTGCCGGAAGTTAATCTTTCGGCTATAAACATATTTAATATTTTTTACCATTTCTTAGTATTTTAGCTATCCATTTTAGAAACAAACTGGAATTAGCGAATATATTTTTTTTAATCATTCAAATAAATCATCTCTCCACGTTGCCTACGAAAAAATCTTATCCTAAAACAGGATAAGATTTAAAATAGTTTAACTCTTCCAAAAAGATTTTGAAAATAGCAATAAGATGGGAAACATCTCTAAGCGACCCGCTAACATTGCAAAAGAGAGCGTCCATTTAGAAAGATCTGATAAAAAACCAAAATTCCCGGTAGGACCTACCGCCTTGAAACCTGGTCCGACATTATTGATACAAGTGGCGACTGCGGAAAAAATCGTCTGGAAATTGATGTCTTCCAGCGAGAGAATCAATAATGAAATGACGAAAACCAATAAATATAGAACCAAATAGGCATGGATATTTCCAATTGTCTTAGGTGTAATCGTCTCTCCTTCGTATTCCAATGAAGTAACACTGCGGGAGTGAGTGATCTTCTTCAATTCTTGTAAGGCGTTTTTCAGTAAGATTTGAATTCGCGAAACTTTGATACCACCCCCGGTCGAACCAGCACAAGCCCCCACAAACATTAACAGCAATAGGATCACCTGTGAAAACATGGGCCACAAATCGTAATTTGTCGTGGTAAATCCTGTCGTGGTAATGATTGACGCAACTTGAAAGACTGCATAGCGAAAAGCCTGTAAATAAGACGAGAACTGTGACGAAATATTGATTGTAATCAGCAGCGTCGAGACCGTGATAACCCCTAAATAACCGCGCAGCTCCTCACTTTTTAAAACCGGAAGAATCTTGCCAATCAAAAAGAAATAAATCAAATTAAAATTGATCCCAAACAAAATCATAAACACAGTAATCACACCCTCGATGTAGGCACTGCCATAGCCCGTAATTCCAGCATCACTCATAGCAAAACCCCCGGTGCCCGCTGTCGCAAAGGAATTTAAGACACTGTCAAAAAGTGGCATACCGCCTAAAGCCAGTAAAATAATTTGGATCACGGTCAACACCGTATAAATGACATATAAAATCCGAGCCGTCACACTTACTTTAGAAACCAATTTACCAATAATTGGTCCCGGCATCTCTGCTTTTAAAATGTGCATCGTTCGACCAGAAGCGAGGGGGATGAAGGCCACTGTGAAGACCAAAATCCCCATACCACCGACCCAGTGAGTAAAACTACGCCAAAATAAACTCGCATGGCTGATTTCCTTCAATGTCGTTAGAATAGACGAGCCGGTCGTCGTAAACCCCGAGACAGTTTCAAAAAAAGCATCTGCCAACGAAGGAATTTCACCCGATACCATAAAAGGCAGACAACCAAATAGCGACAACAAGGTCCAACTGACGCCTACGATAAGGAAGCCTTCTTTAGCATAAATCGTCCGATTTTTCGGTTGCTTCCAACTCAGTAAAGTTCCCGCAAAAAAAGTCAATCCGGCAACCATACCGTAAGCAATTGCCGCCTGTTCGTGATAAAACAAACCCACTAGGCACGGGAGTAGCAACAACAGCCCCTCGACCTTCAACAATTTACCGATCGTAAAGATAACCATTTTTCTATTCATCGTGTTTCACCGCTGTCTCCTCACTAGATCATTCAAACTATAAATTTTCCGATCAGTCGTGATGACCACAATATGATCCTTTAAACGAATCTCCGTGTCGCCTTTTGGAATAACAAAACCGCGCTCACGGGAAATCGCCGCAAGTAACACATTATTTTTCAACGTCAATTCCGATACTTTTTTGTTTAAAAAGCAAGTTTGCGGTGTCACTACAAATTCCATCGCATCCACATCATCATTAAATAAATGATGTAAGGTCTTCACACTGCTGTCATCGTCTTGATTACTTTTTGCCCGCACAAAGCGCAAGATCTGGGTTGCGATGATACTTTTCGGTGAAATCACGCTGTCAATATCCAACTGATCCAAAACATTCATAAAATTCGTTCGCGTAACTTTTGCGATCGTCTTTTTCGCCTTCATTTGTTTGGCGTACAATGAAATCACAATGTTTTCCTCATCTAATCCCGTTAAGGCTACAAAAGCATCGACTCCTTCGATTCCTTCTTCAATCAATATTTCTTCATCGCTACCATCCGATTCAATAATCGTGGCCTCTGGTAATTTGATTGAGAGATCAACACAACGTTGATGGTCACACTCGATAATCTTGACTTGGATCCCTTGTTCCACCAATTGCTTGGTTAAATAATAGGCGATCCGTCCACCACCCACGATGATTACCCGTTTCGTTTTTTGTTCAAACAAATTGATATCCTGACAAAAACGGACTAGATCACGATGTTGCCCCATTACATGAATCCGATCGCCTTGTTCCAACACGTCGTCACCATTAGGAATGATCAGTTGATCTTTTCGTCGAACGGCACAAATCAAGACATTCGTTTTGGAAACTTTATTTAGACGACTCAAAGGAACGCCAATTAGACGGGTATTTTCTCGTAAACGAAATTCAGCTAACTCGATCTTCCCACTCACAAAAGTATCTACTTTAAAAGCTGAAGGAAACAGTAACATTCGGCGTATCTCATTAGCTGCTTCCAACTCTGGATTGATGATCATAGAAAGACCCAACTGATCCCGCATGAAGGAGCGTTGCTTCAAATATTCTGGATTCCGCACGCGTGCAATCGAATTTAGCGCACCCATTTTCTCAGCCATCAAACAGGCTAGGATGTTCAGTTCATCTGATTGAGTCACCGCAATAATAATATCTGTCTCTTCAACCCCAGCTTCTAGCAAAATATCATAGGTCGCACCATCACCTACTACCCCTAATACATCAAATTGATTAACGATTGCTTCGATTTTTTCCGGATGTAGATCCACAACCACTACATCGTAATCATATTCCTCATCTGACAGTTGCTGGGTCAGTGTCTTACCAACTTTGCCAGCACCTAAAATGATAATTTTCATGCTTTCCTCCTAAATGATCTGCTTAGCCCCCATTCTAGTCCTTTCCTCTAAGGAAAACAATCTTCTTAGTCATTCAAAATACTTTGCTAGGTACTTCGTTGATTTTATTCAACAAGCACTGCTCTTCGACTCTCAAAATCACTTTTCTTCTGTAGACCGTTTTCGTTTTCTGACTTTAGCAACTCTTTGCTGCAGCTCTGTGATTGCCTGTTCAATTTCCGCCAGTGCCTCAGAATCTGTTTCTTTATTTTTCAATTCCGCCAAATGAGCCAACCACTGCTCTGGTTCACTTTTGCCTAGCCGTCCAATTGCCCAAGCCGCTGTGCCACGAATTACCGGCCGTACATCTTCTTGTGCGCAAACTAAAATGTCTGGCAACGCAGTCCGATCACCTACATTCGCTAAAGCGATCAAAGCATTGCGCTGCAAGGGCTTTTTCCCCCGCCACGAGCCAGCTAAATGGCTAAACTGTGCTTTGAATTGCTTGTTTGACAGACTCAGCATTGGTTTCAATTTTGGATAGACTTCATCAACTTGCGGTTCCATTTCGGCATGAAAATGAAAATCTTTTCCTTTATTATAGGGACAGACCAACTGACAAATATCACAACCATAGATTACGTTGCGCATCTTTTTACGATATTCCTCCGGCATCATGCCTTTCGTCTGAGTTTGATAAGAAAGACACCGCTGAGCATTCATCCGGCCATCACCTAATAAAGCTTTCGTGGGGCAAGCCGTCACACAGCGTGTACAATCCCCACAGCCAAAAGGCACCGCTTCATCCGTTTCAAATTGGATATTTGTGATGATCTCCCCTAAATAAACAAAAGAACCATATTCTTCTGTAATCAGTAAACCATTTCGTCCGATAAATCCAAGACCGGCGCGCTGGGCTACCGCTACATCGACCAATTCACCCGTGTCTACTTGTGGTGCAAAACGCCATTCATTTTCTTGCTGAAGGTTTGCCGCCTGTGCTTTGATAAAAGCAATCAATTTTTCCAAACGATCCCGTAAAATCTCATGATAATCGATTCCCCAAGACGCTCGTGCAAACATCCCCCGCTTTTCATCTTTAGGAACCTCTTCTCGCATTTTGGTTGGATAAGCCAACGCGATCGCAATAATCGTTTGCGGATTTTCAAACGTTTTTTCGGGATAGATACGTTCCTCCACAACTTGATGCTCAAATCCAGAATTGTAGCCCCGTGCGCGTTGTTCTTGCAAAGACGATTCTAATTCATAAAATGGCTCAGCCGAAGCAAAACCAATTTTATCGATCCCAATCCGTTTACTTTCGACAATGATTTTTTCTTTTAAAGACTGCACCTTCACTTTTCCTTTCTTTACTACTCTAGATATAGTAACCCCTCGCTTAATTCTCTAATTCCTTTTGATTCTATGTACTACAAAATATACCAAATTATCGTTTGATTCCCTAATGCCAACCAAATTTCTATAACTATTTTCACAAAAAAAGCCCTGACCCTATTTAACAGGATCAGGACTTCGAATGACTTAAGCTTCTTGAGCGACTGGGTAGACAGACACTTGTTTTTTGTCGCGACCTTTACGTTCGAAACGTACTACGCCGTCAACTTTAGCAAACAATGTGTCATCGCCACCGATACCTACGTTTACACCAGGGAAAATTTTAGTACCACGTTGGCGATAAAGAATTGATCCACCAGTAACAGTTTGACCATCAGCACGTTTAGCACCTAAACGTTTTGATTCTGAGTCACGTCCGTTAGAAGTTGAACCGCCACCTTTTTTGTGGGCGAATAATTGTAAGTTCATATTCATTAACATGAGCTGCACCTCCTATGATTTAGAATTTGTTTGGACTTCAATGAAATCCAAATAATCGATTTCGATTGATTGCAAGCCTAATAATAAATGCTCTAGCAAAATTTGCGAGATATTCATCTGCTCTTGGGTCATAGAATTGTCTTCTTTCAACGCCACCTGAAGATAACCACCTTCATCGTCGTTGGTTTCAACATTCGGAATGACACCTGCTAGTGCATCTAAGCTGTTTACTGTACTAATGGCTAAAGCAGAAACCGCGGCACAGACGATATCACTACCGTAAGGACCTGCTTCTGCGTGACCAGTCAGGGTAAACTCGCTGATTAGCCCTGCTTGATTTCGCGTGAATGTACCTTTGATCAACTTAGGCACCTTCTTTTTTATGCTTTGATTGAGTCAATGACAACTTTAGTGTAAGGTTGACGATGACCTTGTTTACGGTGTGAATGTTTTTTAGGTTTGTATTTGAAAGTAACGACTTTCTTTTGTTTGCCGTGTTTTTCAACAGTTCCTTCAACAGTTGCACCTTCAACGATAGGAGCTCCTACTTTGGTAGATTCTCCGCCTACTAAAACAACTTGGTCGAAGACAACTTTTTCGCCCGCTTCAACGTCTAATTTTTCAATGTAGACTGCTTGACCTTCTTCAACTTTGATTTGTTTACCGCCAGTTTTGATGATTGCGTACATGCTTGTGGCACCTCCTTATATTATATACTTAGACTCGCCATCCCAAGTGACCGAAGTACTTAATACTTGTTCTGTGCGGTTGTAGCTGTGGAGTCCACAATTACAACATTAACATCTTACTAAAAAAGATCCGTCAAGTCAATGATTAATTATTGACGGATGCGGTGCTTTTTTCTACTATTAAAAAGATGATAGTAAATCAATCGAGGTGATAGACATGGATTATCCTAAAAAGTTAGTTGATTTAGTAGCAGAGCGTTCAAAAAATTTTCAGCTGGAGGGATTTATTGCCGGCCAAGGACCGTTGCAGCCAAAGCTGATGCTTTTAGGTGAAGCCCCTGGTCGAAACGAAGTTGCCAACCACATCCCCTTTTCTGGCGCAGCCGGCAAAGAACTGCTCCAAGCAATGACCTCGATTGGTCTGACACGGGAGAATACTTATATCACTAGCGCGGTTAGAAGTCGTCCCTACAAAGTCGTTAAGCGATTGAATAAGCGAACACAGACCAGCGAAATTGTTTATCCTAATCGGACACCAAGTAAAAAAGAAGTCTTAGCTCACGCACCGATTTTAGATTATGAGTTACCGGTCATCCAACCGAAGATCATCGCGACTTTAGGTAATATTGGTTTGCAGCGTTTACTGGGCCCCAAATGGCAGATCAGCGCCCGCCACGGTGAAATCTATCATGGTCCGGTATTAGAATTGACCCTTGAACAAGACAGCTATCAATTATCAGAAAAACACTATACTGTCGTGCCCCTCTTCCACCCAGCAGCGATTTTTTACAATCGTTCGTTGAGTGAGGCGATTCAGGCAGACTGGCAGATTTTAGGAAAACTATTGGAGAAAGAGGCCGAATAATGCGTAACGAAATGATGTACCGTCCAATTATTAATGAAGATATTTTACACTACCTACGAACAGAGCAAAAACAATTGACTGGAAAACTAGGGGCACTAGAAGAACTCGCCCACGAAAATGGTGTACCGGTGATCCCTCATGAAACAGTGGTTTTTTTACAATTTTTATTAAAACAGAAACAACCAAAAAATGTCTTAGAAATTGGAACCGCGATTGGTTTTTCAGCTAGCTTAATGGCGGAATCCCTCGGCGCAGACGCGAAGATCACCACGATCGATCGCTTCCCCGTTATGATTGAAAAAGCCAAGAAGAATTTTGAGCAGCTGGGCTTAACAGAGCAAGTTACCTTATTAGAAGGTGATGCTGCTGAATTATTAGGTACTTTAGAAGGACCTTATGATTTTATTTTTATGGATAGTGCTAAATCAAAATATATTACCTTTTTACCAGAATGTTTGCGTCTATTAGCTGACGACGGTGTATTGATGGTGGATGACATTTTCCAAGCGGGGACTGTCTTGCAGCCGATTGAAGAAATTCCTCGCAAAAATCGTTCGATCCACCGTCACTTGAATGAATTCCTAGCAGAAGTCACAAAATCTCCTGAGCTTACTTCGACCTTACTGCCATTAGGCGATGGCGTCGCCTTGATCTCAAAAAGCAACTAGTTTAATTTTAATGGCGAAAATTCGAAATTTTTTTGAATTTTCGCCTTTTTACTTGTACCTGAAAAAAATCGGCGTACACTAGGGAACTGAAACGGGGGAGTTTCCTGTGAAAAACAAAAAAATAGGGGGCCTCATAGCACTCGGCTTACTATGTCTCCTCGGAATAATTTTATTTAAAACCAAAGATCATGTCCATGCGACCAAGAATTCCGTCGATCCCTTAGCCATTCCGGCACCAGTTATCATGGTTCCAGGCACAAATGGTGATGTTGATCGCTTTGACAGCCTAGTGGACTCATTGAAACAGACGGAAAAAAACGTCGATGAAGTAAAAATCACGGTGAATAAAGATGATTCCATAACTTCATCTGGACATTTTAATAAAGCTACTAAACGTCCTATCATTGCGATTGCTTTTGAAGACGGTTCTGATCCTTCATTACCTAAACAATCCCGCTGGTTCCAAAAGGCTTTGGAATACGCTGAGAAATATTACACCTTCAACACTTATGATTACGTAGGCTATTCAAATGGCGGCTTAATCATTACCGGTTACTTGGAAAATGAACATAAAAGCAATGATCCGTCGTTGTATCATTTGATTACACTAGGATCGCCTTATAATGATACTTCGTGGGAATACAACGACAATAGTTCTACCTTCACTAAACCAAAAACCAAGAGTGCTCTCTTAAATTATTATCTAAAAAACAAAAAGAACATTCCAAAAAATATTACCGTCTATAATATTGCCGGCAACGTGGATAATCAGAATACCGATACGACTGTCCCCTTGACAAGTGTCTTAGCGGGAAGACTTATTTATGGTGATAGCGAAAAATATAAAGAGATCGTTGTCGATGAACAATCCGATCATGGTTCACTGATTGAAAATCCTAAAACCCTGAAATTGATCAAAGAATATCTCTTTGAATCAGTAAAATAACGAATTATGATTGACAAGTAAAGGTAGTTTTTCTATAATAGCAATTGTTGCAAAACTACTTGTCACAGTAGCTCAGCTGGATAGAGCATCCGCCTTCTAAGCGGACGGTCGGGGGTTCGAATCCCTCCTGTGATGTTAAAAAACTGCTTGAGACCTACTCTCAAGCAGTTTTTACTATTTCTAAGTCCAAGTTTAATCTTAAAAAATAAAGAAATACACTCTTAGTTTTTTTATAGTTACTACGACTGTCCAAACTCTTGGGCATTTCCTGATTTCTCTTTCACGCTCCAATAATCCTCTTAGCTTCAACTGCGCTTAATTATTATGGCTTCAACAATACCTTCCCAATACTCTTCCCAGTTTCTAAATACTCATGAGCTTGTTTGCCTTCCGCCAATGGGAAAATCGTTGGTTCACTGATTTTGATTTGTCCTTTAACAAAATAGCTGAATAGACGTTGGCTGCGTATTTTTCTTTCTTCATAGCTGGTTAAATAATCCCACAGATCCCCTGTTAGAATACTTTTTGATTCAGACATCAATGCGACTGGATCGATTTTCACCGGATCGCCACCCGCCATACCAAAAAAGATGACTTTCCCACGGTGTTTGATCAAGTCTAAGCTTTGTTGGATAGTCGTGCCGACGCCATCATAAGCGGTCGCAAATTCTCCTTCCACCGTTTCGACCCAAGCTTTTTCACGACTAGGGAAAACTTGCTTCACTCCATGAGAAAGAGCCAGTGCTTGTTTTTCTGCTGAAGAGGCAGAGCCAGATACTTCTAGTCCATCTGCTACTAGCATCTGTGAAAGTAATTGCCCAACACCCCCGCTGATTCCCGTGATAAATACTTTTTCCCCGGAGACATTTTTTCCAAGATCATGGGCTAAAAAATCAGCAGTCATCCCTTGCAAACCGATACTTGCAGCCAACTTGCTATCAATACCCACGGGTAATTGGATCGCCTGTTCACTAGGTATCGCTACGTATTCGGCATTAGCCAAGGGCACGTCGACAAACAAAACAGTCTCACCGACTTTTTGTTTCGTTACCTTTGAACCGATTTCCACGACAATTCCCGCACCTTCATAACCATTGATGTAAGGATCGTGTTTTTCAATATGATACGCTCCGCGCCGGCGGTAAATATCAGCAAAGTTCATGCCAATATATTCCACTTCTACTAATACTTCATTATCACGGATTACTGGTTTAGAAAGTTCCCCATATTGCAGAACCTCACTGCCGCCAAAGTGTTCAAAATACAATGCTTTCATGCTAAACGCCCCTTTAATTATTTCCTCAAATATACTATGGAGCAAATTTTTCAGCAAAAAATCGAATTGCATTCCGTAATTTCCTTTGCTAAATTTAAAAGATCAACTGTAAATGAGAGGAGCCCTTTCAATGAAATTAGAAATTTTGCCGCAAGAATTATCTGTTTATCAGGTTGCTGATCTAAACTTGGTGGATCTAACACAACAGCCGCTTTTTATCGGGGTGACGGCTGAAGAAATATCGATTGTTTCTGCTACTGACAACGTTCCAACGGATACACTCGAACGAGAAGACGGCTGGAAAGGTTTCAAGATCGAAGGTGTACTAGAATTTAGTTTAGTCGGCATTCTGGCAAAAATCGCTTCACTGTTAGCGGATGCCAACATCAGTATTTTTGCTATTTCAACCTATAATACCGACTATGTCTTAATCAAAGCCAACAAATACGAGGCTGCTATTGTAGCGCTACGTGCAGGCGGATATACTGTTGTATAAAAAGCTCTGATCAAAAAAGGGGCTCTTATAACTCTTTTTCAGACTTTTACCGTTTAGTCCTTTTCCAGCTGTTTCCGAGAAAGTCGACTTAGTTGAACGTAGCGTTTTTTCCTTTCTCTGTATTTCTGCACCTGCAGTACTACCTTGAGCGATGCTGAAAATAGAAAGAAAAGAAATGAGAGAGTTTTGACCGAATTAGTTTTAGGAATTATTTGTATTGAGATGATAGAAGCAGACCTAGTAATGAAAGCTACAAAGGATGAAGTAAAAGAATCATTGAAATTGTTAAATTACAAAAGGGGATGTGATAAAAGTCTTATCACATCCCCTTTTTTTATTCGACTTGTTGTCGAACCTTCTGTTTCAATTCTGTTTGAAAAAATAAGGTTGAGAGAGTCATTAAGATGGCTCCGACAAATAACCCACTCTTTAAAAGATTCATTACTTTCGCGTTAACCAAAAAACCAATATAAGGCAGATAAAAATGAGGGCGACCAATTAAATTTCGCTCGTGCACCAGCCCCATCTCGGCTTTATCAGAATTGTCTCCTTTAACGAAGTACCCAGCGATTTTATTATCGACTGCCAATACACGTCGGGTCTTAATCGCCTTCCCTTGATTTTCATAATAAGTAATCGTATCGCCAACATGAATCGGCTCTATTGCATCTTTGATAAAAACGAGACCACCTTTTCGGTATTCCGGCGTCATTTGATTATCTGAAATAACATAAGGGGTCACTTGTAGCACTTTTGGAATAACAATAGTTACTATCGCCAACAAGAACAAAGAAAAAATCATAACAGCATAAACAATTGTTATTTTTTTGCTTTTCATCAACTGTTTTTACCTCCTTAAAAAAGAAAATTCTTCTTATTTCTATCATAACATATTATTCAAAAAAATCTATTTTTTAATTATCAATTGAATAATATAATGAATTTGTTTTGACTATAATCTGTGTTATGCTAATATATGCTATATATTATAAAGCTTCTCATTTTCTTTTTTTAAAGAAAGGGTGTTATTCTATTACAACAAATTCAGAAAAAAAGTGTTTTGCTCACTTCCATTCAAAAACAACTTGCTTTTTTATAATTTCAGTTATTTTAATATTAGTTTCTTTAGCTAGTTTTAAAATTTCAAACGGGATAAAAAAAACAAATGTAGAAGAATTGAATGATCAGTGGACATTTATCGTTAAAAACCATACAGATCAGTATATCTTTGGAAAAACGGAGCATCGCTTAAAAAATGTTCAGCCAAACAATTCCCTAATCATGCAGCAGCAATTGGAAAAAAAATTTGATGACCCTCAGCTAGTTGTCCGAACAAATCATCAATGGCTTAGGGTTTATGTTGGCCAGCAACTTATCTACAAATACATGGCTACTGAGAAGCAAGAAGAACCTGGTTTGTTACAAGCAACCATCCATTTACCGTCTAATTATCGTCAGCAGAAATTGCGTATTGTGACCAAGACACCTTATGAATATTATGCTGGAATCCCTGCTCAAGTATTTATTGGCGAAGCCAAAGATGTCAGCCGGTTCTTTTTCCTGCGCTCATTACCACAATCTTTACTTTTGATGATTTGTTTAATCTTATTTGTACTATTACTGACCGTACTGCTGATAAAACCAAAAGATTCGAAAAAACAGTTCATTTCGACGCTGCTTTTGATCGGCTTTACTTGTTTAGTCGGATTACAATCAATCGGGTTGAATGTTCTGGCCAGTACTTTGTTCGGTCCGACCACATTATCGATTCTTTATAATCTAACTTCTATTTTGATCCCGGTCTTTTTGACCAATTATTATTTGTTGCAAGCAAAAAAATACCAACATTATTATCTTTATGGCGTTGGCGCGCAAGTTTTTCTTTTGATTTTTGGCTTGCTCTGTATTGCAGCTGGGGAACTATCCTTGCCGATTGCCGTCCAGATTTTCAGTGGTTTTAATGTCTTTATGACTTTATTTACTTCGGCGATTGCACTAGCAGAATCGACTGACCATAATCGCTTCTATATGCTTTGTTCGCCTGGGATCATTATGGCAGCCTTTATCCATTGCTTCTTTTATATTCAGCTCTTTGCCGGAGCCGCTAACTTAACGACCGATTGGCCTTGGGTATTATTCAGCGGTCTGATGATCTTAATTTGTGGCTATCATTTTGTTGAGGAATTTCATTTCATTCAAAAATATCAAACAAAACAGCGAGAAGATGCGCAACAACTAATCAGAGTAAAAGAAAAACAAAGCAATCTGCTGACTACCTTCAAGTTATTGGCAGAAAAAGAAGCCCTAACAGCAAATCAAGCCCCGGCTCTAACTCATTTGCTACAGCAGATACGGGAGTATTATCAAAAAGAATTCAGAAAGCGAGCCAATTTCTTTTCTTGTCAACTGAGTATCCTTGAAGAGACCGATTATCTTAAGGATGAAAATATTTATCTACTGATTCAATTATTTGAGAAATTCTTGAATGATTCACACTATGGCTCGGTTGATATCTCGATTCGACAAGAACACGGACAATTGATCGTCGAAAGCAATACAAGCATTTTTAATCGCCATTCCTTTACTGAGATCATCGATAGTGATCAGCCGATTAATTTGTATCCCGAACTAGAACAAGCGGTTAAACATTCCAATGACGACTGGCAGTGGCAAAATAAAGAAAAACAACAATTTTTTAAAATCACTTTAGATTTATAACCCCAGTTTACTAAACACGTTAAGACGAGAAAGAAACCCTTTCGAGCGATTCGCTCGAAAGGGTTTCTGCTTTTAATAAATCAGTTCTAAAAATTCTTCCTTAGTAACATTACCAAAGTAATGGGTCAAATCAATTTGGTCGATGCTTTCTTCTAAAGCTTTTTTCTCATAGCGGGAGCCGATCAATTGATTTTCAACATCCTTGATCTCACCTAATCCAAAGAAATCACCGAAGACTTTGGCTTTTTCGATTTCACCATTGGCTACAGCTAAACGGACTTCAATCGAACCGATTGGGAAACGTTTTTGTCGTTCTAAGTTAAATTCGGGTGAACACCCATAATTCCAATCCCAGTTCTTGTAGTATTCATCTGAGATTTGATTGATGGCTTTCCAATCTTCCTCATTCAATTCATAGGTCTTCACTTGATCAACACTAGCGACTCCAAAAATTTGTAACAGAATCGCTTGGCGGAACTCTTCTGTCGTCATGCTTTGTTTGTCAGCTGGTAAGTACTCCTTGATATTGGTGACGCGTGAACGAATCGATTTGATGCCTTTTGATTCAATCTTATCTTTCTTTACTTTCAAGGCGTTGACAACTTCATCGATATTGCTATCAAACATCAAAGTCCCGTGAGCAAACATGCGACCATTAGTCGAATACATCGCATTACCGGAGAATTTTTTGTCGTTGATTACTAGATCGTTCCGACCTTTTAATTGCGCTCCTTCGATCCCTAATTTGTGCAGTGCTTCAACGATCGGTTCTGTCAATTTTTTAAAATCTCTAAAGGAGTTGCCATCATCAGGCATGATGAAGCTAAAGTTCAAATTACCTAAATCGTGATAAACGGCTCCGCCACCACTTAAACGGCGAACGACATGAATCCCTTTTTCATCAACATACTCTTTATTGATTTCTTCGATCGTATTTTGATTACGACCGATGATGATCGATGGTTCATTTATATAAAAAAGTAAAATCGGCTCATCTAAAGGCATATTTTGTAAAAGGTAAGTTTCAATTGCCAAGTTTACTCGTGGATCACGCTCTTTGTCATTTGGTACGTATAGCATAGTACAACTCCTTCTTTCTTATAGCTCGAAAATTTTATGTGGCTGTGCTAATTCTACCGGAATCCCGTTACTCTTTGCTACGGCTTGTTGACGTAATTCTGCTAGATCTCCTTGTTGTGGCAAATGGGTCAAAACGAGCTTTTTGACACCCGCGTTTTTAGCAAACGTCCCCGCTTCACCGGCAGTAAAATGAGCTTTGTGATGTTCATTTCCATCAAATAAATAGGTATCGGCCAAGAACAAATCAGCTTCTTTAGCAAATTCATTAAAGGATTCCAAATAACCGGAATCGCCGGTAAAAACAAAAACTGCCCCAGTCTTTTCTTCAACGAAACGCATTGCATAACAAGGAACCGGATGAATCGTCTTCATAAACGTAACAAGAAAAGGGCCAATTTTCAATTCTTCTGCTTCAAAGTAAGGTCGACCTTCCGTCACACCTTCCATCGTAAGCTCGTTGAAATGAAATTCATCCTCAGTATGTCCGTAAATTGGTAAGATTGGTTTGGGTGTTTGGGTTGGAAACAACTGCCAATAATACTGCAGTACACCAAGATCAGCAATATGATCGTGATGATAATGAGTCAAAATGACCGCATCTAAAGCTAGCGGGTCCAATTCTTTCTCTAATTCCACCAATGTTGAACTGCCAGCGTCTAATAATAAATTGAACCCGGCTGCTTGCAGTAAATAGCTCGTCGTTCCTTGCCCTTGGTAAGGGTATGCTCCTAAACAACCTAGTACGGTTATTTTCATGCTAATTCCCCCTGATCGATTTTTTCCTTCAAGGCTTGATCGTAGAAAGCTGCACTAGCCGTATTAACGTAGACAGCTACAAATAATAGACCCACAATCAACGCCACAAAACCTAAAATATACCAACCAATAAATGATAATTGTAATAGAATGTACTGGCCCCAGCGATCTTTTAACAGTAACCATGCTCGCTTGATCGATTCTCCAACACTTAGATCAGGATAGTCGAATTTTACCCAGACAGCGAATTTGAAAATGATACTAATAATAGTCGACACTAATAAGAAAATAATCAACAAAATAAAATATAAGGTAAACAAACCAACGTTAAACATTGTTCCCATGTTTTCAACATTAGTAACACCACCTGATGAAATCAGTGAGAAATACACGCTGCCACCTGCTTGCAGTAGCAGTGGGATGAAAAAGAGTGCGGCTAAAGCGTATTGAACAATTTGAGCAACAATATTAATTAACAGCAACGGAACATAATAACCTTGTTGAAAGACCACAAAAATTTGTCCCAATTCTGCTCTGCCACCTCGAACGACATACAGGCTGATGTAATACAAGGCGTAACTGAAAGCAAATAAAACAAATATTCCTAATAAAAACGAGATTCCTAATTGAATGTTTTCATTGTTAGCGATTGTTGAGACGCTGCTAATCGCGCCGCTCAACAGACCTACGATCACAACCAATCCAACATTGATTCCCCATTGACCGTTTAAACGGTCTTTGGCGAGTTGACGATATTCACTAAGACGCATAGACAGACTCTCCATTCCTACTTATATTATGAGTGACTCACAATTTTTCATTTATTGATCGGCTAGTAATTCTTAAGCTCGCCAACAGTAGCGTAATCTAGACGTGCAACAACTTCGGTCACTAACTTGATGGTATTAAAATAATCATCTTCATGAATGATCGATGTATGAGAATGTAGGTAACGAACCGGAACTGTGATAGCTACTGATGGTACACCGTCACGCGTCAGGTGCATTTGTCCAGCATCCGTTCCGCCGCCGGCAATCACTGTGTATTGGAACGGAATCTCCAATTCTTCGGCCACATCAATCACGAAATCCAATAATTTTTTATGGGGAACCATCGAAGCATCATAGATCAAAATTTGCGGGCCTTTTCCAAGAACAGAATCCGCTTCTTTCGGTGTCATTCCTGGAGTATCACCCGCCGTACCAGTATCTAAGGCAAAGGCGATATCGGGATTAACAATATGAGAACTTGTGCGAGCACCTCGCAAGCCAACTTCTTCTTGCACATCACTACCGGCAAACAAAACATTATGATGTTCACGTTTTGACAGATTTTCCAAAACGCGTAAAGCCACTGCCGTACCGATGCGATTATCCCACGCTTTAGCTAATAAGAATTTTGAGTCATTCATTCGTTGATACTGAATATATGGCGTTACCATATCACCGGGACGAATGCCCCATTCTTTCGCTTCATCAAGACTCGATGCGCCAATATCAATGAACATATCTTTGATTTCAAATGGTTTCTTGCGTGCTTCTGGGGTCAATACATGGGGTGGTTTTGAACCAATCACACCATGGATGATTTTCCCTTGACGCGTTTTAATTTCCACTTGCTGAGCCAGCATTACTTGATTCCACCAGCCACCGATCGTTTGGAATTCTAAAAAACCTTTTTCGGTAATCTTAGTGACCATAAAGCCGACTTCATCTAAGTGACCTGAAATGAACACTTTTGGTCCGCCACCGCCACCGTGTTTAGCAATCACACTGCCTAATCCGTCAAAGAAAATATCATCGGCAAATTCTTTGGCATACGTCTTAAAAACTTCTCTGACCTCATCTTCATTTCCCGCAATACCACGTGCGGAAGTTAAATCAATCAGTAGTTGCTCTTCTTGTTTTTCCACGTTTACTCCCCCTGCTTTATAAAAAATAATTACACTGCTCCACGAATATCCAAATAAAAATAATTGCTGATTTTACGATTGGAAAATCGTAAGGATACTCACTTTTCCTTAGCAACAGTATACCATTGTCAAAAAAATCTGCGTAGTATGTTGTATAATCACAACGAGGTGATCAAATGACACGTTTTTTAACCATTGAATTAACCATGATGGTAATGATTGAAAATGAACTGGGTGAAATCTTGATTCAAGATCGTAAG
Organism: Enterococcus pseudoavium NBRC 100491; assembly: GCF_001544295.1. GTDB lineage: Bacteria > Bacillota > Bacilli > Lactobacillales > Enterococcaceae > Enterococcus_A > Enterococcus_A pseudoavium. The sequence continues at coordinate 94,570 of NZ_BCQF01000004.1, forward strand.
AAAAAAGATTGGCCTGGCTGGACCTTTCCTGGTGGGCATGTCGAAAGAAATGAAGGCAGTTATCATGCAACTCTGCGTGAAATCGAGGAAGAAACGGGGCTCACGGTTCAACCGCTACTACGAGGAACAGCTGAGTGGAACAACTTAACTACGGGAGCTCGCGAACTAGCTTTCCTTTATACTGCCAAAGTCAAAAAACAAGCCCTTCCGGAAAAGCTCTTCTGGGTCAAAAAAGCCGAGCTAACCAACCAAAAGCTAGCTGGAACCTTGAATGATTTACTACCAATCTTTTTCGGTGAAAAGCAGCAGATTTATTTCGAAGTCTGAAACCCTCCCTTTTTATCTAGGCGACTTGTTCGGCAACAAAAGAAATCCTAGAGCAAGGTTTTGCATAGTTGTCACAAAAAAAGTTCCAAAAACAGCGCATAGATAGCTGTTTCTGGAACTTTTATTTTATGTTTGAACTTTTTTAAAAGCCAGGCTGCCTTTTTCCCGCATTGTAATCAGGTGAATCACTAAGAATGCGGCCGCAAAGGCGAACAGTACTCCTGAATTGAAAATAAATTTATCCAAAAAGCTTTGATCGAAGTTCACTGTTTTTCCGACTAATGCATTGTTTTCGGCAAACCAATAAGTCGGGGTAAAGGCCGCAATTTTATTAACAATCTCTGGTAAAAACTGACTTGGCACAAAGACCCCGCCGACAAAACAACTTCCCATAATAAAGATATTATTGATTCCACTGATAGCTTCTTCATTTTGGATAACACTGGTGACCATGATTGAAAAGCTGACAATCGCTGTAAAAAAGGCGAGGGTATTCAACACAAAATAACCCATCACTTGATCAAAACGACCCTTTGTAATGAACAGCACAAAAACTAAAAAGATCAGCCAGCACAAAATCGCATAAACCAGATTACCAACGGAAATTTTGCGAGATAATTTTTGGCGTGAAACAGGTGAACAACTATTTCGGCGCCGAATTTCCTTACGATTAAAGGCTAAGTTCACCGCAGCATATCCGCTAAAAATCGATAAAAACATACCGTAGGCTAATAAATTATAGATTTGGCCAGTCACATTTTGTTTTTTCTTCTTATGGTACGTTGCATCAAAATGGACGCGGCCAGTTTTGCCAAGGGTATTTTGCGTTTTTTCTATCAGTTCTTGTGGACTTTGTGCCGGCAGTTTTTTCCGATAGGTCAGATAGGTCGTCAAATAATTGTTGATCGTCGTATCAACCAATGATTGAGAAAACGTGTCTGGGCGCGTCTTACTAGTTAGTTTCACTGCTTCCCCTCGACTGAGCTGCTCTGAAAAATTTTTCGGAATCGTCAGAATATAGTCGACTTCATTAAAATACAATGCATCATCTAAACTTTTTTGTGAAGTGTCTTTTAATTCTACTATAGTATGCTGCTGGCCTAAATAAGCAACAAAGTCTTTTTCCAAGGCAGACTGTTCGTCTGACAGGATCGTCAATTTAGCACCTTGTAGTTCCTCCGCATCTTGCGACAGCTGCCCTGCGTAAAAGATCGTAATGACGACCATAATGATGACACCTAACAGTAGACTGCCCTTATTCTTTTTAAGAATCTGGAGGATGGCTCTATAAGTGGTCATATTGCACCTTCCTTTCAAAAGAATAGTTTACTAACACGAACAAAAGTCCGAAGCCGCCTAACCAAACTAAGTTCGTATAAAATGGCTGTAATGATTGATAATAAAACAATTGATATAAGCTTTCACTGATTAAATTCACAATATTGATTCTACCTAGCAGTGGCAGGTTGACATCAATCCAATATTTGATGCCTTGCGAGCCCATCATTCCAGCCAAAAAGCTCATAATCATTGAAATAGAGATCCCGATTGAAATTTTTTGTTGAAAATCCAGCTTTGCAAAAAGATTGCCGATCAACGTCCCAAAAGAAATTGAAGTAAAAGCCCCTAACCCGCTGACTAGTAAAATATAGTTCCAATGATTGCCAAATTCGACACGGTAAACAAAATGATAAAATAATAAAATCAAACAGATTTGAATCAAGAAAAGTACAAAGCTTGCAAGCATATTGGCAAAAGAAACCAGTAATTTATTACGGGGAATCAAACACAACCGCATACCTTCAGATGATTGATTGGCCTGTTGATCGTTAGCATTGCGTAAGCCCCACATAAAGCCGTACATAATGGTCATTCCGACAAGAGTAAAGAAATAGAATGATTTCAAATTAAAGTTTCCGCTGACATCTTCAGCCGCAACAAAGTTCTTTTGGCTTAATACTTGATTAATTTCTTGGGGTTGAAGCGCCCCTGCGGCCATTAAGGTTTCGATCTTGTCCCTGTTTTGCAGATACTGATTTAAGAGCTCTTTTAAAATCGTTTGTTGAACCGTACTTTTACTCACAAATAATTCAATGGTAGTACCGGTGAATTCAAAATAACCAGCGATTTTATCCTCTGACAATTGTTGTTGTGCAGCTTTTTTTGATAATTCTCTGCCTTTAAAAAGTACCTTATCGCCATTTTTGACTTCTTTTAAGACCGCTTCGAAGGATTCCTTTTGCGTATCATCTGTGGCAACGATGCCGACTGTTGAACTTTCCAAAGCCGTGATCTGATCTAAATTGCCAAAAGCTAAATTAAAGAGCAAGCCCAAAACGATCGGAAAGGCCAAAGTCCAAAAGAGCAGGCTGCGGTTTCTTAATAGAATCCGAATGCGATAACTAAATAATCGTAGAAACATTTTCTCACCCCTAATCCCTTAATTCTTTGCCGGTGATTTCCAAAAAGACATCATTCAGCGTCGCTTCTTGCGTGTGAATATTGGCATACATAATCTTTTCCGCTTCAAAATAATTTAAGATCGGCAATAGTGCTTGTGTTAACTCTTTTGTCGTTACTTGTAATAAACTATCCGCATATGTTACTTCTAAGATAGCTGGAAAAGCTTGCAGGTCAGCAAGCTGCTCCGTTGTTAAACTAGGAACTTCAATGATTACTTTTTCATTTTCACGAACCATGCTTTTCAGTTGTTCTTTGCTTCCTTCAGCAATCACTTGTCCTTGATCAATAATCACGATATGATTGCATAAAATTTCAACTTCTTCCATGTAATGGGTCGTGTAAACGATTGTCGCTCCTTGCCGATTTAATTCTTTGATACTATCTAAAATTTTATTCCGACTTTGTGGATCAACTGCAACGGTCGGTTCATCTAGGAAGATTAATTCCGGTTTATGCACGATACCACACGCAATATTCAATCGCCGCTTCAGGCCGCCGCTTAATTGTTTAGGATAAAATTTGCGAAATTCTTCCAACCCGACCAACTGGATAACTTCTTCCACATACTGTTTTCGCTTAGCTTTTTGCGGGATATATAAGCCGCAAAAATAGTTGATATTATCTACAACTGTTAATTCTTCAAATAGTGCGATTTCTTGTGGAACGACACCGATTTTTTGTTTGATTCCATATTTTTCCGGTCCCATCTCTTCGCCGAACAATTTAATCGAACCACGATCATAGGTTAGCAGTGAGAGCATACAATTAATCGCGGTCGATTTTCCACTACCATTGGGACCTAACAATCCAAAAATATCTCCTTTTTTCACAGTTAAATCCAGATGATTCAATGCGATAAAGTCGCCATAACGTTTCACTAAGTTTTCTATTTCAATCAACATCTGCAAAACCCCTTTTCCTTTTCTTCATACATTTACTATAATAAAATTAGCAACTGCATCGTAGTGAGTTTGTGCCAATCATAGAATGACAAATGTCATTTTGTTGGTTTTACTTTTTATTTTAGGAAAAATGATATCTGTTATTGGCGTTGCCGATGAAACCTTTTTGATTTTTACAAGCAATTACTTTAATCTGAGGAGCCGTAATGAAAAGCTTAAATAATTATTGGATCGATTTTTTATTTTTAGAACTGCTGGGCAGTTTATTGTTGTTCCACCAAGGATTTCAACCACAGATGGTCCTCTATCTGTTAGCCAGTGTTCTCTTGGTGGGACCAGCGTTATTGTTGTCAAAAATATTTAGTCAGCTAAGTATTGGGGGCTTAATCATTCTGAGTTTTCGCTGGCCTCAACTCCTCGTTTTTCTGCCCGCAAACTTGCGGATCGCTTGGCGAGAGGACATCCTTTGGGGCTGGTCATTGATTGTTCTAACAGTGCCGCTCATTCAATCCGCTCATTTTTCTTTGGCGGAATGCTTATTGCTGGTTTGCTTAAATTGTTTTGCACTACTGCTGACATGGAGAGGGAAAAAACAGCAAACAATCCATGACGCACTACTGCAATTGAAAGATGACAGTTGGGAAAAACAAGAACTGCTAAAACAAAAAAATCATGAATTGATTCAATCTCAAGAAACCTTTATCGACTTAGAAATTTCCCAAGAGCGGAATCGGATCGCTCGCGATATCCACGACAATGTCGGCCACTTATTATCTAGCGCGATCATTCAATTAGGAGCTATTGAGGCGCTCAATCAAAATGACGTTCTAAAAATGCCCTTAAATCAGTTAAAGGCAACCATTCATACTGGGATGGATAATATTCGTGAGAGTGTCCATGATTTACATGAAACTTCTTTACCTTTTGAAAAGGGACTTGATTTGCTGATTGCTGAATTTCAATTTTGTGAAGCTGAGGTAGTCGGAAAAATCCCTGCAAATTTGTCACAAGAACAAGAACGCACTTTATTGATGATTTTAAAAGAAGCTTTAGCCAATGTGATGAAACACAGTAATGCCACTAAAGTTACATTAACGTTTAGTGAACTGCCGGCCTTTTATCGGCTACAAATCTTAGATAATGGCACGCTCACTAAAAAAACTGGAACTGGGATTGGCTTGAAAAGTATGAGACAACGAGTAGAACAAATCGGTGGGCAATTGCATCTTGCGCCAACTCCCGAGAATTATTTGATTCAAGTCGTTTTACCCAAGAAAGCACATTCGTCCCTTCATATCGCGCGTGATTGAAGAAGTCGCTCAAAACAGAAAGATACACCCAAACTACTGATGCATATCAACTGTAATCAGTCCAAATTAGGAGGAAAGCCATGATTCGTGTTGTTGTGATTGACGATGATCCCTTAGTAACAGAATCCTTAAAAACCATTTTAGAGGTCTCTGAAGAAATCAAAGTTTTAGGAACGGGCCACTCTGCCACTGAGGCAGTAACACTGTACTTGCAAGAACGACCAGATGTATTATTGACTGATATTCGCATGGGACAGAGTACTGGAATTGCTGCAGCCAAGGAAATCTTCAAACAAGTTCCTGAAGCCATCATTTTACTGCTGACAACTTTTTCTGATGATGAATACATTTGTGAGGCCTTGCAAATTGGCGTAAAAGGTTATCTGATCAAGCAAGACTTGGCTAGCATTGTCCCGGCGATCAAAGCCGTTTATAACGGACAGACGGTCTTCGGGACTGAGATTGCTGGTAAGCTTGCTTCAATCTTAACCGATCATTCTCCCCGCAAGTCAGCCCCCGTTCAGTTAACTGAACGGCAAGAAAGTATTTTAATCGCAGTTGCCTCTGGAAAAAATAATAAAGAAATCGCTCAAGAACTATTTTTAAGCGAAGGAACGGTTCGTAATAATATCAGTCAGTTATTGGAAAAATTAGCCGTGCGCGACCGGACACAGCTCGCGATTTTCTATTACCAAGAATATAAATAAAACTACGCATGTCTGAAATGACATGCGTAGTTTTATTTAATCGTAGTTGGGTTCATTTCTTGCCAAGCTTTACTCAAGAAATAGTCATTATTGATTTTATAATTTTCAGCTTGTGACTTTTCTCCTTTCAAAAAAGGAGCAATTTTTCTATCAGCTAATAACCAACCTTTCCAGCCTAAATGAATCGTATCTTGCATGAAGTAAGGCGTGTTTTGCTGATTCGTATAATCTGCAATATTAGTAAAACCTTGCGCAGTTAATTGATACTTGATTTTACTTGAAAACTGCTGCAGCATTTCGTCTGAAAGTCCGGTGAATTTTGCCCAGCGACCATTAACAGGGGGAATAATGAAGAGTGCGTCTGTATGCTTCTTCGCTAATTGATCTAGAGCTAATTGGAAATCAGAGAATTCTGGCGAATAGCGATAATCCCAGTCTTTTTGAGAATCAGCCAGCATATTCAGATGAGGCTTGATCCGTCGATGATAAAAACGTTGCTGAATCCCAAATTGATTTCCTCGCGTCGCCGCTTTTCCTAAATGATTGGCTAATCTATTTAATTCATGCTGATCATATTGGTCAGGCAATTCTTTCGCCGCATGATCAATCGCAGCTTGCTTGCTGATCATGCCAATCGTACTAAATAATTCGTCTTCACGCGCCAGCATATTTAATTTTAATTTGCTAAACGTCAGATCGGTTTGATCTGGTAATTTTCCATCCATTACTGCATTCAGCATGCGCTCTAACCGTTCATCTTTTCTTACCACTCCATAATGGGCCAAACGTTGAGCGAAATATTGATCGCTAGCTTGGATTTTTTTTAAATGCAACAGCCAATTCAAGGTTTGTTCAGGGGAGTAATAGGCATCAAAATAATCACGTTTGATCCCTTCTTTTACAAACCATTGCGGTGAAATGATAAAAACAACCTTTCGATTCTTTAATTCATTTCCTAACGATTGCATCATCATAAATTGTGTCAACGATTGCGTTCCCGGTGCTCCCATTAAAAAGGGGGTATAGTCACGCTTGTATTTTTCAGCTAAAACGGATGGGTGAAAAGGACTGATTCGACTCAATTCTGAAGAACCAAAAAACGGTACATAGTTATCGGTACTTAGGGCGTCTTTTGTAATACTGTTTCCTCGTAAAACATTTCCCGCCATCGAACTAGAAGCTGCTTTGATCAGCTTTGGATCATTGCTGTTAATTTTGAATGGTGAGAAAAACAGAAGAACCAATAAAACTGCCGCCAAAAGAATCGGCCCAAAGATACCGAGAAGTTTCTTTTTCATTGGGCTTGCAGGGCCTTCACTTGTTCAATGATTTTGTTCGGTGTATTCCATTGAGCGCGGTCAAACTCTGATACTGGAACTTGTACATCTAATTGTCCTTCGATTTCAACTAATAGTTGAACAGTTGCTAATGAATCCATCAAGCCTTCTTCAAATAAATCAACATCCGGATTATCTCTAACTTCATCTGTTCCTGTAATATCTTCTAAAATGCTAAATAATGTATCTTCCATGTTACTCGCTCCATTTCGTTTTTATTTTTTGTCAATGCATAATTAGTCCGCTCATATTTAAAGAATCATTTTTTAAAAACTCAAAATAATTCTATTTTCGTACGCATACCATCCGGCTAAACAGTTCACACCTTATTCTGTATCCAAATCATTACATCAGTTTGAACTTTAACAAACGGCTAAAAGCCGGACTGGCAAAACCATAATTTATCCAAGAAGCCTGAAAAAATCAAAAAGCTCAAGCAGACTGCGTTAAAGGTTAAGAAAACTGCCAATGCATGAGTAAACTTATTCGATGGAATTTCTTGCTTATGTTTTTTCTTAAAGCGCAACCAGGCATCGGTCAAACAAATCAAGGCTGCATGGTAAAAACCATATAAAATGTAATACCACGTCAACCCGTGCCAGAGACCCATGATTAAGAATAGGGCGAAATAGCCCACATTAGAGGCTACGATCCGGCTTTTGAAGGTTTTCTTTTTGATCAAAGCAAACATCAAACGCATATAGATGTAATCGCGGAACCAGAAAGACAAGGTCATATGCCAACGATTCCAGAACTCTTTGATATTCCATGATAGAAATGGTTTATTAAAGTTTTTGGGAGTGTTATACCCCATTAGTTTACTAGTACCGACGGCAAACAAGCTGTAACCGGCAAAATCAAAGAATAGATACATACTATACACATACATATAACCTACTAAGCCCCAAGAAATCCCACCATGATGCATCGCCAGCCGATCCATAATTGGCAGCAAAACTTGACCAAAATAATAACCAATGATGAACTTATATAAAAAACCAACAAAGAGATCGTGAACACCCGCCCCTAATAAATCAACGTATTCTTCTGGTGTAGGCGGATTTTTCAAGTCTTTTTCAAAGCGGCGATAACGATCGATCGGTCCTGATGAGATCGTTGGGAAAAACAATAAGAACTTGATGTAGTTCAACGGACGGTATTCCTTAATCATGCCATCGCGCATTTCCATAATGATTTGTACCGATTTAAAGGTCAGATATGAAATTCCCAGAAAACCTAAAACAGAGTTCTGACCACTCAGAAATGGCGTAACCTTCACAAAAATCAAGGGAACAATACTTAAGAACACCGCAAAGTAAAAGACATTGGCTTGATTCTTATTTTTACGGTACTGATGATAGCTCCAAACTAAAAGGCTTTGAAAGATTACGTAACCAATCAGCGCTAACCCTTGATGATAATCTTTTCCTCCAAAGGAGATATAGAGAAAAAATAGCGTGATTAGTGATTGATACCAATCGATTCGTTTGCCACGAATCAGCAAACTTAAAACCAACGGCAACAAGGTCACGAATAAAATAATGAAATAAATTGGAGAGGCATAAGGCACCATGTGAGGGATCAGCATTAGCGATTCACCTCAGCAATCAGTCTTTTACGATCAATCTTTCCATTTACGGTTCGTGGTAATTGATCGACGTAAACAAATTTTTGCGGGATCATGTATTCCATGACTCCTCCAGCTAATTCTGCTTTAATGGCTTTCGTCAATTGGTACGCTTTTTCAAAATCATTGTCATTCGCAACGACATAGGCCACTAATTGTTGGACTTTGTGATTTTGATATTTCGGTACAACCGTCGCTTGCTTCACATAGGCGACCTTTTCTAAATGATGATCAATATCTTCTAACTCGATTCGAAAACCATGCAATTTAATTTGAAAATCGATCCGTCCTTCGTAAAGTAACAACCCCCCCGTCGTCAAACGACCGGCATCACCAGTCCGGTAAGCAGGCCTCCCCTCAATTTCGAAAAAGGCTGCTGCCGTTTTTTGGGGATTGTGTAGATAACCTTTTGAAACACTGGGTCCTTTGATAATAATCTCCCCGGCTACACCGGCTGGAACTTCTTGCTTTTCATCGTAGATCAAGACTTCGGTATCATCTTTAACATAGCCGATTGGCACACGATCATACTCAGCTAAAACTTCTGAAGTTACTTCTATTTGCGTCATCGCAACCGTTGCTTCCGTTGGACCATACGTATTAAAAATTCTTGCATTTGGAAAACGGTGAATTAATTCTTCGGCCGTTTTACGGGTCAATTCTTCCCCACAAAATTGAAAGATTTTTAAAGATGGTACATGTTTCTCATCAAAAGTTTTCTCCATCAAACAAATGTCCATAAAAGACGGCGTCGATACCCAAACATCTAAGTCTAACTTAGGCAAATATTCGAATAATTTTCTAAAATCATTGATTACTGCTTTTTCCATTGGAATCAACGTCCCACCACTGCACAGTGCTGGATAGACACTCATAACAGATAAGTCAAAGGAGTACGGTGCTTGCGATAAGAAGCGCATCCCTGTCTGAATGCCAAAATCCTGCAGATCCCAATTTGTAAAGCTCAAGAGATTTTCATGACTGATCTGAACGCCTTTTGGTACACCCGTCGTGCCAGAAGTGAAAATAATATAGAATGTATCGTCAGCAATAACCGGTTGTAAATCGGCCTTTCCCTGCTCATTTGTAAAGATCTCAGCCAACTCAGCCGGTGTTACCACTGGAAGTTCAACCTTAATTTCCTCTGGCCAAGGCAAAACACTCACGATCATGGCCGGTTGCGCAACTTCTAAAATCAATTGAATGCGATCTAGTGGTGTATTTGACTCGATTGGAATATAGGCATGTCCACTTTTGGCAGCTCCCAAAAAACTTGCAATCATTTCAAACTCCAGTTCACCAAATACAATAATCGGAGTTTTAGCAGTAATTGTTTTAGTCAGATATTGAGCTAAGTTGTCTGACCATTGACGTAACGTGTGATAACTGAAACGGTCTGTTTCTGATTGATAGGCAATTGCTTCGGGTCGGTCACTTGCCCATTGATCAATTGCTTTAATGATATTTTTCATGACTACCCCCTCATTCTTGGTAAAATAAATCCTTCTCGTCTAAAATTCATTGTAAATAAAGTTGCCACCTTGAATACTTTTATAATGGTATAAATAAATCAGTATCAAGAGAATGACAAAGTAAAAAATCGTCTTCCCAATGAAGCTTAACCAATCGCGAGTCGTCGGACCCTTTAAAAAATCTTTCATCCAAGTGCCCTCTCTTTTTCTTTTATTGATTAGTATTATAGAACGACTCAAAAAATCTACCACCGATTGCTCTTACATAGACCGCTTTCAAACGAACAGTTTTGTCACACGCTTGATAAACATTGTCTTTCCCGCATTTTCTTTGGGCGTTTTGCTGGCACCTAGCAAATCAGTTTATAATTCAGTTAAGGAGAATTTTCTACTTTGCTCCTGTTAATCAGCTTTCAGCGGCTTAGTTCTGAGCAAAAAAAGACTATACCAAATTTTCTGGTATAGTCTTTCGCTCTTTATAAGAGTTTCTTCTGATAAATATTCGTTATCCAATAGAATAAAGCATAGACAATTAACATCAATCCACAAAATAAGTAAACAAAACCATAGTTAGCATTTTTAGCAATATGTGAAAAAACTGATATTGCTAAGATACTATGAATCAACGCTAATATTGCCGGATTAAAGAACACCACGCGATTTTCATGACTAATTTCGCGGGAAATGACTTTATCTGGGATTCCCATGTGTTGCAACAAACGATATTGTTTACGTTTCTGCTTGAATTCTGACACCTGTCGCAAAGTCACCATACTGGCGGTTGTAATAATAAACGTCGTGGTCACAAAAGTTACTACGAACAATACCAAACCCAAGCTACTGCGGGTTGAACGATAAATTTCTTGAAAAGAAGTATATTCTGAGCGATAAATCGTTGCCTGTTCATCCTTCCCGTCTTCTCCTTCGACTATTTCTCCAACGATCTGGTGATTTTTCCAAGCTAGATTATAATGGATCGGATAAGCCCAATCCCCTTTTAAATTTTCATGAACCAACTGATTCAATTGATTCTCAAAACGTTTTTCAACGTCAATCGCTTCAATCGTATAGGAAATACCAGGGATCGCTTTAAATGTGTCATCGGAAACGACAATCAGACTCGTACCGTAACGTAAATTCATGTCCCCAAAAAAATTGGGATGAATTTTTTGGACCTTTAGTTCGCCTTGTTTTAAGTTAATAATTTTACTGTAGCGTGTGTAATCATTTAAATAGCGCTGATAAGAACTTAGAACCACCGTTGAATCAGCTGAATTTAAGTGAATATCCGGTAAGGTCGAATTCATTTTTTGAAAAGCGCGATAATCTGAAAGAGCAACTAAGTCCATGATTTCCGGTTCAGAGTTGGTTCCTTCTCCGGAAATTTCCACGCTTTGTTTCGCCGGGATTGCTTTAAAATGCAAGGATTGCCGTTGATACGGTAACGTCTTTTGTAGCTTTGTGGCAAACTTCTGATAACTTTCTTGTGTAATCAACAATGAAGTCGGAGCGATTTCATTGACTGAACGCATCTCCAACGAAACTACTGTTGCCATTCCGCCTAAAATTGCCAAAGCTAAACCCAATGCAACGGTGATCGAGCCAAAAAAACGCCATTCGCTAAACAGGCGCAATTGCCATTCACTTCTTGACAGGACACCAAGATTTCTAATTAATCGCTTAGGCCGATAGGAATTGTACCAGCGGAGTGTAAAAGCAAAAAAAAGATAGCTTCCTATCACACATAATAAAAAAATACTGCCCATCAACAGAGCATTTCCTTTTACTAAACCGAAATAGTCACTCACTCTTCTGGCAAACATAATATAGGCGGCGGCGATTCCCCAGCCGCTTAAAAGAAACAGCGCTCCAACAACTCCCATTACCTTTTGCCAGAGGGGCAATTCCATCGCTTGAACCTTCCGTAACGACTGCTTTTTTAAATGCGAGAATTTATAACCTGAGACTAGCCACAAAATCTGACAGGAAACAACGACTAGAATGAAAAGAACCACCAGTCCTGTGACTATCACTGCATCGGTCGAAAAGAAAAAGTGGACTTGCAATGGAAGATCCATCGCCTTGACTAAGATCATACTAAATAGTTTCGACAATAAGACCCCTAGTCCGATTCCCACTCCAAAAGAAAAAATGCCGATAAAGAAAATCTCCATAATAAACCATAAACAGATCTGATAATAATTCAAGCCATATAAATGAAAGATACTGATATCTTTGCGGCGATTCTCAATAAAAAAACGATTCGTATTTGCCATAAAGAACAACAGGATTAATACAACAGCAAAACTTCCAAAGCCTAACATTCCGACCAGCTGAGTATTTTTCCCAGCACTGCGGATCAAAGGCTGTTCATAAGTCATTGCCGTAAAGGAATAATAGACCATTACTGCAAAAATCAAGCTGAAGAAAAAAACCAAATAATTTGATAACTGCTTCTTAAAGCCGCGCCAAATGATCTTAATCAGCATTGGCTTTCCCACCTCCACCGATGGTCGCCTGCATATCAATCACCTTTTCAAAAAAAGCTTTACGGGAAGAGCGACGGACGATTTCTGAGAAAAAACGGCCATCCTTGATAAACAGTACGCGATTGCAATAACTAGCAGTATAAGCATCGTGGGTCACCATTAAGATCGTTGTCTCTTCATGCAGATTAACTTCATCTAAATAGTTTAAAAATTCGGTAGCAGCTTTAGAGTCCAACGATCCCGTAGGCTCATCGGCAAATAAAACCATCGGACGGCTGATTAATGCCCGTGCGGCCGCAGTACGTTGCTGCTGACCAACAGAGATTTCTTCGGGATAACGGGCTAAAATATGGTCGATCTTTAAAATTTTGGTCAGCCGGAGCAAGCGTTCTTCAATTTCAGCATAAGAAAGTTTGCTGACCGTTAATGGTAAAATAATGTTGTCCTTCACGGTCAAGCTATCAATCAAATTGAATTCTTGAAAGATAAAACCCAACTTCTCGCGGCGAAAATCGGTTAACCGTTTTTCTCGCATTTGGGTAATATCCGAACCTGCTATTTTAACCGATCCCATTGTCGGTAATAAAATAGTTGAAAGGATATTCATTAAGGTCGTCTTTCCCGCGCCACTGGGGCCCATAATTCCGACAAATTCCCCCTGCTCGACTTTAAAATTTAAATCGTTCAAGACTGTGACTTTGTTGCTACGCGTGCCAAAACTTTTACTAAGATGCTGTACCTCGATCATTTTCTTCACTAGTTTCCACCTACCTCAAATTGAACTACTTGGCTTTTTAAAAAGAAGTTTAATTAATTTACTTGAAATCATTTTTTTACATCTAATTTTTTTCTTTTATGGTATCATAGAAAGGTCGAATTCTTATGTGAAACGACCTTCAATCAACTTACAAATTTTTCACATTCAGGAAAAATATTTTTTAGTTATTTTATTTTGACAAGAAGCTTGATCTAATCAGCCTCCTTATCTTTCCCAGTAAACAAACACACTATATATGGTGTGTTTTTATTTTTTTACAAAAAAACAACACTATATATCGTTGCAAGAAGATCATAAATGCTATATGATTGATAGTGAACTTAAATGAAACGGAGTTGTTTGTCATGATGGAGATTCATACAAAAGATTCATTAATCAGTAAATACCAGCCATCGTTAAAAAATATCAAAGTCGTTAAACGAGATGGCCGCCATGCAGCCTTTGACGATCAAAAAATTTACGATGCTTTAATTAAAGCAGAGACCAAAATCAAAGGAACAGTCGATCCCTTAACTCATGAACGTATCCAATCAATCGTTGAGCGCGTAGACGCAGAAATTTCTGAACGTTTTACTAGTGATATTAAAATCTATGAAATTCAAAACATTGTGGAGCATACGCTATTAGAACACAATGAATATGAATTGGCGGAAGAATACATCAATTATCGGACGCGCCGTGATTTCCAACGCAGCAAAGCAACGGATATTAACTTTACGATTGGTAAATTAATCAATAAAGATCAAACCGTCGTGAATGAAAATGCCAATAAAGACAGTGACGTCTTTAACACCCAACGTGATTTGACTGCAGGGATCGTCGGCAAATCGATCGGTTTAAAAATGTTGCCACCCCACGTGGCCAACGCGCATCAAAAAGGCGATATCCATTACCATGATTTGGATTATCATCCTTACACACCAATGACAAACTGCTGTTTGATTGATTTCAAAGGCATGTTGAACAACGGCTTTAAGATTGGTAATGCCGAAGTTGAAAGTCCTAAATCAATCCAAACGGCAACGGCACAAATCTCGCAAATTATCGCCAATGTGGCATCAAGTCAATACGGCGGCTGTTCGGCCGATCGGACGGATGAGTTGCTAGCTCCGTTTGCTCGTCTAAACTACGCAAAACACTTAAAAGATGCGGAAGAATGGATCGACACTCCTGAAAAGCAGAAAGCCTTCGCTAAACAAAAAACTCGCAAAGATATTTACGATGCGATGCAAAGTTTAGAATATGAAATCAATACACTCTTCACTTCAAATGGCCAAACTCCTTTCACTTCCCTAGGCTTTGGTCTTGGAACGGATTGGTTTGAACGTGAGATCCAAAAAGCAATCTTGCAAATTCGAATTGAAGGGCTAGGTAGTGAAAAACGGACAGCGATCTTCCCTAAACTGATTTTCACCTTACGTCGCGGTACGAATCTAGAACCAACGGATCCAAACTATGACATTAAACAATTAGCTTTGGAATGTGCTACTAAACGGATGTACCCAGACATCTTAAATTACGACAAACTGATTGAATTAACAGGCAGTTTCAAAGTACCAATGGGCTGCCGCTCCTTCTTACAAGGTTGGAAAAATGAACAAGGTGAAGAAATCAATGCTGGCCGAATGAACCTTGGGGTTGTGACCTTAAACTTACCGCGAATCGCACTGGAATCCAGTGGAAATAAAGATAAATTCTGGTCGCTATTAGAAGAACGTCTACAAATCGCCAAAGATGCCCTAGTTTTCCGTATCGATCGTTGTAAAGAAGCAACACCAGCCAATGCACCCATCCTTTATCAATATGGAGCTTTCGGCAAACGCTTGAAACGAACCGATTCAGTTAACGAATTATTCAAAAATAAACGAGCAACTATTTCATTAGGCTATATCGGTCTGTATGAAGTTGCCAGTGCTTTTTACGGCGGCGAATGGGAAAATAATCCCGAAGCCAAAGAATTCACACTCGACATCATGAAAGATTTGAAAGAACATGCAGATGCTTGGGGCAATGAATATGGTTATCACTTTAGTGTCTACTCTACACCAAGCGAAAGTTTGACTGACCGCTTCTGTCGCTTAGATGCCGAGCGCTTTGGGGTCGTTGAAAACATTACCGACAAAGACTACTATACAAATAGCTTCCATTATGATGTACGTAAAAATCCAACACCTTTTGAAAAACTGGATTTTGAAAAAGATTATCCACAATATTGTTCAGGTGGTTTCATTCATTATTGCGAATACCCCGTTTTACAACAAAATCCTAAATCATTGGAAGCTGTTTGGGATTATGCCTATGACCGAATCGGTTATCTAGGGACCAACACACCGATTGATCACTGCTACGAATGTGGTTTCGAAGGCGACTTCAAACCAACCAAACGCGGTTTTGAATGTCCGCAATGCGGCAATCATGATCCTAAAACCTGTGATGTTGTCAAACGGACTTGCGGCTACTTAGGCAATCCGCAAGCACGTCCGATGGTTCATGGTCGCCACGAAGAGATTGCGTCACGTGTCAAACATATGAAATAACTTGTCTGGTTTTAGCGAGACAGAATAATTAATCGAAATAGACAGGGACGGCGCTCTTTGCCGCTCCCTGTTTTACTTGAAAGGTGAAAAAGATGCGTAATCCTCAACCGAAAGAATGGCTAGCTAGCGAGCTTAGCCAACAATATATTGCCGACTATAAACCCTTTAATTTCGTCGATGGCGAAGGTGTTCGCAATAGTTTATATGTCAGTGGCTGCCCCTTTGCCTGCGAAGGATGCTTCAATGCAGCTGCTCAAAATTTCCATTATGGCAAACCTTTTACTCAAGAATTAGAAGATCAGTTGATTGCTGATACAGCCCATGATTACGTCCAAGGCGTAACCTTTTTAGGCGGCGAACCTTTTTTAAACACTCAAGTTTGTTTGAAAGTAATTGATCGGATTCGGACCGAATTTGGTGACCGGAAAGATATTTGGTCTTGGAGCGGCTATACTTTTGAGGAATTGCTGCAAGATAGTGAAGATAAGTTGGAAATGTTAAGCAAGATTGATATTTTAGTCGATGGTCGTTTTGAGCTTAGCCAAAAAAACTTGATGTTGCAATTTCGCGGCAGCGCCAACCAACGAATCATTGATGTAAAAAAATCATTAGCCCAAGGCAAAGTTGTAATCTGGGAAAAATTGCATGACTCCGAAAAGGCATTTGAACAAATCAAAAAGAGCGACCTAATTTGATCGCTCCTCCCACAACGGCAAGACAATATTTTCATACGCAACGGGATCTAGATTGGTCAAGGTGATACCGACCAAACGGATCCCTTTTTCGATTCCACCGATCTCTTCCCAAATCAAACTAGCTTGCGAAAATAATTCTTCCTTTTTTTCTATGTAATAGGGTAATGTCGCCCGGCGAGTTACCGTTGTATAATCGGTATAACGAATCTTTACAACGACCGTCTTTCCATGACGTTGAACCCGCTTCAATGCGCCCTCGACTTTTTCTGCTAACTGCCGCAGTTGGCTCAAGACTTCCTCTTCCGTTGCTAACGGTCGCCCATAAGTGTGTTCTTTACCAACTGATTTTCGCTCACGAGTCACACTGACAGGTGAATCGTGAATCCCCCGCACCTTTCGGTATAAGGAATAACCCATTTTACCAAATTCTTGAATCAAAAACATTTCGCTTTTTTGGTATAAATCAGCTCCCGTAAAAATTCCCAGTTCGTTCATTTTGGGAACGGTCTTCTTCCCGACACCGTGAAATTTTTCAATTGGTAGCTGCTTTAAAAAAATGATTGCTTCATCAGGGGAAAGCACCGTCATTCCCTTTGGCTTTTGATAGTCGGAAGCTAATTTGGCCAAAAATTTATTATAGCTGACTCCGGCTGAGCACGTCAGTTGCAGTTCCTGCCAAATGTCCTGCTGAATCGAACGGGCAATTTTGATTGCCGAACGAGCATTAATTTTATTCTCCGTTACATCTAGATAGGCCTCATCGATTGAAACAGGTTCAATCACATCCGTATAGCGGCGAAAGATTTCCCGAACTTGTTGAGAAACCGCTCGATATTTTTCATGATCCCCTGGTTTGAAAATCGCTTGTGGACACAGCTCAAAGGCTTTTTGAGCGCTCATCGCTGAATGAATCCCGAAGATTCGTGCCTTATAATTGGCAGTCGTCACAACACCCTTACCGCCTGTATCTGAAGGATGGCGGGCGATCACTAGTGGATGCTTAGCTAATTCTGGATCATCTCGTTCTTCGACCGACGCAAAAAAAGCATCCATATCAATATGAATAATCTTGCGGGACGTATCATTTTTTAAAGGAAAAACCAACTCCGCCATTCGATTCACCCTCCTTTCAACTGACTGCTGTTATTCTTATTGTACTCGAACGTTTGTTCAGAGACAATTAATTTTGCTGAAAGTAAGCGGAAAATAAATAGTTGCTTAAAAAATGGAAGAATAAAAAATAGACAGTCTAGACTGTCTATCGTTCGATCAAATTCACTTTGCGGATCATTAATTTATCAGCCGAACCCCGTTGAAACTCTTGTGGTTCACCAAAGATTTCGGCGTAGATAACTTTGTTGTGTTCCCGCCGACGTAATTGATAGATAATCTTGCCGCTATCTTCCAATTCCTTCATCATTTCAGTCACGCCACCAAAACCGGTTTTTTTCGTGATAAAGCCGGTAGCTACCATCCGCTCATCTAAATAACGAGCAGAAATGACAGAGCCCTTCGCTAAAGTTGTTCTTAAAGCCGTCGCCAATTCTTCCAATTCTTCTGGAACTGGTAGTTCACGCTCGACTGGCTGATATAGCGTATCTCTTAAAGTATTTAATTCCTCGACTAATGCTTCATATTGCTCTTTTGTCAGCATGACACCAGCAATTTTTTCACGGTTGAAGATATAGACTCCGGTCTCTGCTTTACGAGCTTGAGCAAAAACGTCCATTGGTGATTTTTTTACCTCTGTAATCGAAGATGTCGGAACATCTAATTTTCGCAACCCCACTCTGCTCTCCTCCTACGATATAAATAGTGATAGTCTTTCAGAATCGACTATTATCTTTCAGCTAAATACCCTTTTACAAAGCTATTAAAAACGGTCGTAAAAATGGTACCATCCACATGGTCTTCACCATTATAGCATAACCTTTCTGGAAGAAAAATCTTCATTACACTTTCCGATATCACAAGGAAAAAAAGGGTGGAACCTTTCTTGAATGACTAAAGCCGATTTTAAATTAGGATGTAGTGACAACGTGATATGATGACTAGCAGAAAAAATCATTTCCAGTGCAAAGGCCAATTCATCCACTCGGCAATTACTCAAAAGGGGCAACGCTCGCTTCAATTTCCGGCTAAGCCTGAGGAAAAATTCTCCGACTTCTACTTGCTCGCCGTGCTCGCTGAGTACGGCCAACGGCAGACAACACCGAATCCCCAAAAATAATTCAAATAGCTTAATTGTAAAAACTTGTTTGGCCACCTCTGTCTCCCAACTCACAGCCTGCTCTATCAAGGCGATAGCCCGCTTGCTTTCTTGATACAATCCCGTTCGATGCTTTTGATGGCTATCATAAAATTCAGAGCAACCTTGATAATGATAGCCTATATACTCTAGAAAAAAGGCTCCTGCCAGTTGACCTTGTAAGCCAAATTCTTGTGTAAATCTTGCCAACAAACGTTCATCCGGAATCAATTCTTTTTTTACTATACAAGAATGGTTCATTGGATACTTTTGATCCAATTGGTAATAAAGTTCCGCTTCTTCAAGCTGATAAAAATCACGTAAATACCGTAATTGCAGATAAAAAATCAATGCCGACGCTCCTAACAAACTGCCCGTTTGACAATTCACTGACAGATTAAAACGCAACAGTTGGTGATTGAGCTCCTTTATTTTAGAATGATTGACTCGGGGACCACGATTCCAAAGATATTGCTGGAAAAGTTGAAAATGCTGATTCTCCAGCAAAATTTTACGCTGCACCGCGTAATAATTCGCTTCATAGCATTCTCTTAATTGCCAGTATCTTCGTTTTATCACATAGTCTTTTTTCTGCAGTTCGTAAAGGTCCCGCAGGATTGTTTTAGTACTTACCTTGGTCTTTTTCGCCAATTCCGCTACCGAGTAACATTTTTGCTGCAGTAATTCGACTAGTTGTAGTTGCCGTCGACATTTCTTTTTTGCTATAAATTGCCAGATCATCTTGTTCCCCTTCTTTCGTCTTCTAAATCTCTCCTTCCAAAATAGCACAAATTGCCCATAAGTTTTTTCTCAACTTTTTTTCAAAAAAAAAAACGTCTGAATATTTATCAGACGTTTAGAGTCATGGCATTGATTGCCACAATAATTGTACTCAATGACATTAAGATTGCTCCGACAGCCGGACTTAATAATATTCCAATTGGGGCTAAAATTCCCGCTGCTAGTGGAATGGCGATAATATTGTATCCCGCTCCCCACCAGAGATTTTGGATCATCTTGCTATGTGTCCTTTTAGCTAAACGGATAAATTTTAAAATGTCCTGTAAATTACTATTAGTCAAGACGACATCTGCCGAATCAATCGCAATATCGGTCCCAGCACCAATCGCCATCCCTATTGAGGCTCTAGCTAGAGCTGGCGCATCGTTGATTCCATCGCCCACCATCATCACCTTTTTGCCTTGATCGGTATATTCCTTGATGATCTTTTCCTTATCATTCGGTAGCAATTGACTATAGAATTCTTTGATTTCTAGGTAATCGGCTACGGCTTTAGCTGCTTCTTGATTATCACCAGTCAGCATGACCGGTTCAATTCCAACCGCCCGAAGTTCTTTGATAAAATCTTGCACTGATTCTTTTAGCGTATCCCCCATCGCAAAAAATGCCGTCAGTTGATCATCGATCAATAAGAAGGAGATCGTATTGCCTTGAGCTTGATAATCTTTTAATCGGGCTTGGTCAAAAGATAAATTCCGTCTTTCGAGCTCTTTTTGATTGGCTAAAATGACTTGATGCCCTTCCACTATTCCCTTGACCCCAATCCCTTTCAAGGTTGAAACGTCTTGGGCTTGATAAGCTTCAATTTTTTCGGTTTTCAAATAATTCATCACTCCTACCGCCAAGGGGTGATTGGTTTGGGCTTCAAGCGCACCAATATATTTCAGAATTTCATTTTTGTCCAGATTAGCCAAACTTTCCACACCTGTAACGGTGAACTTGCCTTCAGTCAACGTTCCCGTCTTGTCTAGAAAGACATACTCTAATTGATTGCCTTGTTCCAAAGCTTGACGATTCTTTAGCAGTAATCCATTTTGTGCAGCTAACGACGTCGAACGGGCAATGACCAAAGGAATCGCTAATCCGAGGGCATGGGGACAGGCAATCACTAGCACCGTCACCATCCGATCAAGCGCTTGCGGCAGATCGGTTGCGAACAACCAAATAATGAAAGTCAAAATACCAGCAAGGGCTGCGATATAAAACAGCCATTTTGCTACTTTATCAGAAATAGTCTCTAATTTTGATTTTTCTTGTTGGGCTTGCTTCACCATATCCATGACTTTAGCAAGGTAGCCATCCTCACCGGTCCCTGTCACTTTTAAGCGAATCGTCCCATCACCATTGACGGAACCACCAATTACGGTGTCCCCAACCAACTTTTGTACCCCTTTAGACTCACCTGTCACTGCTGATTCATCCACGATAGTTGAGCCCTTGATGATTTGTCCATCCGTTGGCATTTTATCGCCCGCGCGAACAAGTAGCAGGTCGCCATGCTGAATTTCTTGCAACTTGACCTTATTAATCGAACCATCGGCTGCGATCTTGTTAACTTCATCAGGCAACAATTCGGCTAGTTTCTTTAATGCATTGCTGGCATTGGAGACCGCACTCATTTCTACCCAGTGACCTAGCAACATAATCACAATCAACGTCGCTAGTTCCCAGAAAAAGTCCATCACATGTTCATGGGGATTGATTTTATTTGCAATAAATGAATACAAACTATACATATAGGAGACCGAAATCCCCATGGCAATCAAAGTCATCATGGCGGGACTCTTCATTTGTAACTCCATCTTGGCGCCACTTAAAAAAGGCTGACCACCATATACAAAAAGAATCGTCGCTAAGATGAGGACTACCCATTCAGAACCAGGAAAAGTAAATTGGAAAGGCAGCTGCATCCCCATCATCGGCGACAGCACGATGATCGGAATCGCTAAAACAAGAGAGAGCCAAAATTTCTGTTTGAAATTTCCCATGTGCATCGAATGGTCCATCCCGCCATGATCCATTTCATGGTGATCATGTCCACTCATACGATGATCCATCTCATGATGATGCTCAGCTGCGTCCATTTTATGCTGATCATGCCCGTTCATTGAATGATCCATTTCATGGGAATCATGCATCGAGTGATCCATTTCCATTGATTCATCCCGTTGTTCTTCTTTCATGATAACCGCCTCCTATTTAACTCTTCTTTTACAATTGTTATAGTTTTTTCTGATTTAAGCTCAAAGAATTCAGTAAAACACTGACTGAACTAAAGGCCATCGCACCTCCAGCAATAATTGGATTCAAAAAGCCTAGTGCAGCAAAAGGAATCCCAATCACGTTATAACAAAATGCCCAAAATAAGTTTTGTTTGATTTTTCTTAGTGTTAATTTGGATAAACGGATACTTTTTTCAACCGACAAAAGATCGCTGTTCATCAAGGTAATATCCGCAGTTTCCATTGCAATATCGGTCCCACTGCCCATCGCAATCCCTATATCAGCCAAGGCTAAAGCTGGAGCGTCATTGATTCCGTCACCAACCATGCCGACAGATTCACCTTTGGTCTGCAGCTCCTTGACAACTTGCGCTTTATCTTCAGGTAAGACCTCTGCAACAATATCTTCTGCTTTTAATCCAACTTGCTCGCCGATGTAACGAGCGGTTTGGGGATTGTCCCCGGTCAACATTTTTACCTGAAGTCCTAATTGATACAATGCCTTAATTGCATCCTTTGAAGACTCTTTGACTTGATCCGTCACTGAAATCATCGCAAGAACTTGAGCATCATCCGTTAAAAACATTACTGTCTTTCCTTCTGCTTCTAACGCTACCACACGTTCTTCAGCAAATAAAATATTACGCTCTTTTAAGCCTCGTTTTGAACCAACAAAATATTGTTGTCCCAAAATTTTCCCAGTCACGCCTTGACCTGTCAGGCTCACAAAATTTTCTACGGGTAAAAGTTCAACCTGCTCTTTTCCATAATGATAGATTGCTTTTGCTAAAGGGTGTTCAGATTGCTGCTCCAAACTTGTCAAATAAACTAAAGCTTGGGGATCAAAAGCTTCAAAATCTGCGACGACTGGTTTGCCCTCCGTAATTGTCCCGGTTTTATCTAAAACGATCGTCGTCAGATGAGCAATTTTTTCCAAAGCTCCGCCGCCTTTAATCAAAATCCCTGATTTTGCGCCTAAGCCCGTTCCCACCATAATAGCCGTCGGTGTCGCTAAACCTAACGCACAAGGACACGCAATCACTAGAACTGAAACACTATGAACAATGGCTTGCTGCCAATCACCGCTCATTAATCCGGTAGCAATCAAGGTTACTAAAGCAATTCCCAATACCGTTGGAACAAAAATACTAGAAATTTTATCGGCGATCTGCTGGATTGGAGCTTTTTCTCCTTGGGCATCTTCTACCATCCGGATAATCCGAGAGAGCACAGTCATGCTGCCGACTTGCGTTGCGGTAATTTGGATGCTGCCAGTCGTATTAACGGTTCCACCAAAAACCTGATCCTCAACCTTTTTATCGACTGGCAAACTCTCACCTGTCAACATGCTCTCATCGATAGTGGTTTGTCCATTCAGAATCTTCCCGTCAACTGGAATCTGTTCCCCAGGACGAACACGTAGAATATCGCCGACTTGGACATTTTCAATGGCCACTTCTTTTTCTTTGCCGTCAACAATAATCATTGCTGTCTTAGCTTGCAAATTCATCAGCTGCTTAATAGCATCGCTGGTTTTAGTCTTAGCCTTCTGCTCTAAATACTTTCCCAGCAAGATTAGGGTAATGATCATTCCGCTACTTTCAAAATACAAGTCTGAATTGTGAAGATTGAAAAAGCCATTGTAAACACTTAACGCAAAAGCCGCTGAGGTTCCCATTGCTACTAAAACATCCATATTCGGTGCTTTGGTTTTCAAGGCATGATAGGCCCCACGATAAAAGCGTTGGCCGACTCCAAATTGGATCGGCATAACTAAAATCAACTGGACGAGCGGCAAATGAAGAAAATGCACCCATCCGGCATGGCTACCTAATAACATCGCAAGCATTGCGATCATCAGAGGTGCTACTAAGACGGCACTTACAACTAAGTCACGTTTCATTTTTTTTAACTGTGCGGCCTTTTCTTGTTCAATTTTCTGCTTATGCTCGTCATCAAAGAGGATCGCACCATAACCAATCGCTTCGACTCGTTGAATCAAATTTTCCGTGGTCAGCGTATCATCAAATTGGACTGTGGCCTTTTCCGTAGCTAAATTGACATTTGCTTCCAGCACGCCTTTTGTTGCTTTCAGCTCTTTTTCCACCCGAGCGGAGCAATTGGCACACGTCATACCGGTAATCGCAAATGTTTCTACTGTTGCGTCTGCCAATTAGATCACCTCAGTTTCATACCCTGCTTCAGTCACTGCTGCGGCAATTTGATCGGCGGAAACCTTCGCTTCATCGAATTTAATGACACCTTGATTTTTCTTTAGATTGATCTTTACTTTGTCGATTCCATCCAATTGATTAATCGCTTTCTCCACATTTGCTACACAGTGATTACAGCTCATTCCATTGATTGCGAATTGTTTTTTCATACTATTATTCTCCCATTCTTATTGATTTATTTTATTATGGCACTGTCCTTATTACTTATGATGGTTGCATTCACATTGGCCAGGAATACAATTACATTCGATCTTTTCGACTGTCTTCTTATTTATTAACTGCGCGTTGATCCTTTCAACATCAGCCGCTGTCAATTCAGCCTCGGCAATCAAATCAGCAATCGTTTCTCCAATTCGTTTTGCACAAATATGAGAAAATAAATTCTCCGTTGCACTCTTGACCGTTTCACCTTCACTGATGGCTGGGTGATAAATATATTTTTTCCCGGCTTGTTCTGTTCGAACGGCTTCTTTTTTTACCAAACGTCCCAGCAATGTTTTGATTGTCGCCGGCTTCCATTCCATGGTTTGGCCTAAAATGTCGATAATCTCCTGGGCGGTGGTTGATCCTTGTGTCCAGATCACCCGCATCACTTCCCATTCCGAATCGCTGATTTTGATTGGTGCAATCGTCATGCTCATAACTTCTCACCTCTTCCGTTTACAACTGTAATCCACACTTTAAGTTTACAGTTGTAATCGTCATTAGTCAACCGATTTGAATATTTTTATCTATCAAAAGTAAACATGACAAAAAAGGCTTTATGACAAAGATTGCCATAAAGCCTTTTCCATCGATTATTTGATTTTCAAACAGCGCATCGCATTCAAGACAGCAATCACGGTTACACCAACATCGGCAAAGACGGCTGCATACATCGTCGCCAAACCTAGTGCACCTAAAATTAAAACTAAAATTTTTACGCCAATCGCAAAAATAATATTTTGTTTAACGATGCCCATCGTTTTACGCGCGATTCGGATTGCTACCGGAATTTTTGCTGGTTGATCATCCATGATGACGACATCCGCTGCTTCAATCGCAGCATCTGAACCAAGGCCGCCCATGGCGATGCCAATATCTGCCCGAGCTAATACCGGTGCATCATTCATGCCATCACCAACAAAGGCGGTTTTTTGCCCCCGTTTCAACTCTTCTTCCAAATAAGAGACTTTGTCTTCCGGCAATAATTCACTATATACCTGATCGATTCCAATTTTTTTGCCAATCGCATCAGCAATTCGGTGATTATCCCCCGTCAACATGACTGTCCGCTTCACACCGAGCTCTTTCACTTTCGTCAGAGCTTCCACGACATCTTCCTTCAATTCATCAGCAATCACTAAATGTCCAATGTATTTTTTGTCCATCGCCACATACACGATCGTGCCGATTTGATTGATTGGTTGGAAGGAAATAGCGTATTTTGCCAACAACTTCTCATTACCGACTAAGAAATGATGTCCCTCAATCTCAACCGAAATCCCAAAACCAGCAATTTCTTCTAACTGACTGACTGAAGATAATGGTTGGTCCACATAGTTTACGATGGATTGCGCAATCGGATGACTGGAGCTTTGTTCCGCACTGGCCACATACCGTAGAAAATCCTTCTGGTCGATAGTAGTTTCAACAGTTTGAACTTCAAAGACTCCCTTGGTCAACGTGCCTGTCTTATCGAAGACTACAGTTTCAACGTTGGCTAATGTTTCGATATAATTGCTGCCTTTAATCAACACACCCGCCTTACTGGCTCCACCGATCCCACCGAAAAAGCTCAACGGAACAGAAATTACCAGTGCGCAAGGACAAGAAATTACTAAAAAGGTCAGTGCGCGATAAACCCAATCGTAAAACAGCTCTCCCAAAATAAGTGGCGGAACGATCGCTATTAAAGCAGCTAAGCCAACAACAATCGGCGTATAGTACCGGGCAAAGCTAGTAATAAAGTTTTCTGCTGGGGCTTTTTTGCTGCTAGCATTTTCCACTAGATCCAGAATTTTGCTGACTGTCGATTCACCAAAGATCGTCGTCACTTCAACAGTGAGTTGACCACTTTGATTAATAAAGCCGCTCAAAATCTGTTCATCTGGATGAATGCTACGAGGAACAGACTCTCCGGTTAAAGCTGAAGTATCCACCATGGAATTTCCTTCTTTGACAATCCCATCTAAAGGCACTTTTTCCCCTGGTTGAATCAAAATTCGATCACCGACTTTGATTGTCTCCGGCGCGACCTTCTTTATTTCACCATTTTGGATCAAGTTGGCTGAATCCGGTCGAATCGCTAATAATGAACTGATGGATTTTCTTGATTTTGCTACCGCATAATCTTGGAAAAACTCACCGACTTGATAAAACAACATCACCGCCACTGCTTCCGGATACTCCCCAATCACAATGGCTCCAACTGTCGCAACTGCCATCAAAAAATTCTCATCGAAGATCTCCCCATGAAAAATATTGGTGATCGCAGTCTTTAATACATCATAACCAATCCATAGATACAAAATCAGATATGCAATCAACTTCCACGGCATTGCTGGAGTAGAGATTACTAAAAAACCTAGCGCTACGACTGCCACTAGAATTTGAATGATCTTTCCTTTAGAACTTTCCTCCGCTTTTTCCATCTGTACACTATTGACTTCAACATCTGGCTCTAATTTATTAACGATCACTTTCGCTTCATCACTGATTCGCTCAATCTCCTTTTCAGAAGCAACGATTGTCAACTTCGTGCTCATAAAGTCCACCTGAGCCTGCTCCACTCCCTTGATTTGCTGAACCGAACGTTCAATTTTTGCTGCGCAGTTCGCACAATCTAACCCATCTAACCGATATATTTTTTTCATGAACTCCCCTTCTCCCTAATTTACATATGAATGTTTCCTCATGTTTATTATATATGAACAGTCATTCATATGTCAAGCGGAAAAAGAAAGCTTTTTCAAGAATTATTTCTTTAGAAACCGTTCTTTCTTTAGCTAATAAAAAGCAATTAAACTGCCAAATTTTATTTACATTAAAGAAAAAAATTCACGCCTGTCATCAATGACAACCGTGAATTCTTCAATATTTTTATGGATAAATACGATTCAATAGACGTGGGAATGGAATGGCTTCACGTACATGATCAATCCCTGAGATAAAGGTAATCGTCCGTTCTAAGCCTAAACCAAAACCTGAATGCGGCACGGTACCATATTTACGTAAATCTAAATACCATGCATATTCTTCTTCGTTCAGTCCAGCTTCACGAATTTGTTCTAACAAGTAATCATAGTCAGTCGCACGTTCTGAACCACCGATGATTTCACCGTAACCTTCTGGTGCAATCATATCCGCACAGATCACTACATCATCACGAGTTGGATGTGGTTTCATATAGAACGGTTTGATCGCTTTTGGATAGTTCAAAATGAAAACGGGACGGTCAAATGAGTTCGCGATAAAGGTTTCATGCGGTGAGCCAAAATCGTCACCCCAAGTAATATCATCAAAGCCATTTTTATTCAATAACTCAACGGCTTCATCATAAGAAATCCGTGGATAAGGCAATTTTGTATAGTTTTTCAAAATTTCTTTATCCCGGCCCAATACATCTAAAGCATATTCGCAATTATCTAGGACACTTTGAACCAAGTAAGCCACATATTGTTCTTGGACTTCCAAGCTTTCTTCTTGGTGCATGAAGGCCATTTCTGGTTCGATCATCCAAAACTCGATCAAATGACGACGTGTTTTAGATTTTTCTGCCCGGAATGTTGGACCAAAGGAGAAGACTTTCCCCATTGCCATAGCAGCGGCTTCCATGTATAGCTGTCCACTTTGAGATAAATAAGCTTTTTGATCAAAATAGTTCGTTTCAAATAAGTCACTAGTACCTTCTGGCGCTGAACCCGTTAAGATCGGTGGATCAACTTTCACGAAACCGTTATTGTTGAAGAATTCATAAGTTGCTCGAATCACTTCGTTACGAATCAACATGATCGCATGCTGTTGAGATGACCGCAACCATAAATGACGATGGTCCATCAAGAAGTCCACGCCATGTTCTTTTGGTGTAATCGGATAATCATGGCTTTCACCAATCACTTCAATCTCTTTGACGCCTAATTCATAACCAAATTTTGAACGAGTATCTTCCCGAATTTCTCCGGTCACGATGATTGACGTTTCTTGTGTCAATTCTTTGGCTAAATGAAAAACTTCTTCTGATACTTCGCTTTTGACTACGACAGCTTGAAAATAAGCAGTCCCATCACGCAATTGTAAAAAAGAAATTTTTCCGCTTGAGCGTTTGTTAGCTACCCAAGCACCAATTTTTACTGTTTCGCCAACATGATTCTTGGCATCGATAATTTGAATCTGTTCCACAAATGTCTCTCCTAACTTATTTATCCCGAATTGCTTTTCTTACTTTTTACTATTTTCAATAAAGCGGCGAATCCGGACAACAGCTTCTTCTAAGTCTTCCAAGCTGGCTGAATAACTCATCCGGACACTGTCCGACGAACCGAATCCTTCTCCTGTGACTAACGCAACTTGTTCTTGTTCTAATAAATCATTGACCCAAGTAGTCACATTATCATACCCGCCCATTTCCATTGCTTCCTTAATATTCGGAAACAGATAGAACGCGCCTTGCGGTTTTTTCAGCTTAAAGCCTGGTAACGCAGCGACTTTCGGATAGATGGTATTCAAGCGTTCTTCAAAAGCTTGACGCATTTTTTCTGCCGTCGCTTGCTCTCCGGCTAACGCTTCGATTGCTGCTACTTGGCTGACTGCCGTTGGGTTACTGGTCGCTTGCGAAGCGATCGAAGTCATTCCGCCAATAATTTCCGCATTCCCAATCGCATAACCGATTCGCCAACCAGTCATGGAATAGGTTTTTGACACGCCGTTAATGATCACCGTTTGCTGGAATATCTCGTCAGATAATGAAGCTAGATGCGGCGCTTTGTTCCCATTATAAACAAGATGATCATAAATATCATCTGAAATAATCAACAGATCATTCTGAACAGCCCATTCACCAATCGCCCGTAATTCTTCCTCTGTATAAATCATTCCCGTAGGATTTGAAGGCGAATTAATGATGAGTGCTTTACTTTTAGCTGTTCGCACTGCTTCGAGTTGTTCCACCGTAATCTTATAATCATTACTTTGTGCCCCTGTAATGAAGACAGGCTGTCCTTGAGCTAATTTGACTTGCTCACCATAGCTAACCCAATAAGGCACAGGAATAATGACCTCGTCACCAGCATCCAAAATTGTTTGGAACAAGGTATACAAGGCAAACTTAGCCCCACTTGTCACGATGACATTCTTGGGTTCAATCGTCAAATCATAATTTTTCTTAGTGAAATCAACAATCGCGTCCTTCAATTCAGGCGTTCCACCAGAAGCAGTATAAAAACTAACTTTTCCGCTCTTGATTCCCTCGATTGCAGCTTGTTCAATATTTTCCGGCGTAGTGAAATCCGGTTCGCCAACTGTTAAACTAATGACATCTAATCCTTGGGCTTTCAACTCTTTGGCTTTGGCGGTGGCGGCTAAAGTGACGGACGGTTCTAGGTTTGTTACACGCTGTGATAATTTCATAACTGATAACTCCCTTACCAAGATTTTTTAGATATTTTTAATGACTTTAAGCTCCTTGCCGTCATTAAATGCCAGCAAGTAATAATAAATCGCTCCTTGATCGTCTTTGGCGGTGACTTCCCAAGACGTTTGATCGCGGTAAATCCCTAGTGTTGCTTTTTCAAACAGTAACTCTGGATGTTCACTTTCAAATTGTTTTTCGGCTTGCCCTTCATTTAAGCCATCCTTTTGATTAAGGATTCGGATTTTCTCTCCCGATTTTGGCACAATTACAATGATTCCTTCACCATTGTTGTTTTCACCGGTAACTGTAAAATACGTCTTCTCCCGATTGAACCAATAAAATTGATCCACCGTTTTCAAATCGGCATATTTTTCTGCCATTTGAACCGTTTCTTTTTTGGCTTGCTGGATTGGACGATTCGAACGAATAAAAATCATGGTCGCTGCCACAATGATGATTAGTAAAAAAGTCACGATCCCCAACAACCAACGATTTAGTCTCTGTTGTCCTGCACTGTTCGTATCCAAAATCATACTCCTCTCAGACAAGGTACATTATACCAAAAGAAGGACGCTCCCTCATTAATTCTCGTTACTTTTGTCAGAATTTAAAAATTGATCCGTCTCCAGTAAAATTTCTTGCAATGGTAATTGCTTGATCGGCAACTCTTTAGGTAAAGCTTTTTGTAATTTTTCTCCATAACTGGCTGTAATGAACCGCTGATCCAGCAAAAGCATCACACCTTTATCCTTTTCCGAACGGATCAAGCGTCCAAAGGCCTGCCGTAAACGTAGGGCGGCGTGAGGAACCGCTTCTTGGAAGAAGGGATTGATTCCTTCGGCTGCTAAAAAGTCGTTACGCGCCTTGACTTGTAATCGCTGCGGATTTTCAAAAGGTAAGCGAGTAACAATCAAGATCTGCAAAACTTCTCCCGGCAAATCAACGCCTTCCCAAAAACTATCGGCTCCGAATAGCAGCGCATCCGTTGACAGCATAAAACGCTTCAGCAGTTTTTCCCGACTGCCACCGATTCCTTGAGCTAGAACTTCTCTTCCTTCATTTAATAACGGACTGCGTACTCGTTGATAGACGCGATTCAAAATATCATGGGAAGTAAATAAAACTAAAATGGGCCGCTGCTGTTGCTGGGCCATTTTACGAATCACTCCAGCCAAATAATTCGCATAATGATCAGGAGAAGTCGCTTGGATACTAATGGCGTCCGTTGGTAAATATAGACGCGCTTGTTCCGCGTAATCATAGGGACTGCTGATAATTTTTAAGGCTGCTTCTGGAATTCCCCAACGTTTCGCAAAGTAATGCCGATCACTGCCGACTTTTAAGGTGCCTCCCAAATACAAAATTTGACGATATCGTCCATACCACTTTGTTTGATTGATTAACGACGCCTCCAAGTCTTGCACTTGGAAGGTTTTGCGTTTGACATTGAACCAATGAACATAACGTGCCTGCCACTTTTCAGTAAAGGTTTCAAAGGCATTCTGTTGCTGCACCAA
The DNA here is from genome assembly GCF_001544295.1 of Enterococcus pseudoavium NBRC 100491. Taxonomy (GTDB): domain Bacteria; phylum Bacillota; class Bacilli; order Lactobacillales; family Enterococcaceae; genus Enterococcus_A; species Enterococcus_A pseudoavium. Next base: position 125,847 of record NZ_BCQF01000004.1, read on the forward strand.
GTTGACTAATAACGCTTGAAGATCATTCCACTGAGCCTGTTCTTTAATAGAAAAGGTCTCTTTATACGTCGTAAAGTAGGTTTCCAGTTGCTCGCCTAAAGTCAAAGCATCCTGATATAAACGACCGATTCGCTGCAGAACCTGTTCTCCAGCTAAAGATAATTGGTCAATCATTTCCTTAGTGATTAAAGCTTCTTCTTCCGCTGGGTATTCCTCTTTGAAAATCTGATAAAAATCAGTCAGATCCTCGTTTAATTCTTGTAAAACATCTTGTAAAATCTCCAACGTGTGCTGCGTCTGTTGATCTCTTTCAACGAGCCGCCGCCAAATCGCAAACATTTGATCCTCCATCAACCGATTAAACTGACGTTGAATCGCCAAAAGATTGAGCTGCTGCAGACTGACTTTTTCCAAAACACGATTTAAATGGTGTGCTTCGTCAATAATCAAATAGGGACTCTTCGGCAGTTGAGGTTGCTTTCTTTGATCTTCTTGCGCCAGATAGGCGTGATTCGTAATGATTAAATTACTTTGCGCCATTTTTTCTTGACGATGGCGGATAAAATCCGCTTCATAAAAAGGACTATGAGGATTCAAGGTCTGAGTCCCTAAGTGCGCGACTTCTTGCCAGAATGGATGTTTCAAGCTGGTCATATTCAACTCATCAAAATCGCCAGTTTCTGTTTGAGTCAACCAAACAAGGACCGCCATTTGATAGAAGCTGTATTGTTTTTGCTCGGTTCCTTTTTCAAAGCTCTGATAAAAACGGTCCAGATCAATATAATGGCGGCTACTCTTCATGACGACTGCCTGTAAAGGCTGATCCAATAAACGGTTGATCAACGGTAGATCATGCGTCAGGATCTGTTCTTGCAAAAGCAAAGAGACGGTACTAACCACCAACGGTTTTTCTGGTGTCGCTAAAAAGCTCATCGGTAGTAAATATCCTAAGGTCTTGCCAATTCCCGTAGCAGCTTCCACTAAGACATTCTTATCATCCTTCTTATTGAAAAAATCAAAAACCAAGTTCATCAAACGGGCTTGCTCTTTGCGAAAACTTAATTCATCTTGATAAATTTTTTCCTTAGCTTTGCGAGAACGAGGATACGCCTTAGTTCCGAAATAACTTTCTGTAAAAAGCGGTACCCGTTTTTTACGTAGTGCCAAGCCGTGAATAATCGCTAAATCATCTGATAAGGGCTGGGGATTGGCTTGCATTTCCGTTAAACAAGTTACTAAGAAATCCTTGGTTTGAAACGCCATTTGATCAGCGGTCGCAATGATTTTTTCCAGAGTGATGATTGGCAATTTTTTTATTTGAGTAGCTAAATGCAACAACAACTGGGCCGTTACATCAGCATCGCTATCAGCTTGATGAGGATTTTCATGAACTAAATTCAATTCTTCAGCCAAATCTTTTAGCCGGAAACTCAATGACGTCGGCATGAATACTTGAGCCAATTCGACGGTATCGATTCCCGGAATTGTTAAGGGTGGCATTCCACAACGTTCCAATTCATTGCTTAAAAAGTGATAGTCAAAATGAATATTATGAGCCACAAAAATAGTATCTGCCAATAAATTGGTAATCGTCTGGGCCACATCTTCAAAATAAGGGGCTTTTTTCGTCCGCTGATTGGTAATTCCAGTCAGCGTCTGAATTTGCGCAGGAATCGGTTGATCCGGATTAATATCTGTCGAAAAATGGGTCACGATTTTTCCATCTTCAATCAGTACACAACCAAATTGAATAATGCGATCCGTTTGTGGATCCGTTCCGGTTGTTTCAATATCAACGACTGCGTAATTTTTTTTCACGTTCACCCCACCTTCCATAACTAGTTAATTTATTTTACTAAATATTTTTAATTATCGCGTAAAGAAAACCATCCGTCTACCCCACGCATTATATCTGAATCATACCACTTTCTACAAGCAAGTTCTTCAGTTAAAACGATTCCAATTTTAAAAATAAAAAAAGCCAGATGCTTGCGCATCCGGCATAAAAGTCTACTATAATTAAGCTTTGTTAACGTTTGTAGCTTGAGGTCCACGTTGGCCATCTTCAACATCGAAAGTCACTGCTTGACCTTCTTCTAAAGTTTTGAAGCCGTCGCCTTGGATTGCTGAGAAATGTACGAATACATCGTTTCCGTTTTCTGCAGTGATAAATCCGTAGCCTTTTTCTGAGTTAAACCATTTTACTGTACCTTGTTCCATGTTAAACATCCTCCTAGGATAAAATTAATTTGTAATTACTTGAATGGTGAAATAGGAAAGATGTTGTCTGAAACAAACTTGCCAATATTACCGTACAAAAACTACAATTAGAAGTATAACATAGATGAAGCGATAACACTAGGTTATCGCTTAAAAAGTTTTTTCTTAATACATTTGAAATATTTACGTCTTAATAGCGCAAGATCGCCAATAAACTTTTTTCATCCGGAGCCACTTTTTGATCTAGCACAAAGACCTGACCGCCATTCTTGATAACATTGTCGGCAAGCTCATTCAAAACTTGGCGCCGATCATACTCGACATCTGGATCTTCACCAAATCCATCAATCAGATTCGATGTTGCAATGAACAAGTGCGAAACTTTGCCTTCCTTAGCTGCTGGCACAATATCAACCAATTGATCAACAAACTTGCGATCGATTAATTTTTGGTAGCTTTGGGTTTCGATTGCCGCTAATTGATCAGAAAGCTTTTGCATTTCTTGCTTGATGTCGTTGATCGTTGCTTGAGCAGGCGAACCGTTAATTGCCGCCTTATCTGAATAGTAAGGATTTTTAGCAATTTTCTTAAACTGCGTTTGATTTTCCGGCAAAGCGAAAAGATACAACGGAAATTGCTCTGGATTATCCAGTTCTTTCAAGAAATTATCGACCGCTTGATAATAATTTACCCAGTCGATTTCAACTTCTTCGTCTTTTGTGTTAATCCCGTGGAAACTACCGACTTCACCGCCGCGAGCCGAGACATTTAAATTTCCGCCAGTTAATTCATCACCAAGAGCCGTTACAATATCCTTTGGTGCTCCTTCTGGTAATTCAACTGCTTTAACTTCTTTATTACGAACAAAGTAAAGCTTCATAGAATCGCGATTTAAAGCCATTAAATAATATGAGTAGTTAAATTGTGCATTTTTAATGATTGCCAATAAATATGGCAGATCGCTGACATAGTATTGATCATCAACAGCGATATTTAAACGATGGATGTAGATTGCTTCTGCAGTTAAGATCACTGCGACACTCTTTGTTCCGCTACGCCAGAAATCGCCATCTGCTAATAATTGATCAATTTTTGCTTGGAATGGTTCGAAATTATGATCAGTGTACTTTTTCTCGAAACGCTTTTTCGCTTCTTTAGCAAAATTTTTAAACATGATTTGGTCTTTTTCAACATCCTGATGGGCATGATGCGTATTCAACATAAACGTGATAAATGGACCCGTTGCTTCTTCTGACGTCAATTCAGATAGTAACTTTTTACTAATATTTGCCATAAATGTACCCTCCTATTTAACTATTCCACTTTCAGTGTACCATAGCTCTTAAATTCCTCGAAACAAAATGCAACCCTTACATTTATGAAATTAAACGAAAAATTTTACGATAATTTGCATAAGTCTTTTCTAATACATTTCTTAGTGATTAACAAACCGCTATTCATGATTTCATTGACTGAATGCTTTATTATGTAGGCATACCAATTATCCCGAATTGGTTTTTCATACTTACTCCTACCAAGAGTAAATAACAACCTTCATTTCCACCATAGTGACGGCTATGGTGGTTTTTTTACGCCTTAAGATCATTCATAAGGTAACTAACAGGTCTTGGCTGACAGTTTTATCGGCCTAGGATTTATCACAAAAAGAGTCATACAAAAGTTTCAAAAATACTTTTGTATGACTCTTTTTTATTGAATCGCCGCTTGTCCATGTTCCCTTGTGCGAATTCGAATAACTTCCTCAATCGGATACACGAATATCTTGCCGGTTCCACATTCCTCCGACTGACACGTAGCCAAAATCAAATCGATTACTCGCTCCACATCTTCGTCTGCTAAAATAAAACTAACCGATACTTTAGGCAGCAATGTCGTGATGATTTCTTGTCCTCTGACATGACTTTTTTGGCCTTTTTGTAAGCCGCAGCCTAATACTTGACTGACGGTCATGCCATTTATCTCAACTTCTTGATCCAATGCCGCTTTGATATCTTCTAATTTTTCTTGCCTAATGATTGCTTCTACTTTTTTCATCGTTCTCGACCTCCTAAGAATCCATTCCCATAAATGTTGGATACGCATTTTCAGCGTGTTCGATTTGATCCAGTCCCAGCGCTTCTTCTTGTTGCGAGACGCGAATCGGCATGAAGACCTTTATCAATGAAATGATTAGATAACTGGCTACTCCAGCAAAGACAAGAGTAAAGATTACACTTTCGATTTGAGCAACGAACAAATGTGTCTCACCATAGATCAATCCAACTTTTCCGCCGACAGCTGGATCAGCAAAAATTCCTGTTACAATTCCACCAAATATCCCACCAACACCATGACAACCAAAAGCATCTAGAGCATCATCAAAACCAAGCTTTTGTTTGATGACCGCAATAAAGTAATAACAAAACGGACTAACCAATGCACCAATCACAATACTTGACCAAATCGAAACAAAACCTGCGCCTGGAGTGATCGCCACTAGCCCCACTACAGCACCGGTACAAGCACCGACTACCGTGGGCTTACCATTTAAAATTTTCTCAATCAGCATCCACGAAAGCATGGCACAAGCGGCTGCAGTATTAGTCGTGATCACTGCATGAATCGCTAAACCATCAGCTGCTAAAGCAGATCCACCATTGAACCCAAACCAGCCAAACCATAATAAACCAGTACCTAATACAACAAACGGTACATTATGCGGACGATAATCACCTAAATGATATTCCCGTCGGCGTCCTAAAACGATCGCCAAAACCAAACCAGAAATTCCTGAACTGATATGCACGACATTCCCGCCGGCAAAATCAATCGAACCGATTTTATCAAGAAAACCGCCGCCCCAAACCATATGAGCCATTGGGAAATAGACCACAACCAACCAGATAGCTATAAAAAGAAAAATCGCAGAAAAACGCATCCGCCCAGCTACTGACCCAGTTAAAATCGCGGTTGTAATCAGTGCAAACATCATTTGAAAGAAGGCAAATAATCCTTCCGGAATTCCCTCGCCATTTACCAAAGAAACATTGTTGAAAAATACTTTATCCAGGTTTCCAACAAAATCTCCGCCACCACTAAAGGATAATGAATAGCCTACAGCTACCCAAATCAAAGAAGCCAACCCCATTGTACAAATGACCATCATCATCGTGTTCAGAATATTTTTTCTGCGTTCCAAGCCGCCATAGAAAAATGCCAATGCGGGAGTCATGAGAAAAACCAATCCTGAACAAATCAAAATAAATGCAATATTTGCTGCCATCTAACCACTCCATTTCCTTTTATGTTAAGTATTCTAACATCGTTTTCAAATAAAAAAAGTGTTTTTACTCATTTTTTTCATTTTTTTCTAATTTAATGACTTTTTATGTCAGAAAACTTCACACAAAAAGAGCAGGAGGAATTCCTGCTCTTACAATTCATGATATTCTTTATAAACATCCTGCTTTTTCAAACCGTGTCGTTTGGCAACGCTTTTGATGGCTTCTTTTGAAGTTTGTCCAGTATGAATTAATTCTTCCACTTGTTCTTTTAGCGACCCTTCAAAAATTTCCGCTTCCTCAGCTACTTCTGTTGCTCCCGAGACCAGCAAACAACACTCTCCTTTTAACGGATGATCCGCTAAATAATCCAACAGTTCTTCCGCCGTTCCACGTAAATATTCTTCATAAAGCTTCGTTAGCTCACGACAGACCACTACATCACGATTGCCTAAGACCTCCGCAATATTTTTCAGCGTCTCTTTGACCCGATGCGGCGATTCGTAAAAAATCAATGTTGCTGTTTGATTTTTTAACTCGCTCAATTCTTTCTTCTGGCTACTTTTTTTACGTTGTAAGAAACCATAAAAATAAAACGGTTGTGGGACCAATCCTGAAGCAATCAGCGCGGTCATGCCAGCGGTCGCTCCTGGCAAAGCCACCACGGGAATATCTGCTTCGATGCAGGCGACAACAAGTTCATGTCCTGGATCACTGATAGAGGGCATCCCCGCATCACTGACTTGCGCAATCGAACGGCCGCTTGCAAGAAAGGCCAGTAGCTCTGGAATGCGCTCATTGTAATTATGTTCATGCAAACTTTTCTGTGGAACTTTTACCTCAAAATGATTCAACAATTTTTGGGTATTCCGCGTGTCTTCACTAGCGATCAGATCGACCGTTTGCAGCGTTTTAACCGCGCGAAACGTCATATCTTCCAGGTTTCCGATCGGGGTGGGCACTAAGTATAAGGTTCCCACTTCTTGTGAGAAACTTTTTTGAATTTTCACAGCCGTTCTCCTAACTTTTTGATAATTTTCCTTACAGTCAGATAAGACTATTCTGAAATCAGGATTTTTCTAACAACATTTATTCATTCGCAAAAAAGCGGGTGCGACATCACTGCTTGTCATACCCGCTTTTTCTGACTAAACAAGGTGCCGAAAAGCTCATCTTCTACGACTGCCCTTGCTTTATTTTTGTTTATTTTCTCGATAAATGACATCTAAGCAAAATGCACAAGGCTCATCTTGTTCACGTCTTGAGCCGTAGAGCAGATTACAGACATGGAAGCCATCTTCATAGATTTTTTCCAAATTTAAGCGTGATTCAGATAATTCCTGCCGCTCATCTAAAATTGGTGATTTCTTTTCATCGATTTCACGAATTCGTTCGCGCAAACGCTCATTTTCCATCTCTAACGTAGCATTTTTTTCGATCAACTCAAGTAAATTCTCTTTCATGGAAACTAAATCATCAAGGTTTTTTTGTAATTCTTGCTCTAATTGATTCAAGCCATCATACAATGAACGTCGATCGATCATGATAATTCACCCGCTTCAACAAGTTCTTCAAAATCAAAATCCACTGCGGCATCCTGACCAAATAAACGAACTTTGACTACTTTACTCAGCAAATTCAATCCGACCACTTTTCCGCGACCTTCTGGAGTATTGATTTCCTTACCATAATCAGGCATCGCCTTTTTGGCTGCTTCATATTCGCTATTTTCGTATTTCAAACAGCACATCAAGCGACCACATAACCCTGAAATTTTAGTTGGATTTAGCGATAATCCTTGATCTTTCGCCATTTTGATCGAAACTGGGATAAAATCACCTAAAAACGTCGAACAGCAAAGCGGTCGACCACAAGGACCGATTCCACCTAAGATTTTAGCTTCATCACGAACGCCAATTTGACGCAGTTCGATCCTTGTTCGAAAAACACTCGCCAAATCTTTCACTAATTCGCGAAAATCAATTCGGCCATCCGCCGTGAAATGAAAAATCATTTTACTGCGGTCAAAAGTATACTCTACCTGGATCAATTTCATTTCTAAGCCGTGCTGGCGAATCTTTTCCTTCGCCGTTTTAAAGGCTGCCGCGGCATCTGCTTCATTTTGCGCAACTTTTTTCAGCTCTTTATCAGAGGCTTTATGTAAAATCGTTTTTAAATCATCCGACAAATCTTTTTTCTCAATGTCGATTTTTGGAATTGCCACTGTCGCAATCTGGTGCGCCTGTTGTGACTCAACCAAGACTTTATCATTATAAAAATATTCGTTTTTCCCTGGTGCATAGTAATAAATATGCCCAGCATCTCGAAAACGAACACCCACAACTTCAACCATGGTTCTCCCTACTCTCTTAAATAACGTTAAGCAAAGACGCTACGCAACGTTATTTGTTCTGCGATATTTTGAAATGATACGTTTGCTTCTAGTTTTTGGTTGGCCGTTAAAACTTCTTCTAACAGATTATTGTATTTCGCTAAACCTGCTTGATTCTGTTTCATCACTTGATTACGCTTTTCTTTCACAAAGTATCCTAGCATTTCAAAAGCGAATTGCTGCTGAGCTTTGTCTTTAAACGTCTTCACCAATTTTTTCTGCACATAGATAAAAGCTTGCGGATCATTTTTTTCGAGATAATTAAACCATTGAATAACAACATCTCTAGCTTCATTAAACCATTCATCTTTTGAGATTTCAACAGCTTTTGTATAACTATTTGTTAAATTCGCTAATAGTTTCGCAGTTTTTGCAGGGACTTGCTCCGTTGCTAAACGGGACTGCAAGCGTTCCGTTGACAACGCTTGAAAATGGATAATCTGACAGCGTGAACGAATCGTCGGCAAAATTTTACCTAACGACTGTGTTTCCAAGATTATCATGAAGTTTGCTGGCGGTTCTTCTAAGAATTTCAACAAACTGTTGGCCGAGCTTACATTCATCTTCTCAGCTTGATGAATAATAACGACCTTTTTGGCCGACTCAAAACCGGTTTTAGCTAATTCACTTTGGAGTGCTCTAATTTGATCCACTTTGATCGATTGACCATCAGGCTCAATTTCCACCACATCAGGATGTTCTCTCGAAGTAATTCGCAGACAATTATTACATTTTTCACAAGGCATCCCCGCTTGCAAATCTAAACAAAAAAGGTGTTTGGTGAACCACAGTGCCAGTTCTGCTTTACCAGTTCCTTGATCGCCTTCAAAAAGATAAGCATGGGCCAAACGCCCATGCTCAAAACTGTTTTGCAATTGCCGAAAAACGATTGGCTGAATTGTCTGAAGTTTTTGCGCTTCTTCCATTTTTAATATTGCTGGAAGCCTTCGACTGGCAAGACAAAGACTGTGGCACCGCCGACTTCAACTTCAACAGGATAAGGCACTTGGCCGTCTAATGAGATATCTAACGTTACTGGCGTTGTGACATATTGGGTCCGCGCTTGACACGTTTCTTTGATCAAGGCTAAAGCAGACTCTACTCGTTCGTCTTCAATCCCGATAATAAACGTACTATTACCAGCTTTCAAAAAGCCACCGGTTGAGGACAGTTTTGTTGCTCGAATATTGGCATCAATAAATTCGTTGGCTAAACGGTTGGAATCTTTATCTTGGACGATTGCTAAAATAAGTTTCATAGTTTACACCTCTCATGATTAAAAATAGTCGGGATAACGGGTCACTAGTTCGTAAAAACAATCTTCCACGACTTCGTCTAAACGTTTCCGCGCATCAATTTTTATGATCCGATCTGGATTTGCATCAACTAATTTTAAATATGCATGTCGAACCCTTTGATGAAATTGTAACCCTTCTGAGTCCAAACGGTCAATTTGATTGGTCCGGTTTTTCATAATTCGTTGTAAACCCGTATCTGAATCGACGTCTAGATACAAAGTAATATCTGGTGTAGTTCCTTCTGTCGCAAATTCATTCAACTGTGCAACTTCTTTCATGCCAATTCCACGCCCCGCACCCTGATAGGCTAAAGAGCTGTCAACAAAGCGGTCGCATAAAACGATTTTCCCTGCATCGAGTGCCGGCCAGACCTTTTCAATCAAATGTTGACGACGCGCTGCCGCATACAGCATCGCTTCCGTCCGATCATCCATTTTATCGTTTTTTGGGTCAAGGATCACGTGACGAATTTTTTCAGCGATCGGAATGCCCCCTGGTTCTCTCGTCTTAATAATGGCGTGTTTCGCTGTTAGCTGCAGTCTCGGATAAAGCTCATTCAGCACACTCGTCTTGCCGGCACCATCCGGGCCTTCAATCGTAATAAATAATCCCTTCACTTTCTTGTCCCCCAAAATAATTTTGATCTTTCTTTCAAAAAGACACCGCGAAATACTTATAATTCACGGCGTCCTTCCACTGCTTTTAACAAAGTAATCTCATCAGCATATTCGATATCACTGCCGACAGATAGACCGTGAGCCAAGCGCGTAACTTTGATCCCAGCTGGTTTAATCAATCGTGACAGATATATCGCGGTCGCTTCCCCTTCAGTCGTAGCATTGGTAGCGATAATTACTTCTTTAACCACATCATCATGCAGTCGTTTGAGCAAAGGTGCGATATTAATATCCTCCGGTCCAGTTCCTTCCATTGGTGACAATACTCCATGTAACACATGGTACAGTCCATGATATTCGCGAACCTTTTCTAGCGACATCACGTCTTTAGGCTCTTCAACAACTAAGATCGTACTGCGATCACGGGTTGGATCCGAGCAGATTTCACAAGGATCCTCTTCAGTGATATTGCCGCAAATACTACAAAAGCGCAAATCTCGTTTGACACTGATTAATGAGCGCGCAAATTCATTCACCGACTCATCTTTCATATCAATTGTGAAAAAAGCTAAACGAGTCGCAGTCTTTTGTCCAATTCCCGGTAATTTCATATAGCTTTCAATTAGTTTTGCAATTGGTTCTGGATATTGCATGATGTTCTTCCTTTCTAGTAGGAAAGGCCGAACAAACTTGCCTAGCCCTTGACTATATCGATCGCGTGTCACCAAGTTCCTTTGACCATAGCTTGGTGACCGAGCGAATTCATAAAGCTCGACCTCGTTCGCCTTAGATAAATCGTCTTACTTAGTATCTCTTTTTACAACAAAATTACTTACATTCCTGGAAGTCCTTTTGTATACTTACCCATCGTTTGATCGGTCTCTTTGGTAATTTTTGCAATTGCATCATTGACTGCTAAAACGATCATATCTTGCAGCATTTCTGGATCTTCGGGATCAATCAATTCGAGATTAATCGCCATTGACTTCATTTGTTTGTCGCCAGTAAACGTTACTGTAACTAAATCGTTGGTGGAACTGCCAGTAAATTCTGTGGCATTCAATTCATCTTGAGCCTTCACCATTTCTTTTTGCATTTTTTGCATTTGTTTCATCATGCCTTGCATGTTTCCCATTCCGCGCATCATTTTAATTAGTCGCTCCTTTTTCTTTATGATTTTATTTTGGTCTTTTAGTTAATTCGAAGACTAACGAAATAATCGATCTTTTTTAATCATCTTTTATCGTAACAAGATCGCCAAACATACTTTTCGCCTGTTCAACAACTTCATTGGTTTCTTCTGGCGGTAATAAGCTAATCTCAGCTTCTGTTTCATGCTCTTCAGTCACCGCTGGACGATCATGGTGTTGGCTAAGGTAGGACTGACGAAGACGCGGCCAACTTTCCCGCGTAATGAAAACGAAACCCGGGGTGTAATCCCTGATCATCATACTTAAACTATTCTGCATATTCAAGCGTAGCTCATCGTTGCTGTCTGCTCGTTGACAAACAATTTCGTAATCAAAAATAATCAATAGTAAGTCTGGTCCAGCGGCCACCGGTTCACTGGCTTTTAGCATCGCTCGCTGAGTGACTGGCAAGGCCATCAATAAATCTTCCCAAACATTTTTCACCTTGCTCAAATAATCTTTTGTCGCTTCACTCAAAACTTGATAAACTCGTTCCGTTGGAACACGATAGCTACTAGCCGGCTTTTTCGGTGCCACTTTCCGCTCTTCTTTTTCCACAGTCGGATTATTTTTTAATTGTTGGACTTCCGTTTGTAGCTGCTGAACTTGTTTTTTCAAAGCAGTCAGTTCTGTCTGATCGGCTGATTGATTGACCTCAGTAAGGGAGGAACTAGCCGACTGATTGGCGGCTGTTCTTACGTCCTGCGCTTGCGCTGTTGCTAATTTAACGGTAGCCACTTCCAAGTAAACATTGGCGTGATTGGTAAAACGAATCTCATTTTGTGTCTCACTTAAAATTTTGATCATTCCATATAAGTGCTCTGATGCCGTTGTATCGGCTAATTGCTTAAATGGTTCCGTTAAATAGGCCGCTCGATTGGCTAAAAGTTTCGGGGCTTGCTGATACATCAACAAATCTCGGCAATATAATAATAGATCTTCTGTCAACCGCCGCGCTTCTTTGCCTTCAGCCAAAATATTTTCCAACACTTCCAAAGCACCACTGACATCTTGCTGCAGACAGGCGCCAATGAAACTATCCATCATTTCTGTCGTCAAACTGCCCGTCACTGCTAAAGCATCCGCCAAAGTGATTGTCTCGTTGCTAAAAGAAATCGCTTGATCCAGAATGCTCAAGGCATCCCGCATCCCACCTTCTGCAGCTCGAGCAATCACCGCTAAAGCTTGTTCTTCGTAGGGTTGATTACTTTCTTCTAAAATATACTTCATTCGACCAATGATTGCTTGGACATCGATCCGTTTAAAATCAAACCGTTGTGTCCGAGAAATGATCGTTGCCGGTATCTTATGTGGTTCAGTAGTGGCTAAAACGAAAATCACATGTTCTTTTGGCTCTTCTAACGTTTTAAGTAACGCATTAAAAGCACCAGTAGAAAGCATATGAACTTCATCGATGATATAGACTTTATATTTTGCGGCAGTAGGTGCGTAATTGGCACGATCACGAATAAAGCGGATCTCTTCTACCCCATTGTTGCTAGCAGCATCAATCTCGATCACGTCTTCTTGGCGGCCCTCAGTGATGGAACGACACATCTCGCACTCATTACAAGGCTCCCCATCAACGCTATTGGGACAATTGATGGCTTTGGCAAAAATCTTTGCCGCACTAGTCTTCCCTGTTCCACGAGGACCCGTGAATAAATAGGCATGGGAAGTTTTCTGTTGTTGGATCGCATTTTTCAACGTTTTTGTGATTGCTTCTTGTCCGACTAAATCATCAAACCGTTGCGAACGCCAAACGCGGTAAAGTGCTTGATACGCCATAATTCTCCTCTTTTCCTTTAAAATCACTGCTTTTTATTATACGTGATTTTTACCAAAAAAACTATAAAAACCAACGACCTACATCAATTGTTTAGTGTCTCTTAATTTGTTTGGTCGCTTCCTTTCTCTTAAAAAAAAGCCCTATGGTATAATGGAAAAAACGTTTTTATGGAGGGATATTTATGGGATTATTTAAAGCAGCAACCAGTAGTATCGGTGGCGGGCTAGCTGATCAGTGGCTAGAAATTATTGAACCGGCTGACATGGGACAGACAACGGTCATGTCAAAGGGCATCGCTGTCCGGAAAGATGATAAGCGCGGCAGCAACAAAAAAGGCACTAGTGATGTGATTACTGACGGCTCAGTGATCCACGTTTACCCAAATATGATGATGCTCTTAGTTGACGGTGGCAAAATCATTGACTACACCGCCGAAGAAGGCTATTACACGGTGGAAAATAATTCTGCACCTTCAATGTTCAACGGTTCGTTAAAAGACGCTGTTGCTGAAACTTTCAGTCGCTTCAAATTCGGCGGCGTCACCCCACAGAAACAGCAAGTTTTTTATATCAATCTGCAAGAAATTAAAGGCATCAAATTTGGGACCAGCACACCATTGAATTATTTTGATAATTTTTACAACGCTGAATTATTCTTACGGGCCCATGGAACGTATTCTATTAAAATAACTGATCCAATCTTATTCTTTGCCAACGCGATTCCAAGAAATATGGATCAAGTCGATATCAGCGATATCAACGAGCAATACTTACAAGAATTTTTGACTGGTTTACAAGCGGCCATCAATCAAATGTCTGCCGATGGTCAACGGATTTCTTATGTTCCTTCAAAGAGTTTAGAACTAAGCAAATACTTAGCGGATGCGTTAGATGACAGTTGGCGAGATCTGCGTGGCATGGAGATCGTCTCTGTCGCAGTTGCCAGCATTTCTTACACCGATGATTCGACTAAATTGATCAATATGCGGAATGAAGGTGCGATGTTAGGCGACCCGAGCGTTCGTGAGGGTTATGTTCAAGGCTCTGTTGCTCGCGGCATGGAAGCTGCCGGTAAAAATGATGCCGGTGCCACCACTGGTTTCTTCGGGATGGGCATGGGCATGAATGCCGGCGGAGATTTTCTTAATCAAGCCTCGCAAAGCAACAATCAACAAATTCAGCAAAACCAGCAAGCACAGCAAAAAGCAACGGAAGATCAATGGACCTGTCCTAAATGCGGAACTGAAAATTCTGGTAAATTCTGTAGTAATTGTGGCGAGCCAAAACCCGCGCCAGCGACGGCAGCTAAAATCCAAATGAAGTGTAGTGACTGTGGCGAAGTTGTTGATTTAAGCAATGGTGTACCAAAATTCTGTCCTCACTGTGGCAAACCCTTCAAAGGTCTTCCATTGGACTGATTTTAACCGAACACGAGTTGGCCCTTATTCAAAAGCGCAACGACTTTGCCGTTTAACTAAGTTGTTTACGTTGAAGAGCAAATTCGTTTTGCGCAAAATGAAGCTATTATTATGAATTAGGAGGATCTGCAAATGGCTGATGTATTGACGCATCATTGTCCAAACTGCGGCGGTCCTTTAACGTTTAATCCCAGTGATCAAAAATTCCACTGTGACTATTGTTTAAGTATTTTCACAGTGGAAGATATCGAAAAATTTGAGGCGAAGTCAGCAGATTCCGCAGCCACCGAAACTGCTGAGACTGCGGAATCTCCCGGCAGTGAGGTTGATCTATTTCTCTGTCCCAGCTGTGGCGCTCAGATTGTCACCGATCACACTACCGCTGCAACTTACTGCTACTTTTGTCATAATCCCGTCGTCTTATCGGGACGTTTGAGCGGGGAATTCTTACCAAATAAAGTATTGCCCTTTAAAATTGATCGTCAAAAAGCGGTCGCTGACTTTTTGGCCTGGACCAAGAAAAAACGTTTCGTGCCAAAAGATTTTTTCAATGAACAGCAGATTGAAAAGCTGACGGGCGTCTATTTCCCTTACTGGGTGATTGATGCAGAAACCGACGGCAATCTAACCGGTAAAGGTACTTCGCTGCGGGTTTGGATCGTCGGTGACCTTGAATATACCGAAACCAAAATTTATCAAATTTTCCGTAAAGGCAAAGCAACGATCAATCACCTAACCAAAAATGCTTTAAAGAAAAACTTGCAGCAAAAAATGGTAGAAGGTGTTCAGCCTTTTCCAATTGATCAAGCGGTCGATTTTCATACCGAATATTTAGCGGGCTTTCAAGCAGAAAAACGCGATATCGAGATTAAAGAGTTAGCTGAACAAATCGGTCATGAACTAACCGAATACACGGAAGACCTTTTGCGAGATACCATTTCTGGTTACACGACTTTCACTCCTAGCAATCAATCAGTCGCAATTGAAAAGCAGGACAATCATTACATGTTGCTGCCCGTCTGGCTGGTGACCTATCAAGATACGGCAAACAAAACGTATTACTATGCGATGAACGGACAAACTGGCAAAGTCAGCGGTGTCCTACCGATCAGTACTAAACGTTTAGGGTTGTTCTCTGGCGGGATTTTCGCGGCTATTCTAGCAATTGCCATGATTGTGGGGTATTTTCTATGAAAAAAATCCTATGGCTTTTAGCTTTTCTCGTGTTGTTCAGCCCCTTAAATGTGTTAGCCGCAAGTAACACCGTGGATGATCAAGCCAATTTACTAACACCGGAAGAGCAGACTGAGCTTTCCCAACAAGCCGATGCCATCAATCAAAAGATTAAAGGCGAAGTCTTTGTTTTAACTACCAATACAAATAATGAAGAACCGCGCGAATTTGCCAACCTCCAGCTCAAAGATCGGGTGGGCAAAGACAATAACGGTGCGCTCTTATTATTAGACATGAATCAAAGAGAAATCTACTTATCAACTTCCGGTAATATGATCGATTACATCACAGACAAACGGCGCGATCAGCTGTTAGATGATGTGGCGGAAGCCATGAAAAACGGGGATTATTACCAAGCTAGCCAAGTCTATTTATCAAACATGAAAGACTTCGTGGACGACGGAGTCCCCAGTGGCTCGTATCGGATTGATGAAACAACCGGTAAAATCACTTACTACAAATCCATCACCCCGCTTGAATTTACAATTGGGTTGATTATCGCAGCGATTGCCGCGATTGGATTCTTTGTTTCGGTAAGACTGCGTTATCAATTAAAAGCGGGGACTTATCGTTACCCCTATCGCCAAAATGCTCAACTAAACGTAACCGAACGCCAAGATCAGTTGGTCAATTCCTTCGTCACTACTCGCCGTACCCCAAAAGCCTCCAATAATAATCGCGGCGGCGATGGCGGAAGTACCACCAATTCCAGCGGCGGCGGAACTTTCGGCGGTGGTGGACGTAGTTTTTAATTAAAAATAAGTACCTTACACCAGAGTTCTGGAAAACTTACGAAAAACTCTGGTGTTTTCCCGTATTTGATTGAATTTACCCTGTTATTTTGCTAAACTTTTTAGGTTAATAGAAATAAAGGAGCTCTTTAATGAATAAAAAGAAAAGATTTTCACTCGTTTTGGTTGCCTTGTTACTTTTTTGCCAGAGCCTCATTGGCATTACCGCCCAAGCAGCCGATGATTTTTCCGTCAATGCTAGTGCTGGCTATGCCATCGATGCTGATTCTGGAAAAGTTTTTTTCAACCAAGAAGGCGACACCCCGAAAGGAATTGCATCGATCACGAAGACCCTTACGTCTTATCTTGTTTTAGATGCGATTAAGCAGCAAAAAATTTCTTGGGATCAAGAAGTCCCGATTTCAGAATATGCTGAAGAATTGAGTAATGTCCCTGATTTATCTAATGTGACTCTCGTGCGTGACCAAAAATACACCGTCAAAGATCTTTTTGAGTCCATGATTGTTCAATCTGCTAACGCTAGCGCCGTTGCTTTAGCCGAATTAATCGCTGGAGACGAACCGGCTTTCGTCAATCAAATGCGCGAACAACTAACAAAATGGGGAATCAAAGATGCGACTATCATCAACGCCTCTGGACTTAGTAATGTTTATCTAGGCGAACATGTCTACCCCGATACGCAAGAAAATGATGAAAACATGATGTCTGCTCGTGATGTAGCCATCGTGGCTCAGCATTTAATCAAAGATTTTCCGGAAGTTTTAGAAACTTCTAAAATCAAAGAAAAAACCTTCGCTCCAAACAGTTCTCAGCCGGACGAGATGAAAAATTGGAACGTCATGCTATTTGATGGTCCGAATTACAAAGAAGGCGTCGATGGGCTGAAAACCGGAACCACAGACTTGGCTGGCGCTTGCTTTGTCGGGACCATCCAAAAAGATGGCCGCCGCGTAATTACGGTCATTTTAAATGCCTTGAATCAACCCAATGATGAAAATGCTCGTTTTGTTGAAACTGCTAGTTTGATGGACTATTGTTTAAACAATTGGAGTCAACAAGAAGTGACGACTGCCGGTCAAACGCCGACAGATAAAAAGACTCTAAAAGTCAAAGACGGCAAAACAGAAACCGTCGCTTTAGCGATGGAAAAACCGGTTAAACTATGGGTCCGAAATGATATGGATACCAATAATTTAACGATCAAATCGACTTTAGATCAATCTTTATTGGATAACAATGCGATCATTGCGCCTGTTCATAAAGGGGAAAAAATCGGAACGGTCAGTGTTGCTTTACCGCAAGATACCTTAGGTTACCTTCAATCAGATGAAGGTGCCACCACCGATCTAGTAACCAAAAACGCCGTGGAAAAAGCCAATGCCTTTGAAATCATCTGGCAAAAAATTACCAATTTATTCGCATAAGTTAAAAAGAGGTTTGAAGCGCTAACGTTGGCTTCAAACCTTTTTTTTCTCCCTAGCTTTATTCGGCTTCAAACGGAAAGTACAATTCAACTTCACCTTCTGCAAAATGGGGCAAGTAATGCTCATGGATCGCGCCAGCAAGCTTGAATTTCTCTAGCGGAAAAATTTCGCCTAACATCAAATTCGTTGCTTCTTCGATTTTTTCAGCACTTGCCATAACCGTTAAGTAACTCATTGGTGGCACTTCCCAACGAGTCCAGCCCTCAGGGACTTTAGCTTCTGCCGGTGCTTGAACACCGGCTAAATAGCGTCCTTCTTTTTGCCAGGGCTCCAACCACTGTTCTTTGTCACTCATTAAACCCCAGAGCTGCAAATCTTTCATCTCTTGCCCTGCCAAAAGGTTCACTAGCTCCCCAAAATGCTCATTTAACTGATCCCATAATAAAGGAACCCATGACGGACCATCTTCTGCTAACCCGCTGCCTTCTTTTCCAATCACAAACAGACGCGGTAAATCGACACGATTGACACCTTGAATCTCCATACAATTCCCTCCTTTCCTTAAGTTTACTAATCTTCTGCTGGAAAACCAACTAATCGTCCTTTCATGTATCTTTAGCTTTTTCTTTGATATACTGGCAAAGAATAGTCTAAAATAGATTCAACAACAAATACAGATGAATTAGCGAATAGGAATATTTTTTACTTCTAAATTAGGAAAGATGTGATGAAATGGATATACAACGTGATTTACTAGCCCTAGGTTTTTACTTTATTGTTCTAATTGGTTTGATGATTCGTTTTAAATCGAGCAAAGCGAAAACTCTTCTCTTGTGGACAGGTCTTTTTTTTATTTTATATTTTTGTGGCATTGAGATCCAAAATAAGACCTTCTTCATTTTAATTCCGCTCTTCTTCTTTTTATTATTCTGGCATTTTTATTTCAAAGAAAAATGTCGCTTGCGAAATGGCTGGTTATTAAATCTGTTCTTAATCAGCTTCATGGGCTACGTGACCTTGGTCACTTTTGTCGCCGGCTCTTTGATCGGTGCAGGCATTCTTGGAATCTTAGGAATTCTATTTATCTTCGCAATCTTATTTGGAATCTACGCCGCTATCATTTTCTTAATCGGTAATAGCTTTATCGTACTACGCCATGAATCACGCAGACTGCCTAATCTACTGACTTTAATTCTGGGACTAGCTATTATCGCGCTGATTGTTTTGCAGACTTTTGGACCAAAACTTTTACCTAGCTGGTCAGTCATTTTACTAGCGATTCCCACTACGATTGCTGTCTATTTTTTTGTAGTCTTTTGGAATTTTTTATCGATTTCCTTACTCTACCAATTCAATCATCCCAAATACAATCAAGATTATGTGATCGTCTTAGGTGCCGGCTTGATTAATGGTGAAAAAGTCACTCCTTTATTAGCCAAACGAATTGATCGCGCCATTCAATTTTATCGCAAACAAAGCGCCGAAACCTCAGCTCCACCGCAATTATTAATGTCTGGCGGTCAAGGGCCTGATGAAAAGGTTCCTGAAGCACAAGCGATGCGGGAATATGCCTTAGAGCAAGGCATCCCAGCGGAGGATATTCTGCTGGAGGCTCAGTCTACTAACACGCTTGAGAACATGCAGTTTAGTAAAGAAATTATGGAACGGGAAAAACCTGCTGGTTATCAGGCAATCTTTACTTCCAATAATTACCATATCTTCAGGGCGGGGATGTACGCAGATGAAGTTGGCCTAAAAATCGATGGGATTGGCTCAAAGACAGCACGTTATTATTTACCCAATGCTTTTTTAAGAGAATTCATTGCCGTTGCCCTGATGAACAAACGATTGCACTTAGTTGTTTGTGGTCTGATTACGTTAGGATATCTCATTTTGGCTATTGTTAATTACTTTTTCGTTGGCTAAAACAGAGCTTTCTACCAACATCAAGCCCCAGACAGTAGCATTAACAAAT
>NZ_BCQF01000005.1 GCF_001544295.1 Enterococcus pseudoavium NBRC 100491
TTTTTATTATTTTCCTAGATAGTCGGTTAAGCGTTTCATCGCTTCCACCAGATTTTCCATTGAAGCAGCATAGCTGATTCGAACATAGCCTTCCCCTTCTGGTCCAAAAGCAATCCCCGGAATCAAGGCTAACTGATTTTTCTCAGCTAAGTCAATACAAAAGGCCATTGAATCTTGCTCCTGATTATCTGGAATCTTAGCAAAGATATAAAATGCCCCTGAAGGTCGTGCGACTTCAAAGCCTAAGTCTGTCATCGCTTGGTAGACAAAGTCACGACGTTCTCGATATTCTTCCCGCATCACTTCTGCATCTGAAATTCCCTGTACTAATGCTCGAACAGCAGCCTTTTGCGAAATCGTCGATGCGGCGGTCACCAAATATTGATGGACTTTGATGATTTGCTCCACCAATTCAGCTGGTGCAAAAATAAAGCCAATCCGCCAACCGGTCATTGCATGTGATTTTGACAGACCGTTAATCACAATCGTCTGTTCTCGTAAGTATTTTCCGAAAGAAACGTGCTTTGTTTCATAATTTAATTCACTATAAATTTCATCACTGAGCACAAAAATTGGATATTTTTTCAAGGTCTCACTTAAATCTGCTACCTCTTTCTCATTGTAAGCAACCCCCGTAGGATTTGATGGTGATGTAATGATGATTGCTTTGACTTTTTCCCCATGCTCAGCCATCGCTTGATCAATCTGCTCCGGTGTCAAAACAAAGCCGGTTGCTCGTGTATCAATATATACCGGTTCGGCTCCTGCTAATAAGATTAACGGCTCATAACCTGGATAAGTCGGTGCCGGCAGTAATACTTTATCGCCCTCTTCTAAAATGGCTAATAAACTAGCCGATAGTGCTTCTGTTGCTCCGACAGTCACCAAAACTTCAGTGGTCGGCTGATAATTGACCGTATATTTTTCAGATAAAAAACGACTGGCTGCTTCACGTACATCAAGCAGGCCGGCCATACCTGTATAGTGGCTAAAATTATCCCTAATCGCTTGCTTCCCGGCTTCTTTGACATGCTCAGGGGTATTAAAATCTGGTTCACCTAATGTTAATTTCAACATATTAGGAATACCAGAGACTTTTTCATCAAATTGACGAATCAATGAGACGGCGATTTCATAGACATTTTTGTTAAAGCGATCTTGTAATTTATTCATATAACCCCTCCATTTTTAATCATATTATCACAATTCATCAGATAGTAAAGAAAAAATTCTCCGTGAGGAATCCCTATTTAACTCAATCCAGTATTGGTTCTACAACTGATTTAATCGTTATCACACTTTTTTTTAGTTTACTAAGTTTTTAACTGCCCCTCTTTTTTCGAAAAAGTTTCAATCAGGAAATAATTTGACTCTAAATAAATAACGGTTTGTTGATAGCAGCATAAAATAACCCTAATTATGCTTTTCTATTTTCCGTTTTCCATTGTATTGACGATTTATTAAACATAAAATAACTATAGAAGCATTTTACAGGAGGTCTTCTATGATGACTAAGAAAAAAGGCAAGTTAATTCCTTTTATTTTCTATTTGATTCCTTACGTCCACCTAACACTAGCAATCGATTATCTTTTTGATTCGCTTACAGGAATCTTTCTATTTTTGGTATTTACGGTCGCAATTGGTTTTTACGCTAAAGTGACCCAACAACTGACTTTGCTAATATTAGGTAATTTTATTAATATTATTTTAAGCTGTTCACTCATTATTTTTAAAAACCCTTTAATCAGCCTATACCATTCCTCATCCCCATTTACAACTGCGATTCCCTTAGTCGCCCTTTTTCTGATTACTCAGTTAACAGGAATTTTTTGGGGCTATGTGCTGCAAAAAGAAGGGTCGGAAGAAAAAAATAATCAACCTAAAAAGGCTGCAGAACGTTAAAAAGTTCTGCAGCCTTTTTTTCTCATCGAAATTTACTGCGCACGCATGCTAAAAACTGATCCCTCTTTTTGATACTCCTGTTTTTCATAGTAAGGATCTACATCGCTTAATATGTAGATCGTTTGTTCAGGAAAATCAGCACTGACTCGCTCCATCAGATAACGTCCATAGTTCTTCCCACGACTATTGATATCGACTAATAGATCATAAACATAGATTCCAAAGCCAGCATCTTCACGACAACGGATATAGCCACAAAGAGTGTCATTCTCCAAAAGCACGTAAGTTAGAGAAGTTTGTAACGCCAACTGATATTTTTCTCTCCCATCCCCCAAGCAATAGTCATCCCAATCGGCTTCTTTTTCCATCATTACAAATAAGGCAACACTGTCGGCTGCTTTATAAGGCCGAATGCACCAACTTGGTTTCATAAAAAACGCCTCCTTCTGATTTTATAATAGCAAAGTTTACTAACCCTACTTCCTTAAATTATGCATCATCAAAAAAAGACATTCATCACTGAATGTCTTATAGCCGATCAAAGTAATCTCGCGTAGCTTGTTCATCTAATTTAAGCTGTTTAATCAAGTCTTCCGCTGATTCAAAAGCGACTTGCCCCCGTAGCATATGATACCAGCGGACCTTTACTTTTTCACCATAAATCTCTTGGTTGAAATCTAAAATATTAATTTCTACTGTTAACATCCGATTCGTCCCGAAAGTGTCATTATGTCCAATCGATCCCATCGCTGGATACCAGCGATCTCCAACTTTGATCTGATTTACATACACACCTTCTTTAGGTAATTTCATATCCTCAGGTACTTGGATATTAGCGGTCGGATAGCCTAACAATCTACCACGAGCCTCGCCATGAATCACAGTGCCACTGGTTTCATAAATATAACCTAATAGATGATTGGCTTCTTCCAAACGACCTTCTGATAATAACCGTCTAATCCGAGAAGAACTGATTTTTTCATCCTCATGTTCTTCGGTTTTTTTAGCTACCATCACGACCTCAAAGCGCTCTTGCGCATACTCCGGTAAATGTGCTGCATCTGCTGTTTGATCTTTGCCAAAATTGTAATCAAAGCCTGAAACGGCGACTTTTGCATGCAGGCCAACAATATATTGGTCTACAAAAGCCTGTGGTGCTAAAGACGCAAAAGACGACGTAAACGCGACTTCATATAATAGATCTACCCCTAATTTTTTCATCCGTTCTTCCTTTTGTTTCAATGTAGAAAGATATTGGATCGGTTTGCTTTGAATTTGCTGAAAAACCACTGCAGGGTGCTGATTAAAAGTCATTACTGCCAACTTCAAATGTTTTTCTTGCGCGATTTTTTTCCCGGTGTTAATCACTTCTTGATGTCCCCGATGAACACCGTCAAAAAAGCCTAACACTAATACAACATCATCGGTGGGAATTTCAGCTGGCTGATAAGGATGACGTAATTTGATAATCTCCATCTGTTATACCTCATTTCGAATGACTTTACTAGGCTTCAAAAAACCGGCTTTATCTGGATGTAGCCCGTAAAGACTAACTAATTGATTTTGATAGAAAAAAGCGATCAACTTTTCTGGGGCTTCTTTTAAGCCAAAGGTACTCAGCGGTAAGACTTGACCATTTTTTACCTTTTGCCAAACGGCATCGGTTAAATCAATTCGAGGAAATTCCTTCATTGCTGCTTCGATCGGCTGCAAGACTTGATCGATTTGTTTTTCTTCCATCAATTCACTAACTTGTGCTAAGGTTACAGCTTGTCCAACTGAAAAACCCCCACTAGCCAACCGTGTCAAATCTGACATATGCGCAGGATAACCCAGCTTAGCCCCTAGATCTACTGCTAATGTTCGGACGTAAGTTCCTTTCCCACAAGTCACTTGAAAGCGCCAACTCTGAGTTTTTTGAATTTCATCATAAACTGGAGTCGTTGTTCGCTGGAAGCTTTCGATGATTGCTTCACGCTTGGGGCGTTCAACCGTTTTGCCTGCTCGCGCATATTCGTATAAGCGCTTGCCATTTACTTTAACCGCAGAATACATTGGTGAGACTTGAGTGATTTTCCCGACAAAACTTGCCATCATTTGATCAATTTCAGTATCGGTCAAAGGCTTTTCCACCGCTTTTTCTGCGACAACTTCACCGCTACGATCTTCCGTGGTGGTGGAAAATCCTAGCGTAATCTCACCTTCGTAAATTTTTCCGCTATCTTGTAAATATTCAATCACTTTGGTTCCTTTACCAATACAGATTGGTAGTACACCATCGACATCGGGATCTAAGGTTCCACCATGACCAACTTTCTTAGTCTGTAATATTTTTCTTAGTTTAAAGACACAGTCATGACTCGTCATACCGCGCTCTTTCCATAACGGTAAAATACCGTCCATCGCTGTTTCCTCATTTCTTTTTATAATCAACGTTCCCATTATAGCATAGCTGCTCTAGGAATTGGCAAGACAGCTTTTACTTCAATCAATGATTTATGATCCGTCAATCAGTGCTAGATCATCATCGACACAAAAAAGAGACTAGCCTTTTGACAGTCTCTTTTCAAGCTTATTTTTTTTGCTGCTTTTTCTTTTTTCGCTGACGATTCAGTGCGAAAGTAATACTAGGCTCCGTCGATGGCCGCATTGCATAAGACTCTAGCTGATTGACTTGATGGCGATAATTGTTCGCCGCAAAGTTCGAGATATCACCCTTCACCTCATATTCATCGATCGTCTTTCTTTCTAAATAGAAGCCGCGAATCAACTCTTTGGCATATTGCGGATCTTGCTGAATCAAATACGTGCCAAACAAGCCATGACCACTGACTTGATTCATTAAATTTTTCCGTTCATCAACAAAAAAATCAATCAATTCTTCATCGTAAACATCCCGCAAGTTTTCTAAACTATCTAGGATGGCTTCACTATTACGGACAAAGATTTTTCTAAGAGAAGAAATATCTTCATTATCTACCGTTTCCTTGCGCTTCTGGCGACGTTGCCAAAACATCTTCGGATGCAGAATGACCCGAATAATTCGGCGAACAAAAATCAGCCAAAAACTAAGCAATGACAGCACCTGCTTGGTTACTGATTCTGATACATTCGAAATGAAGCGTGAATACAGACGATAAGCCCCGGCATCGATCTGATGTCTTCTAAAGCTTTCATCTAATCCATCTCGTTCAACAGAAATGATCAATGCTTGGATTTCTTGGAATTCTTGTTGCGCGCTTTCTGGCATTGAATTGTTGAAGATTGTTTGGATCCGACTTTGATAATTTGCAATCACTGCCAGTAGTGCAAAGCGTTCTTTTTCACTGAGCTGTTTGTTCTCTAAATCTTCATAGAGCTCGCTGATTACTTCTTGGAAGATTTGCATTAACTTCGGATCGGTCGGTGGAACAACCTCGCCCTCAGCCAACACTGGTAAAAGAATCATCCCGATAATCAACGTCAAAAAGGTGACACAAGCGGTGATAAACAGTAATAATGAACGTTCAGGAAATTCCAGTCCATTAATTGTTGTTGGTAAAATAAAAATTGTCGCAATACTGACGGTTCCTTTGACCCCACCGAAAGTCAACAGCAGGCGATCCCTTAATTGTGCATGACTTTTTTTCCAGCCTTGCGTCACAATATAATAGCCGCTAACAAACAAAAAGCGCAAGGCAAATAGCAAGGCGGTCAATAATAGAACGATCCCTAACAAGTGCAGATTAGAATAGGTTCGACTATTCCAAACCGGAGAAAAGACTTGCGACAATTCAATCCCTAAGAAAATAAACACTAAGGCATTTAACATAAAACTGATTGTTTTCCAAGTACTTTCGGTTACACTTGATAATTGTGCCTCAAATAAGGTCACACGGCGAAACCCTGTGGCTTGTAAAACCCCAGTGACCACCGCAGCGATAATTCCTGAAGCATGAAACAATTCCGCAATAAAATACGCCGTAAAAGGCAGAATCAACTCAATCAATAAATAGGCCGAAACATCTTGCGCGGAAATACGTTCAATAATTTTTATGACTTCGTTTTTAATCCAAATAACACCTAAGCCGACTAACACACCGACAATACTAGATTCTAATAGGGAAAGCGAGGCATCGGCTACCGAAAACTGTCCGGTCAATAAAGCTGCCACCGCAAACTGAAAGGCGGTGACACCCGTGGCATCATTAATCAGACCTTCACCTTCTAAGACGTGCATCACTGATTCTGGAATATTTAAGCGTTTCGCCAGTGAGCTAACTGCCACCGCATCGGTCGGCCCTAACGAAGCACCAAATGCCAAACATGCGGCAAGGGGAATCACCGGTAAAATACTGTGGAGTACTAAACCTAAGCCAAACAACGTAAAGATAACCCCGCCAAAAGCCAGCAATAGAATCAAGCTGAAATGTTTCAAAATCGAAGGGATATCAGCTGTCTCGCCTTCACGAAACAGTAACGGCGCGATGATCATAACTAAAAAAACTTCCGGCTCAAAACGTATCGACGTACCGACTTCAGTAAATCCTAAAATAATCCCAATGATGATTTGGATCATAAAAATGGGAAAAGATGGAAAAACTTTTGCTAAAACATTGGATAAGGTAATAGCAATGGCCAAAATGATAATGATCTCAACTAAGCCCATTCAATCACCTCTTAGAACAATTCTCTTTTGCTTTACATAATAATTTTAAAAATTCTCTCTTCTTACTAATGATCCGATCTTCTAAGTCAGATAATTCTTTTGACTGACCATCTAATGACAACTGCGCACGTTTTGTTTCCATTCGCAGCAAATCATGTTTCATGCGTTCTAATTTACGCGATGTTAAGAGATTGATTTTTTTTATTTTTTGCTTAACGGCTTTGCGTTCTTCCGGACTCAAATTATCAAATTCTTTGTGGAGCGCCTTCATCCGTTCTTCAAATTCTGTCGTCATTTCAGACTTTGCCTCCTTGAAAATATCCAGCAAAAGGATTACATACAAACTGCATCCACTGTAACAGGATTCGACTAAAAAAGCAATCGACTTACCACTGCCAAAAGCTGATTTAGGGGTAAATCTTAGCATTTTATTTCTCATCCCCATTATGGTGATTGATAAGCCCAGAAATTTTCTTGTGTCCTTACCTTTCACCAAAGTAAAACTACATTAATAGCTCACAAATAAAGGTCTGGAACATTTACTTGTCCCAGACCTGATAACTCACCTATTTATTCTTTGTTTAAATCACGAATCATTTGATCAATCTTAGAACCGTATTCAACGGATTCATCTAATTCAAAAAATAATTCTGGCGTTTTATAGATTGATAAAGCTTGACCTAGTTCACGTCGAATTAAGCCTGTCGCTTTATTCAAGCCAGCTTGCGCCTTTTCTTTGTCTGAAGCTTTCTCAGACAATAAACTATAATAAATCGTAGCTTGCTGCAAATCGCCAGTAACATGGACATCGGTGATATTTACTTCTTGGACCCGCGGATCGCGAACCTTTTTCCGTAAAATATCATTGACCTCTTTTAAAACTTCTTGCGCAAGACGACGATCGCGATAATTTGGCATAGCAACTGCCTCCTTTTATACAACTAATTAAATAGCCAAAAACTCTTCACTCCCGCATAACGGAAGTGAAGTTGGCTTTTATTTTGGTTTGATTTCTTCCATAACGAATCCTTCGATTACATCATCAACCTTGATATCATTAAAGTTTTCGATCATTGCTCCACATTCAAAGCCCATCTTAACTTCTTTGACATCATCTTTGAAACGTTTCAAGCTGGCAAGTTTGCCTTCATAGATAACGATTCCGTCACGGATAATCCGGACGCCACTATCCCGTTGAATCGAACCTTCGTTCACGTAACAGCCGGCGATTGTTCCTACCTTAGAAACTTTATACGTTTCACGAACACTCATTTGACCAGTGATTTTTTCTTCATATTCAGGATCAAGCATACCTTTCATCGCTGTTTCAATTTCTTCGATGGCTTTATAGATAATCCGGTGGAGACGGATATCTACTTTCTCAGCTGTTGCTTGTTGTTTGGCTTGCGGAGTTGGACGAACGTTAAATCCAATAATGATCGCATTACTTGCTGCTGCTAAGGTCACATCGCTTTCGTTGATAGCACCTACAGCTGAATGGACGATCTTCACGCGAACGCCTTCTACATCAATTTTATTTAATGACGCTGCTAAGGCTTCGGCAGAACCTTGTACGTCCGCCTTGATGATTACATTTACTTCTTTTAGTTCGCCCTCTTTAAGAGATTCGAACAAGTTATCCAATGTTACCCGAGCGTTAGCATTACGGTGTTCAAGCACTGCCCGTTTTGCGCGCTCTTCACCAGCTGCACGAGCTGTTTTTTCATCATCAAAGGTTGCAAAGCGATCCCCGGCTTGCGGTACATCGTTCAATCCAGTGATTTCTACTGGTGTAGCAGGACCAGCTGTTTTTTCACGGCGACCGATATCATTGGTCATAACCCGGACCCGTCCGAAAGTATTTCCGACTACGATTGGATCCCCGACATGCATCGTTCCTTGTTGAACTAATAAAGTTGCAACTGGACCTTTTCCTTTGTCTAAACGGGCTTCGATGACTGTTCCGATACCATGTTGTGTTGGATCAGCTTTCAAGTCTTCTACTTCGGCGACTAAAAGAATCATTTCTAATAGTTCATCGATATTTTGGTTGAACTTCGCAGAGATTTCTACAAAGATCGTATCGCCACCCCAAGCTTCAGGAATCAATTCATATTCGCTTAATTCTTGCATTACATGTTGTGGGTTAGCACCAGGTTTATCAATTTTATTCACAGCTACGATGATCGGCACTTTCGCCGCTTTCGCGTGATTGATCGCTTCAATCGTTTGTGGCATCACGCCATCATCTGCCGCAACAACTAAGATTGTGATATCAGTGATACTTGCTCCACGAGCTCGCATGCTTGTAAAGGCCGCGTGCCCAGGGGTATCTAAGAAGGTAATTGGTTTGCCGGCAATATCGATTTGGTAGGCACCAATATGCTGTGTAATTCCCCCAGCTTCTCCACTAGTTACTCGTGAATGACGCAAAGTATCTAGTAAAGTTGTTTTCCCATGGTCAACGTGACCCATGATGGTAACAACTGGTGGACGAGAAACTAAGTTTTCTTCATTGACTTCTTCCGTATCAAAGAACCGGTCGATATCAGCAATATCAATTTGAACTTTTTCTTGTGGTTCAATGCCATAATCTGTGGCTAATAATTCAATCGTATCTTTGTCTAATGGTTGGTTTTGGTTGACCATGACGCCCATCATGAATAATTTTTTGATGATTTCAGCTGGCTCGCGATGAATCTTCTTAGCAATATCGGCTACGTTCATGCCTTCTGTATATTCTAATACTTCAGGTAATTCACGGAATTTACGTGGTGGGACAGCTGGTTTATTGCTTTGCTGTTGTCTCCCCTTCTTACCTTTTTTATTGAATTTATTTTTATTGCGATTTTGGCCGCCAAAGCTATTGTTACGATTTTGGTTACCATAATTTTTATTGCGGTTTTGATTACTTGTTTGATTTGACCCGCCTTGATTTGAACGTTGTGCATTGTTGCTATTACTTTGTGCCGGACGTTGACCTTGGTTTGGACGTTGCGCATTGTTGTTACTACTTTGCGCTGGGCGTTGACCTTGATTTGGACGTTGCGCATTGTTGTTACTACTTTGCGCTGGGCGTTGACCTTGGTTTGGACGTTGCGCATTGTTGTTATTGCTTTGCGCTGGACGTTGACCTTGGTTTGGACGTTGCGCATTGTTGTTATTGCTTTGCGCTGGGCGTTGACCTTGATTTTGACGTTGCGCATTGTTGCTATTGCTTTGCGCTGGACGTTGGCTATTATTTGTGTTCCCTTGTTTTGGACGATTTTGTCCTTGGTTTGAACGATTATCGTTCGCTGAGTTGTTCTGTCTATTATTTTGTGTCAAGTCTTTATTTCCTTTTCTATTCTGGAAATTTGGGTTGTTCTTAGAGCTCTTTCCATGGAATTTTGTTTTTTCGTGCTGGTTAGCTGATGGTTTTGCTTGAGTATTTGTTTTTGGCTTGCTAGAAAATGCTTGTTTCAGTTTCGTCTCATCATCTCCAGACAATGAACCCATGTGATTTTTCACATCAATCCCTAAAGCGTGTGCTTTCTCAACGACATCCTTACTAGACTGATTCATTTCTTTGGCAAATTCATATACTCTTTTATTTCCCATGCAATCACCTTCCTAACCTGTTATTAACGACATGATTTTATTGGCGAATCCTTGGTCTAAAATCCCGATAACTTTTCGAGGTTTGCCAATCGCATCAAAAATTTCTCCTTGCGTAAATTCGACAATACATGTCGTCTGATAGTAGTTACTTTTGTCTGATACCTTTTTCTGTGTATTACCACTCGCATCCGAAGTAACAATTACGAGTTTCGCCGTTTGTTTGCGAATCTCATTGATCGTCAATTCTTCTCCTGTGATCAGTTTGCCTGCACGCATTGCTAGGCCTAACATGTCCAAGGCCTTCTGCTTATTCATTGCCAAAGAGCTCTTTTCTGGCTTTTTGGTGTTTCACATAATCAAGTAGTTCTTGATAAAATTCATCACTTAATTCAATACCTAAAGTACGGTCTAAAATGCGTTTCTTCCAAGCCGTTTCAACTTCTTCCGGATCTAACGCAACATAGGCACCACGCCCAGGCTTTTTACCAGAAGGATCAAGTGAAACTTCGCCTTCTTTAGACTTAGCGATTCGAATTAAATCTTTTTTTGGGAACATTTCACCGGAAACGACCGATTTACGCAAAGGAACTTTTCTTTTTTTCATTTGCTGTCCTCCCATTGTTTATTCTTCTTCAGAAGCAACATCTTGAATTTCATCTGTTACGACGGTTGTCGTTTCTTCCACATCGCTTGTATCTTCTTGGTCTTCAATCTCAGTTGTCACTGATTCCAATTCTTCCACTTCTGCTTCGTCATAATTGGCATAAAACTCTTCCATATCAGATTCAGATTTGATGTCGATTTTGTGGGCGGTAAGTTTAGCGGCTAAGCGTGCGTTTTGTCCTCGTTTACCAATCGCTAGCGATAATTGATAATCTGGAACAACGACGGTACAAACTTTTGGATTGTTGATATCAAAAATGACATCCTCAACTTGGGCTGGATTCAACGAGTTTGCGATAAAGACCGCTGGATCTTCGTTCCATTCCACAATATCCATATTTTCGCCTTTTAATTCATTAACAATCGCTTGAACCCGTTGCCCTTTAGGACCAACACAAGTTCCAACTGGATCGATGTTCGGATCAGTCGAACGAACCGCTACTTTAGCACGATCACCTGCTTCACGAGCAATGCTGACAATCTCAACGATTCCGTCATAGACTTCAGGGATTTCTTGTTCAAATAAGCGACGCAATAAATCTGGATGGCTCCGGCTTACAAAAACTTGTGGGCCCTTTGACGTATTTTCCACGCGAGAAACGTAAACTTTGATCCGATCATGCGGTTTGTAATGCTCGTTAGGCATTTGGTCTTGTTTTGAAAGAACCGCTTCGATCTTGCCTAAGTTAACATAGATGTAACGATTATCTTGACGTTCAACCACACCTTGCATGATGTCTTTTTCATAAGCGCTGTACTCATTATAAATGATACTGCGTTCTGCTTCACGAACACGTTGCAAAATGACTTGTTTCGCCGTTTGAGCTGCAATTCGACCAAAATCTTTTGGTGTCACTTCAAAACGGATCGTGTCACCAATTTCATATGCTGGATTGATCTCCATTGCATCCTTCAATGAAACTTCTAATTGCGAATCCATGACTTCTTCTGTTACTTCTTTCACGGCATAAACATGGATATCACCTTTTTTTTCATTGAATTCAACTTCAACGTTTTGAGATTGACCATAATGACGTTTGTAGGCAGAAACTAAAGCCGCCTCCAACGCGTCAATCACGATTTCTTTCGAAATACCTTTTTCTGCTTCTAGAGTATCCAGCGCATTCAGCATTTCTTTACTCATTTTAACTTTCCTCCCAAGAATCAATTTTCATAGAAAATTTTTGTTTTGTATAATAAGACGTAAGCGATCGCTTAAAATTCTATCGCAAAGCGAGCTTTTGCAATATTTTTACGCTCAAAGACCATGTCTTTGGTACGCGTTTTGATTTTAACTGTCAATGTTAGTTCATCTTCAGTTAGCTCTTTTAAAAAGCCTTGATACTGTTTTTCACCATCAATATTTTGATAAAGCGAAACATTGATATATTGTCCGATCGCTTTTTGGTAATCTTCTTCTTTTTTCAATGGACGTTCGGCCCCTGGTGAAGAAACCTCAAGAAAATATGCTTGTGGAATCGGATCTGGATCGATCGAATCCAATTTATCGCTAAGCTGCTCGCTCACAAAGGCGCATTCTTCAATATCGATGCCGCCTTCTTTATCGATAAATACTCTTAAAAACCAGCTTTTCCCTTCTTTGACAAATTCGACTTCGACCAACTCAAAATTTTGTTCGTCCAAAATCGGGGTTACTAAGTCAGTCACTGTTTCGACTACACTACTCAAACTGTCAGCCTCCTTTATTCCATTAAAAAGAGTGAGCGAAAAATCCGCTCACTCACCATCAGTCATATGATTACTTTGTTATATTAGCATAAATTAATTGAAAATTCAAGCTTGCCATTTTCATAGTAGAAATATTTTTCATTTTAAGCTTGAATTTATCTTTTTCTTTACATATCAAAGAGTGAAAGTTGGTTTTCATCAGGTAAATCTTTCAAGACACCATGAGTATCCATGTACTCAATCAATGTTTTAGATACTTTCCCCCGGGAAGCCAGATCTTCCTTCGATAAAAAGATGCCGTTTTTACGGGCTTCAACGATTTGTTTTGCCACGTTTAGACCAAGCCCGGGAACTGCACGGAATGGTGCGATCAAGGTATCGCCATCAATCACAAAATCGTGAGCATCCGATTTGTATAAATCAATCATGCCAAAGTGGAAGCCTCGTTCCAGCATCTCATTACACAATTCTAATACCGTCAATTGGTTTTTTTCTTTGGTAGAAGCATCCATTCCCTTATCGGTGATAGCTTTCATCGAAGCTTTAACAGCATCCTTGCCTTTAGCCATCGCAACCAAGTCAAAGTCGTCAGCCCGCACAGAAAAGTACGCACAATAATAAAGAATTGGGAAATAAACTTTAAAGTAAGCCACCCGCAAAGCCATCAAAACATAGGCCGCCGCATGGGCTTTCGGGAACATGTACTTGATTTTAGAACAAGATTCAATGTACCAATCCGGCACATTATTTTCTTTCATCGCTGATAAATAAGTATTTCGCAGCTCTTCATCGATTTTATTCCATTGACCTTTACGAACCGTCTCCATTATTTTGAAAGCCATCCCGCTATCAAGCCCAGCATGGATCAAATAAACCATGATGTCATCTCGACAACCAATCACTTCCGCTAAGTTTGCTTCACCGCGACTGATTAATTCTTCAGCGTTTCCTAACCATACATCGGTCCCGTGGGATAAACCAGAAATCTGCAGTAATTCCGCAAATGTCGTGGGATGGGTCTCTTCAAGCATCCCTCGCACAAAACGGGTCCCAAACTCCGGAATCCCTAATGTTCCAGTTTTAGAATAAATCTGTTCCGGTTCCACATTCAAGACTTGTGGCCCCGCAAAAATTTTCATTACTTCTGGATCGTCGGTCGGGATCGTCACTGGATCAATTCCGGATAATTCTTGCAACATCCGAATCACGGTTGGATCATCGTGTCCTAGGATATCCAGTTTTAAGACATTGTCATGAATCGAGTGAAAATCAAAGTGGGTCGTTTTCCATTCAGAATTTTGATCGTCTGCCGGGTATTGGATCGGTGTGAAGTCATAAACATCCATATAATCCGGAATAACAATAATCCCACCCGGGTGCTGACCCGTCGTTCGTTTAACGCCAGTCGCCCCCTTTGCTAACCGATCGACTTCAGCGTTACGAAAATGCAGATTATGATCTCGTTCATAGCCTTTTACAAAACCATAAGCTGTTTTATCAGCCACCGTACCAATCGTTCCGGCACGATAGACATATTCTTCACCAAACAATACTTTTGTATAATTGTGGGCTTCGGCTTGATAATCTCCTGAGAAGTTCAAATCAATATCGGGAACTTTGTCTCCATGGAAGCCTAAGAAAGTTTCAAAAGGAATATCATGACCATCTTTATTTAAGCGAGCGCCACATTTGGGACAAGCTTTTTCTGGCATATCAAAGCCTGAACCGTAAGAGCCATCTTCAAAAAATTCCGAATACTGGCATTCAGGACAATAATAATGTGGTGGTAAAGGATTGACTTCCGTGATCCCCGTCATCGTAGCGACAAAGCTTGAGCCTACCGACCCCCGAGAACCAACTAAATATCCATCCGCATTACTTTTATGCACCAATTTTTGAGCGATCAAATAAATTACTGAGAACCCATTGCCGATAATCGATGTTAATTCTTTTTCCAACCGCTTCTCAATGATTTCTGGTAGCGGATCACCATAAAGTTCACGCGCACGATTGTAACTTAGTTCTTTAATCTCTTCTTCTGAACCAGGAATTTTTGGCGTGTACAGCTCATCTTTGACTGGAATAATTTCTTCACAAGTCTCGACGATCGTGTTTGGACCATCCACAACGATTTCTTTTGCCAGCTCTGGCCCTAAGAAACTAAAGGCCTGCAACATTTCATCAGTCGTCCGAAAATGTACGTCTGGCAAACTGTGGCGGTTCAGCGGATTAGCGCCTCCCATTGAACTAATCAGGATTTTGCGATAAATCGCATCTTCCTTATTCAAATAGTGAACATCCCCCGTAGCTACTACTGTCTTATTCAAATCTTTTCCGATTTGAATCAAATTGCGCAAAATATCTTCTAGATCGCCCTCATTTTTAACTAATTCTTGTTCGATCAAGGGTGCATAGACAGCCTTAGGCATCACTTCAATATAATCATAAAACGCAGCGCGATTTTTGGCTTCTTCCACGCCTTTTTGCATCATCGCTTCAAAGATTTCGCCTTGCGAGCAGGCTGAACCAATCAAAAGATTTTCCCGCATCTTGCTTAACTGTGAGCGCGGAATCCGTGGAACCCGTTCAAAGTATTCGATATTAGACATCGAGATCAATTTAAACAAGTCTTTTAACCCTGCCTGATTTTTTGCTAAAATCGTAGCATGAAAAGGTCGCGCCCGTTTATATGAATCCCCTTCGCCAACATGATCGTTTAATTGATCATGATAATGCATCTCGTGTTTTTCCATCGCTTCTTTGACAAAAATCCAAGCCAAATGCCCAGTTGCTTCTGCATCATAGACCGCCCGGTGATGCTGTTCTAAATTGACACCAAATTTCTTCGTCAACACACCTAAGCCAAAGCGTTTGAATTCAGGATATAAGAACCGCGCCAATTCCAGTGTATCGATGACAGGATTCGGCGTTTCCGGCATGTCATGACGCACGTAGGTCGTATTGATAAAACCAATATCAAAAGTGGCATTGTGGGCCACCAGAATCGAGCCTTCACAAAATTTTTCAAACAGTTCCATGACTTCTTTTTCCGGCTTTGAACCGCGAACCATTTCATCGGTGATACCAGTCAAATTAATCGTGGTCTCTGACAAGGGATGACCAGGATCGATAAATTCTTCAAAGGTCTCAACCACATTCCCCTTGTGCATTTTAACAGCCGCTAACTCAATAATCGTATCGTAAACTGCTGATAATCCAGTGGTTTCCACGTCAAACACCACGTAGGTAGCGTCAGTTAGTGATTCGTGGGCATCATTATAAGCAATCGGAACACCGTCAGAAACTACATTGGCTTCAACCCCGTATAAGATTTTTACCCCGGCTTTCTTCCCAGCCGCATGTGCTTCTGGGAATGATTGTGCCCCACCGTGATCTGTAATGGCAATCGCTTTATGTCCCCATTTGCCAGCTTGGGCCACCAAATCACTTGCACTATTGATTGCATCCATCGTGCTCATATTCGTATGCAAATGTAATTCAGAACGTTTTTCAGTCGCTGTATCTTGCCGCGCAGGATGTTTTACTTCCTGAATATCTTGCGCATTCATCACTAAATCACGCATGAAAGTATCTTCTTGCACACTTCCGCGAACACGAATCCAGCTGTTGACCGAGATGGCATCAAAGATCGCTTCATCCTTCTCGCCATTCGAAAATTTCTTCACGACAAAAGAGGAAGTATAATCGGTCATTTTTATAATCAAAATCTTCCGTTTAGAACGCAGCTCACGGACTTCCTTATCAAAAATGAAGCCCTCGATCGTAATCCGGCGCTCTTCTTCAATGATATTGCCCATCGGTGTAATTGCTTCATCCGCTGGAATATTACGCCCCATTTGGATGGGACCATCAATCTGAGCAGCATGTTCTTTCTTTTCTTTTTTCTTCGATTCGTATTGCGCTAAACTAGCGGCTGCTTGTTCTTGCATCGCTTGCGCTTGCTCCTGTTTACGAACTTCAAACTCCTGTAACTTTTTATCTGCTTGTTCTTTATCCACTTCCGGATCAATCCGCAAATGGGGAAAACCATAAGAAACTAAATTATCTTCGATTAAAGGCAGGTATTGCTGCTTCAAAAATGGAATGACCGATTCATTATCAATCAATAAAATGATCCATTTGTCTTGAATCGTTGGCAATGTTTTGCTTAAAACTTGTTTAACTAGCGGCGTATCACAATCTTGTTCACTCAAGGCTAGCTGCCAGTAGTTTTGCAACAATGTTTCATCGAATTGATTATTTTCTGGCGCAATATGTAATTTCACGTTGGCAATCGTGTTGAATGCGAGTTGCAGCTTCTGATGAAACGCATAAAATAATTTAGCCGGTAAAATTTCCGGTGTTTGAATGAAGAATTCCCACACTCGCGATTTTTCATGAACAATCACTTCTCTGATCTCTGCTGCTTGAATCAAAGGGTGTTGTTGCTCCGTCTCAGCTAATTCAATTTGTCGTAATAAATTTTCGAATAACTCACGATTTTTAGACAAAATGACATCTCCTTCACTTTTTCAAGTATGATCCAGTATACCTGTTTTTTTTTATGATTGCATTAGAAAAAGGATCGAAAAAATTTCGATCCTTTCATTTAAAAGAAGAAACGCTGGATGTCGTTCCACGTGACTAAAATCATCAAAAGCATGATGAAACCAAAACCAATCATCGTAATCATGCCTTCTTTTTCAGGATCCAGCGGTTTGCCGCGAATTCCTTCGATTAGATTCAAGACAATCTTACCACCATCAAACGCTGGGATCGGCAATAAGTTGACAATCCCTAGGTTGACAGAAAGAACGGCCA
This sequence comes from Enterococcus pseudoavium NBRC 100491, assembly GCF_001544295.1. Lineage (GTDB taxonomy): Bacteria > Bacillota > Bacilli > Lactobacillales > Enterococcaceae > Enterococcus_A > Enterococcus_A pseudoavium. The sequence goes on from NZ_BCQF01000005.1 coordinate 17,325, forward strand.
TCAAATAAATGACTGTGGTAATCCCTGCTTTGGAGGCTTCCGACGACATTTGATACATCATAACCGGGCCACCTAATTTATCCAGACTAAATCCGCTAAACAGCGAACCTAACGTACTAAAGATATTCTTGGTAATTTCCCATGATTGAGTCAGCCCACCGATAATCTTATCAACAAAACCAGTTTTCATATACGGCGATACACCGATCTGCCCGATTTTTTCACCATTGCTATCAATTGTTTTAGGGGTCATCTCGACTGTTTTTTGTTTTCCATCTTGTTCGATGACAACAGTTAATTCTTTCCCAGGCTTTTTAGTGACTGTACTCGTCAGGTCATCCCACGACTGAATTTTTTTGCCGTCAACGGAAACAATCGAATCATGACTCTTCATGCCGGCAGCGGCTGCCGGACTATCTGCTTGGACTGAACCGATTTGATTTGTATTATAATCAGCTACCCCACCTTGCATAAACGCTAAGGCAATAAACAAAAGAATCGTCAAAATAAAATTATTCAGCGGACCTGCAAAATTCGTCAAGATACGTGAACCTAAGTTCGCAGATTGAAATTGAACATCCCGCGGAGCGATTCGGACTTCCGTGCCATTTTCTTCAATCACGGTGGCATCGTGTTCCACCTGGTAACTGGTTTCTTGACTTTCATCCCCATTTAGATAGCCTCTAATCGTCAAATCATCGACTAAATCGGCTGAAATTAATTCCAAGGGGATGCTATTGGGTAATTGAATCTTTTTACTAATATTGATGCGCTTTACTTTATTTTCAGCGGTCAGTTCAACCGATAACGGCGTCCCAGGACTCAACTCGGTTTCTTCTTCCTCTAAACCAGCCATCCGTACATACCCGCCAATTGGTAATAAACGCAAAGTATAAGTTGTTCCATCTTTTGCCATATGTGCAATCAGTTTTGGTCCCATCCCGATTGAGAACTCACGAACTAAGATTCCTGCCCGTTTTGCAAAGAAAAAATGTCCGAATTCATGCACAATCACAAGTACACCAAAAACGATTAAAAACGTAATAATCGTACGCATAATTTTCCTACCTTCACTAGTTTCTTAGAGTTAGTTTATCACAGTCTCGCAAAAAGCGATTCTTTTCCTAAACATTTCAGAGAAAATTTAAAAAAAGGGGACTGAATAGACATTAAAAATTTCGATTCAGCAATCAGAGCTAGCCTTTTAGTCAAAAAAAGAGCGTTCCCGCTCTTTTTAAAAGACTCCTAATAAATGCATCATTGGAAAGACAAACAGCATACTGTCAAAGCGGTCCAAAATACCGCCATGTCCAGGTAAGATCTTCCCTGAATCCTTCACATCGTAATGGCGTTTGATCGCTGATTCAACCAAATCACCAAATTGTCCTACCACAGAGAAAATAATCGTAAAGATAATCATCGTCACTAGATTGTGTGAAAAGACTTGCGGTTGAACTAAATAGAAGACCACGGCGACGACCACCGCACTGACAATCCCGCCAAGCGCCCCTTCAATTGTTTTATTAGGTGAAATTTCAGGCCAAAGCTTGTGCTTGCCGATTTGTCGTCCGACCATATAAGCACCAATATCCGTTGCCCAAACAACAAAGAAAGCAAACAATAAAATTGCCAAACCATCAGCCCGCGCAGTCACCAAATTTTGGAACCCAACACCGACATACAGACTGGCTACCACCGGAAATCCGGCCTCATCAATCGTATACGTATTTTTTGAAACGACTGAGAAGCCTAAAATAATCATTACTGTTAAATAAAAGAGTAAAAAGTTACTGTTACTGCCACTTAGAAAAGGCATCCAACGTTCTGCTGGTAGCACGAGAAAAACGGCCCCTAAAATCGACAGAACCCCTTCAAAACTCACAATCGCTAACCCTTTCATGCGGAATAATTCATATACCCCGATTCCCGCTAACACGGCTGCCGCTAGTTCAACAGCGATTCCCCCGACATATAAGATCGGAATAAAAATCGCCAAAGCAACAACCGCGGTAATCACACGTTGTCTCATAGCTAATCCTCCTAATTCAATTAAAATATTTCATGAAAATCTATTTAGTCTCGCTTTCGTTGCTCAACCCACCAAAACGCCGATTTCTTTGCTGGAACGAGGCAATCGCTGCTTCTAAATGTGCTCCGTCAAAATCCGGCCACAAAGCTTTGGTGAAGTACAATTCGCTATAGGCTAATTGCCAAAGCAAAAAGTTGCTGATTCTTTCTTCGCCACTAGTTCGTACGACCAATTCCGGATCACGCAAGTCTTCTGGCAAGAAGCCGGTCATCAGATGATCACCGACAATCGTATCATCGATCGCTTCAATCGCTAGTTGATCGTCTTTAACTTCTTGGGCCATTTGTTTGATCGCCGTGATGATTTCTGCCCGACTGCCATAGTTCAAAGCAAAGTTCAAGACCAAGCCATCATTTTGCGCAGTTTGCTCAATTGCCCGTTTCACGGCATCTTGCGTATGAGCAGGTAAATATTCTTCATAACCCATAACGTGGACACGCACATTTTCTTCAATTAGTTCCGGCACAAACGTATCAAAGAAATCTACTGGTAACTGCATTAAGAAATTGACCTCTTCTTCTGGCCGCTTCCAATTCTCCGTTGAAAAAGCATAGAGCGTCAGAACCTTCACGCCTAGACGATTGGCATGTTTAGTGATTTTTTTGACTGTTTCCATTCCTTCTTTGTGTCCAGCAATTCTTGGCAGACGCCGGTTTTGAGCCCAACGACCATTTCCATCCATGATGATGGCGATGTGTTTAGGCACCGCCCCTTCCGGATCAAAAACAAAGGCCGATTCTTCAGGCGTGTATTTCTCTTTTTGTGGAAAAAAACGTAAAACCATGTTTTCCCTCCTCTATCAAGTTAACAAAATAAGAAAATATTTTGCAAAGTCATTTGCCATTATAACAATAAAATCCGGTTATTCCTATGAAAAATCAATTCCTTTAGGCTTTTTCAAGCAATTCTTAGCCGTTAACTGCTTAAAAAAAAGAAAGAACCTGAAGAGTGCTCTTCAGGTTCAGCGAAAATTATACTTCTAATAATTCTTTTTCTTTTTCAGCCACGATTTGATCAATTGCTTTAATATTTTCATCAGTTAAAGCTTGGATATCTTTTTCAAGATCGCGTAAATCATCTTCCGTTAGATCGCCATTTTTTTGTTGCTTTTTATAATCATCCATTGCATCACGGCGAATGTTACGAACCGCGATTTTTGCCCCTTCAGATTCTTTTTTCACTTCTTTTGCCAATTCTTTCCGGCGTTCTTCCGTTAATTGCGGAATCACTAAGCGAATCACATTGCCATCATTGGCTGGATTCAAGCCGATATCGCTGGCTAAGATCGCTTTTTCAACATCTTTGATCATACTTTTATCAAATGGTGTCACCATTAAGACCCGCGCTTCTGGAATCGTGATTGACGCCATTTGGTTGACTGGAGTTGGAACACCGTAATAATCAACATTGATTCGGTCTAACAAACTAGCGTTTGCACGCCCTGCACGAATTTGACCTAGTTGACGCTGTAAGGCCTCTTGCGCTTTTTTCATTTTATCTGTCGTTGCACTCATCACTGCATCTGCCATACTATTTCCCCCTTACTGTTGTTCCGATGTTTTCACCAAGAACAACTCGTTTAATATTTCCTGGTTCATTCAAATTAAAGACAACAAGTGGAATATCATTGTCCATACTTAAAGAACTTGCAGTCGAATCCATCACTTGCAGACCTTTAGCGATCACGTCTAAGTGCGTTAATTCTTCATATTTCACTGCATTTTCATCAAGTTTTGGATCAGCCGAATAAACACCATCAACATTGTTTTTCGCCATCAAGATCACATCTGCATTGACTTCTGCTGCTCTTAATGCCGCTGTTGTATCAGTTGAGAAATATGGATTTCCAGTTCCGCCGGCAAAAATCACGATCCGGCCTTTTTCAAGGTGCCGTTCCGCTTTACGACGGATATACGGTTCAGCGATTTGACGCATTTCGATTGATGTTTGAACCCGTGTTGGAACATCAATATTTTCCAAGGCATCTTGTAAAGCCAAGGCGTTCATCACAGTCGCTAGCATTCCCATATAGTCAGCTTGCGCCCGCTCCATGCCCATTTGTGCACCGATTTGACCACGCCAAATATTCCCGCCACCGACGATAATCGCCATTTCAATTCCTAAGTCATGAACTTCTTTAATCTCTTCTACGATTTCTGAGATCACGGGTGGATTAATTCCAAATTTTTCATCGCCTGCTAAGGCTTCTCCACTGAGTTTCAATACTACGCGTTTATACTTTGGTTCATTCATCTTAAATACCTCCACTGTCACTCTACTGATATTTTAGCACACTCTGTCTTTGAAGCCAGTCAAAAATTTCAGACTAGCAACTTCTTTAGCATGAAAATTGCCAAACTTCTCTTCTAGCCTTAAAAAAAGGGAGCGCACTATTTCCGTGCGTTCCCGACTGTTTAGAAAACAGAATTATTTTTTGATTTGGCTCATAACTTCTTCAACAAAGTTATCTTCGCGTTTTTCGATACCTTCGCCGACTTCGAAACGAACGAAGCTTGCAACTGTTGCGCCTTTAGAAGCGACATATTGTTCAACAGTCATATCAGGATCTTTAACGAATGGTTGGTCAACTAAAGCAATCTCAGCTTTGAATTTCTTCAAGCGGCCGATAACCATTTTATCAACGATGTTCGCTGGTTTGCCTTCATTTAAAGCTTGTTCAGTTAAAACAGCTTTTTCGTGTTCTAATTCTGATTCAGGGATTTGGCTTTCGTCCACGTAACGAGGGTTGATAGCTGCTACGTGCATTGCTACGTCTTTAGCAACTGTTTCGTCAGTTGTGCCGTTTAATAGTGCTAAAACAGCGATCCGTCCGCCCATGTGTAAATAACCGCCAAATGCAGCGTTGTCGTCTTTTTCAACGATTTCGAAACGACGGAAGCTGATTTTTTCACCGATAACTTGTGTTGCTTCGATTAATGCAGCTTCTAAAGTTTCACCTTTAGCGTTTGTTAATTTCATTGCAGCTTCCATGTCAGCTGGTTTGTGTTCAGCCACTAATTCTGCAATTTCTTTAACTAAGTTTTGGAACATTTCGTTTTTAGAAACAAAGTCTGTTTCAGAGTTTACTTCAACGATTGCAGCAGTATTCCCATTAACTGCAACTGAAGCTAATCCTTCAGCAGCGATTCGGTCATTTTTCTTAGCTGCTTTAGCCATTCCTTTTTCACGTAAAAGATCAACAGCTTTTTCAATGTCGCCTTCTACTTCTACTAATGCACGTTTTGCATCCATCATTCCTACGCCAGTCATGTCACGTAGTTCTTTTACTAATTTAGCTGTTACGTCTGCCATTTTTAATGGGCCTCCTTAGATTTTCTAAAAAAAGCTGCTTCAAAGGAAAATATTTACTTTGAAGCAGCATATGCTACGAAATTATTCAGCTGATTCAGTAGAAGCGTTGTCGCCTTCCACTACATCAACGATTTCTTCGATTGAAGTTGCTTGTCCGCCATCTTCAGTTGCGAAGTCTGCTTCTGCTACTTGATCTTCACCTTGGTTACCTTCGATGAATGCATCAGCCATTTTAGCAGTGATCAATTTCACAGCGCGAATAGCATCGTCATTTGAAGGGATTACTACGTCGATTTCATCTGGATCGCAGTTTGTATCAACCATAGCAACGATTGGGATGTTCAATTTATGTGCTTCTTGAACAGCAATACGTTCTTTACGAGGATCAACAATATACATAACATCTGGGATGCGAGGCATATCAGCGATACCGCCTAAGAATTTTTCTAAACGTTCACGTTCTTTGTTTAAACCAACAACTTCTTTTTTAGGCAATACTTCGAAAGTACCGTCTTGTTCCATTGCATTGATTTGTTTCAAACGAGCGATCCGTTTTTGGATTGTGTCCCAGTTTGTTAAAGTTCCGCCTAACCAACGGTGGTTTACATAGTATTGACCAGCGCGAGTCGCTTCTTCTTTGATTGCTTCTTGAGCTTGTTTTTTAGTACCAACGAATAATGCAACGCCGCCATCTTCTGCAACGTCTTTCATGTAATCGTAAGCTGCATCTACTAATTTAACTGTTTTTTGCAAGTCAATGATGTAGATTCCGTTTCTTTCAGTGAAGATATATTTCTTCATTTTTGGGTTCCAGCGACGAGTTTGGTGACCAAAGTGTACGCCGGCTTCTAGTAATTGTTTCATAGACAATACTGACATTTGTGTTTCCTCCAATTGGTTTTTTTGTTTTCCTCTTCTGCTCTCGTTTTTATAAGGAACTGACTAGCAGCACCGCCTTATAAATCAAATCAGAATGTGGATTTTCATGTGTAGTTCCCTACACACAATTAGTAATTATACAAGAGTCTTTTTAATAAATCAATCTTTTTTATTTTCCTTTTGCCGGATTAATATTTATTAAGGAATACTGTTTAAAAAAACTTTTTCTGCTATACTGAGTGCATAATTATCTACTAGGAGAATTTTTATGCGCAAGAAAGAACGACACGAATTAATCAAGCAGATCATTTCAGAACATCCCATTCGTAATCAAAACGAATTGATGGATTATTTGCAACAACTTCATGTTTCGGCCACCCAAGCAACGATTTCACGCGATATCCGCGATTTGAAGATTGTCAAAACGATTGATGACTCAGGCAAACCACGCTTTGAAATCTTTCTAGAGCCACAGATCCCCACTGAAGACGACGATATCAAACGTTTGATCCGGATGACGAACGAGGTAATCGTTAAGGTGGACACGGTCCAATTCATGACGATTGTAAATACGTTACCAGACAATGCTCATTTATTAGCTTCCGTTTTAGACGACCTTTCCAGCGAAATGATCGTCGCAACGATGGCTAGTTTCGATACGATCATTATTATTTCCAGAACACCTGAAGATGCCCAACAAGTTACCGCTTTTTTCCAAAATCCGACAAATACCACAATTTTTCTACAAAACTAATTATAGTATCAAAAGAATTCTTATGAACAGCAACTTATAAAATCAGGATCGAGACGTTTAAACGTTTCAATCCTGTTTTTTTTATTTACAAGAGTAAGTCTAGCAAAAAAGAAGCGCCTAGGATTTCCCTAGCGCTTCTCGTTTTCAACCTTACATTTTGTTTGGAGCATGAACACCTAATAGACGTAAATCTTCTTTCAAGATGACCGCCACTGCATGAACCAATGCCAGACGAGCAGCTTTTTGTTCGTCTTCCACTAAAACTTTTGTATGGGCATAGTATTTATTAAAGGCTTGCGCCACGCGGATAGCATGTTTAGCGATCACCGATGGTTCGTATTGATCTGCGGCTTGCATCACAACTTCCGGATAGCTTTGCAATAATTTGATAATTTCCCAGCTGTCGGGATCATTTAAGGCGTAGACGGCTTCTGGATCAACTGTAAAATTAGCTTTTTCCAAGATCGACATTGCCCGCGCGTGTGTGTATTGGACATACGGCCCGGTTTCACCTTCGAAACGGACGACTTCTTCTAAATTGAAATCGAAATTATTCAAGCGATCATTTTTCAAATCGTGGAAGATGACTGCACCTACACCGACTTGATGAGCGACCTCAGCTTGATTTGGCAGATCAGGATTTTTTTCTTGAATTTGTGCTAGCGCTAAATCTTTCGCTTCACTTAAGACTTCTTCTAATAGAACGATCTTGCCTTTACGAGTCGATAATTTTTTACCATCTTTGGTGATCAAGCCGAATGGCACATGGACCATTTCATCTGACCAGTCAAAGCCCATTTCAGTCAAGACGGCTTTTAACTGTTTAAAATGCCCGCTTTGTTCGTTGCCAACGACATACAATGATTTCACAAAATTGTATTCCCGTTTACGGTAAAGCGCCGCAGATAAATCGCGAGTAATGTACAATGTCGCGCCATCTGATTTTTTGATTAGAGCGGGATTCAAGTTATATTGCTCAAGGTTGACGATCTCGGCCCCTTCACTAGTTTGTAACAGATGTTTTTCTTCTAGCATTGTAACGACTTCATCCATTTTGTCGTTATAAAAGGCTTCGCCGTTATATGAATCAAATTCAACTTCCAACATATTGTAAATTTTATTGAATTCAGTCAATGATTCACTGCGGAACCATTTCCATAACGCTAGTGCTTCGGCATCATCTTCTTCCAATTTTTTGAACCAAGCCCGTGCTTCATCATTTAAGGATGGATCTGTTTCAGCTTTTTCATGGAACTCAACATACAAATGTAATAATTCGTTGATTGGTTCAGCCTTAACCTTTTCCTCAGAGCCCCATTTTTTATAAGCTACGATTAATTTACCAAATTGAGTCCCCCAGTCCCCTAAGTGATTGATTTTAATCGGATGGTAGCCAATTTTAGTCAAAATCAGACTGATTGAATTGCCGATCACCGTTGAGCGTAAATGCCCCATTGAGATTGGTTTCGCGATATTTGGTGAAGACATATCGATGGTTACATTGCCGGCATTCCCGATAGTACTATCGCCAAAATGATTCGCCTCTTTCGCGATTTGTTTCAAGACCATGCTAGAGACGACTTCCTTTTTCATAAAGAAGTTCAAGTATGGTCCCACCACCTCGATTTTTTCAAAGGCTTCCGGATTGATCTGCTCAGCTAATTCTGCCGCGATTTGCTGAGGGGCCTTACGGAAAACTTTGGCCAAAGCAAACGTCGGAAAAGCAACATCTCCGTGATCGGCTGATTTAGGATTCTCTAATAGCCGCTCCACTTCAGGCAACGCTAAATGGTCTTTAACGACTTCAAAAACTGCTTGAGCAACGATTTCTTGATTATTCATTCAAATTCCTCCTATAAAATTGATCTAATTTTGCTAAGTTGACTGTGCTTTTTCAGTGTTATTTCCGAGGAAAGTATTTTCGGCCTACAAGAATAGTCCAGACCAAAAGATACAAAAAAAGCCTCTGATGCATATCTGCATCAGAGACGAGAATTCCCGCGGTACCACTCTTATTGTCAAAAAAATGACCAACTTAGGCTATAACGGTAGCTGCCGGTTCACCTCAAAAGTGCGCCCTCTATTTTTGTTTATCCGGCTTCCACCTGCCCGAACTCGCTGCAAAACAGACCATAGACTTCTCTTTTTCATCGATGAATGATTTATCTGGCATAATACTAACAGAAAAATCTTCATCTGACTAGTCTAAAAGTAATTATTAAGCTTTTGGAATAAAGAGGTTGCCTAATGTCGCCGCCATCACCGCTTTAATCGTATGCATCCGGTTTTCCGCTTGTTGAAACTGTAAAGCTTTCTCACTGCGAAAAACTACATCAGTGACTTCCATCTCTGCTAAACCATACTTCGCTTTGATCTCTGCAGCTACTTCCGTCGCTAAATCGTGAAAAGCTGGCAAACAATGTAAGAAGATCGAATCCGCTTTGGTTTTTGCCATCAACGCCTCGTTGACTTGATACGGCAATAATAAATCAATTCGTTCTTGATAGGTGGCTTCTTCCCCCATCGATACCCAAACATCCGTATACACAATATCCGCTTGAGCAACGCCGTGATCGATATCATCGGTCACTAAAATTTTAGCTTGGGATTCTTGGCCATATTTTTCTGCTAATGTAATCAAATCTTGTGCAGGATACAGTTGTTTTGGCGTCACGATCGAAATATTTACCCCTAAAATCGCACTAGTAATTAAAAGTGAATTGGCCACGTTATTCCGCCCGTCACCGACATAAGCTAAGGTTAGCCCTTCCAGCGTGCCGAAATGTTCCTTGATCGTTAAAAAATCAGCCAGCATTTGTGTCGGATGCCACTCATCCGTCAAACCATTCCAAACCGGCACACCTGAATGCTCTGCCAACGCTTCGACGGCTGTTTGTGAAAAACCGCGATATTCAATCCCGTCAAACATACTGCCTAAAACTTTAGCGGTGTCTTCCACCGATTCTTTTTTGCCTAATTGAATATCATTTTTCCCAAGATATTCTGGATGCGCACCTAGATCGATTGCCGCTGTCGTAAATGCTGCACGTGTTCGCGTAGATGTTTTCTCAAATAATAAAGCGATATTTTTCCCCGCCAAATATTTATGAGGAATATTTTGCTGCTTCAATGCTTTTAAATGAGCCGCAAAATCAATTAGATAAAGCAATTCTGCTTTGCTAAAGTCGATCTCTTTTAAAAAACTTCGCCCTTGAAAAATATTTGTCATCTTAGTCCCTCCGTTTTGAATATTCATTCGCCCAAACCGTTAATACTTTATTTTTATTCATAATAACTGAATAATTATCAAGTAGCAAGTAAATTTTCTATTTCTGTTTATAAACTTCGAATTTTCCATTCGCGGAATCGTATTTTCAACGAAAAGCGAAAAAAGAGGAAGGTGTGACTCTTGCCACACCTTCCTCTTTTCTGAATAAATGGTATTCTCAAAGTCGCTTTTTCGGAAATAAGCCGAAATTTCTTGCAGCTGACCGCTTTTACCACAATCTTTTTTTCTAAAATTTAAATTTTCATCTGCTTGCTTAAATATGTTGAAAAGCCAAACTTGGATTGGCATTCAGACTCAGACCAGCAAAATGATGTTTTTGTAATTCAACATGAGCTGCCGCACCAATCATCGCAGCATTATCCCCACATAAACGCAGGGGTGGTACGATTAATTGAACCTCTGGCATTTCGTCTGCGATGGCTGCAGACATTGCTTCACGCAGGCCACGATTGGCCGCGACTCCTCCCGCTACAATCAATTGCTTGACCGGATAAGCTTTACAAGCCTTAAGCGTTTTAGTCACCAAGACTTCTACAACACTTGCTTGAAAACTGGCGGCTAAATCATTGCGATCCAGCTGTTCCCCACGTTGTTCGGCATTGTGGGTCAAATTAATAAACGCACTTTTCAATCCGCTGAAACTGAAATCAAAATTATCTTCTTTAATCATGGCACGGGGAAAATCATAGGTATCTTTGCCTTGATGGGCCAGCTCATCGATTTCTTTTCCACTGGGATAACTCAAGCCTAGCACGCGACCAACTTTATCGTAAGCCTCGCCAGCTGCGTCATCGCGCGTTTCGCCAATAATTTCAAAGGAACCATCTTCAGCCATATAAACCAATTCTGTATGACCACCGCTAACTAATAAAGCCATCAGAGGAAATACTAACGGTTCAACTAGACGGGCCGCATAAATATGCCCCGCCATATGATTGATGGGCAACAACGGCAAACCGTTAGCCCAGGCAAAAGCTTTGGCGGCACTCAAGCCAATCAATAAAGCCCCCACTAAACCAGGACCGTAAGTGACTGCGACTGCTCGTAGATCTTGTGTTGTAACAGCAGCCTCCCTCAGTGCTTCTTCAATACAAAGCGTAATCTGTTCGACATGATGACGACTGGCAACTTCTGGCACAACGCCACCAAACCGTTTATGACTATTTATTTGTGAAGCAACAATATTTGACAGGATCTTTTCGCCATTTTCGATGACTGCGACGCTTGTTTCGTCACAGCTACTTTCAATGGCTAAAATAAGTTCTGTTTTACTCATCTGAATTTCCTACTTTCAAAGACATCAATACCGCATCTTCTTGCGGGTGTTGATAATAATTTTTCCGCGTGCCGATCACTTGAAAGCCAGCCTTTTCATAAAAAAGACGCGCCTCTTGATTCGAAGCACGTACTTCCAAAAAAATACTGGCAATTTTCTGTGCTTCAGCATGCGCAACTAAACGTTCCATTAAACGTCGGCCATCGCCCCGGCCCTTGACTTTCGTCGCGATATTAGTGATCTCGATTTCATCACAGACTTGATGAAATCCTAGAAAAGCCTCGTCGCTTTCGTCAATAAAATAATGACTGTGCGTTTGATTCAAATCACTAGCAAATTGAGCGCTGGTCCAAGGGGAGCCAAAAGCATAGGATACTTGACTGATCTCCCAAAACTTGCGGGCTAACTCTTCCAACTTAATTCACTTCCAAACGTTTAATCATATCCAAAGCATCTTCGTTATTCTCGGTATAATAATTTTTGCGAATATTCCGCGCAACAAACCCCAAGCGGCGATACAAACGTTGGGCATCGGTATTACTCAGGCGGACTTCCAACGAAAGGGTTTCACAATCGTTCATTATAGCGAATTTTTCTACTTCGTCAATCAATAGCTGACCGATGCCACGATTTTGAAAGGCCGTTGCTACTGCTACGTTAGTAATGTGGGTATCATCCCCGATTAAACGGCCGCCGACAAATCCGGCCAACTCCTCTTGCTCTGTGACAATACAGATGTATAAATGTGGGATCGGCGAGTGAATTTCTGAAAGAAAAGCACTCTTGGTCCAAGGGGTCTCGCCAAAATAAACATCTCGTTCTAGTGCAATCAGTTCTTTGATATCTTGATCAACGATTTTTCGCACGAAAAACACTTCATTCATTAAAGTGACTTGTTTCACCTCAAAGGGATATTGCTTTCCATACAGGATTGTCTTTACGAGACCGCTAAATTTTTTCAACATAGTTCTCGTCCCCTGGTTGATGTGTTTCGAGCCATTTTTCCTCCGCTTCTACCCGTTTCAAATATGCTGGTACTAAGCCATGAATATTTTCGACCGGTTCTGCTTGAAAACCCAATTTCCCAAGGACGATTCCGTTTGGTAAATTGATTTCATCTGCTTCCGCAATTTCGGCGCTTGGCAAGGCTGTTATGATCTGTTCTTTGAATTTTGCGGTTTCACCGACAAACAAAGCCGGCTCTTTAATCTGGGACAGTAAATCTTCTAAAGGAATATGCTGATCCGCTAAAACTGCCTCCAGTTGCTGATTTTTCCAACGATAGACACCGGCATAGACATTGTTACGACGAGCATCCATTAAAGCAACAATTAAACGCTCGGTTCGACTATTGCCGGCAATTACCGCCAAACTGGAAACCGTCGTCAATTCAATAGCCAAGGTCTCCGCTAATGTTTTTGCGGTAGTCACCGCGATTCTTATACCAGTATACGAACCCGGTCCCACCGCTACCACGATTCGCTGCAAATCCTGGGGCTTTAACCCGCTAGCTTGCATGACCGAGTCAATCGCTGGCATCAGCGTCAAGCTATGATTCATTTTGCGATTTAATTGAAAGTGCGCCAGTACTTTTTCGTCTTCTAAGACTGCCACCGCTAATGTTTGATTGGATGTATCCATCGCTAATAATTTCATAAAAGTTCATTTCCTCACATTTAAGATAGCAATAGTTTAACACAAAGTCGTTTTGCTTTCCTACTAGCTGTTCAAAGTTTTCTGCTTTCCTGAACAGCAAAAAAGAGTAACTGAATAAGCTACTCTTTTTTGTGACTGGAGTCGCGTTGAATCAAACGAGTCCCTAGCATAATTTTTCGTGGGACGGGGGAAAGTTCTTTCGCCAACTCTAAAATAGTAGTCACGGCTAATTCCCCCATCCACTCCGTTTCAACTTTGACCGTTGACAGTGCTGGCAAAACATATTTTGCGACACTGACATCATTGAAACCAACTACCGCGATATCTTCTGGAATACGTAAGCCGGCTGCTTGGATTGCTTGCATCGCCCCGACTGCCAACGCATCACTCGAAGCAAACAAAGCGTTGGGACGCTCTTGATGGCTGGCTAAGAATTCTGTCATGGCCTGTTTCCCAGCCTCCATTGAAAAGGCAGCTGTCAGCGTAAATTCTGGCCGATAAAGATTCAGCTGAGTCAATTTCTTTTTGAAAGCCTGCAATCGAGGATCTTCAATCGGCTGTAGATTGTGTTTGGTTTTTTCTTCACCTGAAAGAATCCCGATTTTTTGATGGCCTTGTTGGATAAAATGATCGATCACCAGATCCAAACTTTGATCAAAATCCACCACGAGCGAATCGACCCCGAGCTTCATACCGTCAAAATCGACAAACAACAAGTTCTCGTCTAATTGTTTTAACTGCCGAATCTGCTCAGCATCAAACTTGCCCAAAGCAATCGTCCCGCTGACCTGATTATCAGATAGTTCGTTCAATGCTTCTCGTTGAATCTGAATATTTAATTCTTCAGCCTTCTTCTCAATCCCCAAACGAATCGACAAATAATACAGATCGGCCAATTCTTCGGCTTGGTCATACCATTGAACGAAACGAATCACCGACTTGCCAACTTTATTGACTCGTTTATGCTTTGTATAGTTCAGCTCTTCAGCGACTTCAAAGATGCGCTGCTTTGTTTCCTGTGCGACGGATAATTCTTGATCATAATTTAATACGCGGGAAACGGTCGCCGGTGAAACCCCGGCAAGTTTTGCAATATCTCGAATAGTTGCCATCGCAGCCTCCTTCTACAACGTCTCGATGAAGCGTGTAAAGCCCGCTTGACCGGCAGCATCCCGTTTAAAAACACCGGCATCTTCCAGTACCCGCGCAAAAACGACGCCTACGGCTTTTTGGACGATTGCTGTCACATTTTCTTGGGTGATTTGATTGTCCGCTTTTAATTGATCAGCCCATGGTTTGTGGTACTCAGCAATGGTATTTTCTTCAGCTAATAAATATTTCTCAACTTCCTTCAATTCAGGTTCTAAGCGTGGTGGTAAGACCGCCAAGCCCATCACCTCAATCAATCCGATGTTTTCCTTTTTGATGTGCTGAACATCTGGATGAGGATGGAAAATCCCATCAGGAAATTCTGCTGACACATTGTTATCCCGCAGCACAAGATCCATTTCAAATAGTTCACCGTTGCGGCGCGCGATTGGCGTGATCGTATGGTGGGCTGTGCCATCTGCCGTACGGGCCACGATTTGTAACGTTTCATCCGAATAGGACTGCCATTTTTTAAAGATCATTTCAGCTGCAGCGACTAAATCTTGCGGCTGTTTGCCTTGTAGGCGTATCACAGACATCGGCCATTTGACGATGCCGGCTTTGACCTCTGGATAATCGGCTAGTTCAAAGCTCCGCTCCATTTCTGCTATCGCCATTGGGAAAGTATGCCGCCCTCCTTGATAATGATCGTGGGCCAGAATCGATCCGCCGACGATCGGCAAATCAGCATTAGAGCCAACAAAATAATGAGGCAAGACTTCCGTGATCTTCAATAAACGCTGGAAGGTTGCTTTGGTGATTTTCATTGGACGATGTTCTTCCGACAAAATGATGCAGTGTTCATTGTAATAGGCATAGGGTGAATATTGGAAGCCCCAGCTTTCACCGTCAAGATTCATCCGAATGATCCGGTGATTGGTCCGGGCTGGATAATTCAAGCGCCCTTTGTAGCCTTCATTTTCCATACACAACAGACACTTCGGATAGTCGACTTTTTCCGCTTGGCGTTCTGCGGCGATCTGTTTCGGATCTTTTTCTGGTTTTGACAGGTTAATGGTGATTTCTAATTCACCGTATTCCGTTTTAGCCGGAAAAATAATATTACGAGCAAGCTCACGGGTCTTGATGTAATCATTGTCTTTACTTAGTTTAAAGAAATAATCCGTCGCTTGTACCGGATCTTTCGAGTAGTATTGAGCAAAATAGGCGTTTACAACCGAAGGCGGTGGAGTCATCAAGTCCATCAATTGAGCGGCTAGCAGCTCTTTTCCTGCTGGTAACTCCGTGACGACTTGATTTTTCTGGGCTTGTGCTAACAGTCGATCCACCAGCTCTACGGCACTTTCAGTAACTTGACGCATTTCAGCTTGGGCTAAAGAATTTTCGCCAATCAGTGCGATGACCCGATTTTCTAGATACAAACGATCCATTTCCATCCACCCACCTGATTGAATGGCTAACGTAACAAAATCTCTAACAGTTTGACTGACTGACACGTTGCGACCTCCTAATCTTCATAACCGTGGGGATGACTGACATGCCAATTCCATGCGGTTTCAATGATTGCTTTAATATCAGTATATTGCGGCTGCCAACCTAAAGTGGCTTTGACTTTTTCGCTAGATGCCACTAAACGACTTGGATCACCCGCGCGACGCGCCCCAATTTCGGCAGGAATTTCTTTTCCGGTAACTTCACGGGCTGCATCTAACATTTCTTTGACCGAATAGCCGTTGTTTGAACCTAGATTGAAGAAATTACTTGGATTGCCCGCTTTTAAATACTCTAATGCTAAGATATGGGCTGCCGCTAAATCTTCCACTTGTACATAATCTCGGATACAAGTGCCATCTGGGGTATCATAATCATCACCAAAAATCGTCAAATGCTCCCGTTGACCCAAGGCAACTTGTAAAATGATCGGCACTAAATGGGTCTCTGGATCATGGTCTTCACCGATGCTGGCATCGGCTTTAGCACCAGCTACATTGAAATAACGTAAAGCAACATAACGCATACCATAAGCGTTATCGCACCATTTCATCATTTTTTCCATCATTAATTTGCTTTCGCCATAAGGGTTTTTAGGATTTGTTGGTACTTCCTCGTCGATTGGGGAAACACCAGGTTCTCCATAAGTCGCTGCAGTCGAAGAGAAGACGATGTTTTTCACACCGAATGCTTCCATCACTTCAAGCAAGATTTCCATCCCAACCACATTGTTGTTAAAATATTTCAAGGGTTTTTCAACCGATTCACCGACTAATGAGCTGGCTGCGAAATGGACCACGCCTTCAATGTTTTCTTTTTCAAAGACCTCTGTCAAAAAAGCTTTATCCCGACAGTCGCCTTCATAAAATTTTGCCTGAGGGTGGACCGCTTGACGATGCCCCGTCAATAAATTATCGACTACTACGACCTCATAATTTTGTGAAACCAACTTATCCACTGTATGCGAACCGATGTATCCTGCGCCACCTAAAACTAGAATTGCCATTCCCTCTACTCCTGCCATGTTTTATTTAGTAAACAAATTATAATTTGTTTACTAAATAATTGCAAGACCTTCTTCCTTCATTCATTAAGCTTTTCATTTTTTTACTTTTGCTTCATAATGGAGTTATAGTAATGGCTATTTATTTTTGTAATTAGCTTTTGGCTCGAAAAGGATTTTTTATAGCCTAGAAAGGAGTGATGAAACGATGCGTAAATTTGCTTCAGGATTCGTTACCGGTACATTAACTGCAGCGGCAGTAGTTGCTAGCGTAGTGATGGGCGTCAAAAAGAAAGTCATCGATCCAATCGAAGAAAAAGAATCAAAAATCGATGAAAATCGAAAAAAAGCTCGTAGAAAACGAATCGCACGATAAAAAAAGAAAGCCGTGGCTTTCTTTTTTTATTTATAAATCTGCTTGGCGATTTGAGCAGCTAAATAGAAAATCCGATCTTTACTTTTAGGCCGAGGAGAAGCGGCATTCAGCCAGTCCAAGCCTTCTAGTGGAATGCCAAAACAGTAAAGTTGCGGTAGCACCCGACCCTTTTGATCAATTACTTGATGAGTCGAACGCTGGACTAAGAGCGCGCCCGTTGGCTGTTTTTCATCATCGAACTTTAGCACATGGGGACTTACATAGCCCTTTTCCCTCAGCTGGACTACTAAAGGATTTTTAGTCCGTTTCAAATCGGTCGTTGGCAATCGCGCCTCGATTAAATTTTTAGCGCTAAAAGAACGTTGAGGATGCTTTTTACTATATGTCAAAAAAGTACCATCTATCCCTTCAACAACCATCTCCGGAGCCAAAAATTCGACAATTCCGGCTTCAGCTAAGGCCAACAACTGCTTTTGCCGAATAACTGGTGGACCAATCGTCAGGAAACGATAATTGTGATTAAATCTCCCTAAAAAATCTGTAAAATATTCTTTTGCTGTGAAATGCTCATGATCCAACATGTAATTAAGCGGTGCTTGTAATTCTTTATAAGTATCAATTGCCGCAGCAATCGCTCCCCTTTGATTGCCTAACTCTGCTTCAGCGATATCTTTTTTCAAATAGGCCTCGACAAATGTCGGAAACGCGGAGGGCTCGACCTCTTTGGCTGGATCAAAGAGTTTTTGCCAAACCAAACGTTGTTCCGGCGGAATCCGATACTTCGTCAAAACATTCTCACCCTGACCCTTGCGATACTCTGCTAAAAAACTTGCAACATCGATTTCACTAGCCGCTAATTTTTTTTGATAAAAAACTAGCTCCGCCTCTTTTTTCAGCAAATCAAACAATTCTACTGCGCTACCTTGAAATTGCGTCATAAATGCCTCCGTCAACATTTGCGGAACAGCATCTTCACCCGGCTCCTTTTGATTTTTTGGCCGCGCATGATAAGGTAAGCCCCGGCCTGAACCCACAATCAAGAGTTGTTCTTTGCCTGAAGGTTCATAGCTTAATCCATTCCCCGTTTCAACGAACTTACCGCCCCATCTGGCAACCAACAATGCCAGATAATCAAAGAAACTTAAACCCAGCCCGCGTAAAATCACCGGCTCGCCCGTAACTAACTCATCCAGGGCGGCATCTGACGGATTTGCAGGTCCTTGATAAAAAAGTCCATGCGTATCTGCGTATGTTTGCAGTTCCATTTCAGCTTCACTCAACTCATTTTGCGCATGCCCTGTCGTTAAAATCACCTGATCCACCGGATAATGCTTCGACGCCTGAAGTGACATACTCTTTTCCACTAGTGTCAGATCAACTACCGTTTCTTCAATCAAAGTCACCTTGATATTTTCTGGCAGTTTATGGATCAATTCACTAAAAAACCAGCGTTGATAAACTCCGTAATAACGTCGCTGACAATAATCATTCGGATCTAATTGCAGCTCCGTTGCAAATGTTTGGGTCAACTTTAAAGCAGATAAATATCTACGTGCTTCCGTCTGATTCCATTCGGCTAGATTTGGTCCTTCATCTTCAGAAAACAACGTCACATGCTGCATGACTGTATTCATCATCACCTGATCATTTTGGTCCGCGCGCCAAACCTTGCCACCGGGCCCATCTGGGTCAAAAAGCAGGATTTCAATTTTTTCGTTGGCTGGCGCCTGCTTAATCAATCGATCTAACATACTCAAGCCGCAAGGTCCCGCACCAATAATCGCCACTCTTTTCATAGACATCCCTCATTTTAGCTAAATTCATCTCTTTATTTAAGAGTAGAGAATAAACGACAATTAAGCAATCAAAAAAAGCTTCTGACGATGCAATCATCAGAAACTCTCCAAAAATTATTTTAAGACCCAGCGATCAAAGGCTTCTTTGACACCATCTTCCAAATTAGTTGCAACCGTGTAATCAGCAGCTGCTTTAATCGTCTCGCTGGCATTTCCCATCGCTACACCGGTGCCCGCAAATTCGATCATAGAAAGGTCGTTTTCTGCATCACCAATCGCCATGACTTCGGATTGTTGAATCCCTAAATGCTCGCTTAATTCTTTTAAGGCTAATCCTTTGCTGGCCTTAGGGTTCAAGACTTCAATGAAGAAAGGCGTGCTACGAACAATCGTATATTTGTCAAAATATCCAGCTGGAATCTGTTTAAAGGCCGCACTTAACACTTCTGGGTCGTCGATCATCATCATTTTAATCGGCGAGACTGCTGCCGCGATCTCCTCTGGCGTCCGATAATGCAATGGCATATTAACTAAATAAGATTCTAAGATCGTGTAGGGGCTGATATCACGATTGGCCGTATACATCGCTTGCTTATCGGCTATATGCAGATGAACATCCAATAAACGAGCAAGATGGTCGATCTCCAAATAATTTTCGCGCGTCAAATTATGTTCCGCAATAATCTCCCAAGTTTTTGTATTCAATACTAAAGCACCGTTATAGGTAATGATATAATCCTCGTCATTCGTTAACCCCAAAACTTCCAGCTGTGCTTTAGTTCCTGAAAGCGGACGACCAGTCGAAAGAACGACATAGACACCGGCTTTGCGGGCAGCTTTGATCGCCTCAACGACGGGTTGATTAATCTCATGATGATCATTTAATAAGGTTCCATCTAAATCGATGGCAACTAATTTTATACTCATAGTTTCCTCCTGTAAAAAATTCATTCGTTTTCATAATAAGCATAATTGATGGTCTCGTCAATCCAAGTAAATAACTAGTAAGCTCCTCTTTAAATAAGAAAATGCTGATTGCCTCACATTTTAGATTGCTTTTTTTCACAACCTCTTTAATTTGAAAAACGACTAGCCATTCAGCTAGTCGTTCGCTAAGATTTAATCAACTTTTTTCTGTTTTACTTTCCCGGTCCAGTCTTGCATTCCGCCTTTGAGAATGTATAGATCGGTATAGCCTTTTTTGCGTAATAAGTTCGCAGCTCGGGCACTGATCGACTTATTGTGGTCATAAATATAGATCGGTTGATCTTTACGTAAAGAACCATAAGTTTCTTTTAACATCGTATAAGGGAAACTACGAGCGCCTAAAATATGTTTGGCATTGAATTCATCTCGTTCACGAACGTCGATAACTTGTGCCTTGCGCATCCCTGCTTGAAATTCTTCTTGAGTGATCGTTTTTGCTGAGCGTTTCATCATGATTCGCACATACAATTCATACAGTCCATATAAAACAATCACGGTAATTAGTACAAAATTAATTTTCCACCAAATTGACATTATTCGATTCCTCGCTTACCTTTAATCTATTTTGCTAGTGAAGCTGCACCGATCACACCGGCCTCGTTGCCTAACTCTGCTAGTTTGATCTTTGTACTTTCTCGAACTTGCGGGAAAGTGAACTCTTTGAAATATTTTTCTACTCGGCTACGTAAAAATTCGCCGGCTGCCGATACGCCCCCGCCGATGACGATGGTGGATGGATTTAAGGTATTGCCTAAATTTCCACAAGCCAACCCTAGATAAAAGGTTACTTTGTCGACGACCATCAAGGCCAAATCATCATTGTTTTCTTCCGCTAACTCAAAGACATCTTTACTGGTGATATCTTCACCGTTGTCTAAACGAGCTTTTAGCTCTGAATTACCGGCATATTCTTCAGCCATTTGACGAGCGACGCGCACAACGCCCGTTGCACTTGCGACAGTTTCTAAACAGCCCCGCTTGCCACAGGTACACTCAAAACCATTTGGATCAACTGTTACATGACCAATCTCACCCGCACAGCCGGCAACTCCATGAAGCAACTGGCCGTTCATGACGATCCCACCGCCAACACCGGTTCCTAAGGTCATAAAAACAACATCTGATTCGTTGTCGCCAGCGCCTTTCCAGCGTTCGCCTAAAGCTGCAACATTGGCGTCGTTATCGATCGTGAATTTGATTTTTGTGCCTTTTTCAATTTCACTTTTAACTTGCTGCAACGTCGTCCAGTTCAAATTGTAGGCGCCGATGACTGTACCGGCTTCAATATCGACACTACCGGGAGTCCCCATACCAATGCCAATGAATTGTTCTGGCTGCATGCCATATAAATTTAAATGATGATTGATTGAATCGATAATGTCCGGCACAATGTGTGAGCCATTATCTAGTACATTTGTTTCAATACTCCATTTTTGTTGGATTTCACCGGCGTCCGTCAAAATAGCAAATTTAACGGTGGTCCCGCCTAAGTCAATCCCTAATAATTTTTTATCCACTCTAGTCACCTTCTCGACTTTCTTCAATGTGATGTTCCCGTTTTAAAATGCGCCAACCTTGCAAATAAGTATCGCGGTCAATCACACGACTCTCATATAAATTTTTCAGTTCAATCTGCATCAATTCGATATCGTAAATCCGTTTTCCAACATAAACATAAATACCGAATTGTTTTAACAGCTGCTGCACATCATATAAACTTTCCATCAAACCACATCCCTAGTATTATACAGAAAAATATCTTTTTTTTATAGCCCCATTTTTATTTCCCGCGACTTTTTTACGCAGCCGCCAGTCCATTCTACATTTTATAGCATTGTTTCTCTACTAGCAATTGGAATCAGCCGGTTTCTCAAGAAATCTCGCTTGCTCCCTACCAAAAAAGCGAACAATTTGTCCGCTATTATTGATACAGATTAAAGTTTCTCAAACCCGCGAAAAGCAAAAGCACCGTTACAAAAATGAAGAACAAACCAGCTGTAATCCGCGCTCGTGTCGTAAAACGTTCTTGTCCGTAAGGGACAGCAACGGCCCAGCCAGCTAGGGCTCCACCAATTAGACCACCTAGATGACCCCAAATATCAATTGTTGAGTCAAACAAGCCAAAAACCAAATTCATTAAAATGAATAGGGCAAATTGACGGGTCAAGGCCTGAATGGCCCCATTGTCTCGGTAATGTAACCCAATCACTAAAAAGGCTCCGAACAAGCCAAAGATCGCTGTGCTAGCGCCACCGGATAAAGTTGTCGGCTGATTAAAAGCAAAACTAGCAAAATTCCCCATGATCCCGCCTAATAAATAAACCAAGGCAAAACGCCAATGACCGAAAATCGCTTCGCATTGTTGTCCCATATAATAAAGAACCACACCGTTTAAGGCAAAGTGCATCAAGCCAAAATGAATAAACATCGGTGTAATGAAACGCCAATATTGCTCTTGCCAAATCACTGCTGGTGAAAACATGCCCAATTGATTTTCCAGCGCCAAGCTAGGGAATAAATACTGCATCAGAAAAACGATTGTATTGATTGCAAATAGCGTGTACATCACGTAAGGTTTTTCTTTTCTCATATATTACCTCTTTCATTTATGTTTTTTCATTTCTATTATCTACGCTAAAAATAGTTGTTGAATCGGCTGATCAAAAGCTTCTGCCTGCCAATCTTCCATTAACTGTTCAGCAAAGACCAAACTGCAGGTTTTCCCTTGATAATTTGCTAAATACCGGTCATAATATCCGCCGCCAAAACCGATCCGATACCCTGCCTGATTATAGACAAGCCCTGGAACAAGCAATAGATCCAATTCAGCCGGTTCAGCAAGTGCTTCGATCTCGGGTTCTTTCACACCAAATCTAGTAGTATAAAAAGGTGTGTCCGCCTCGATCCAATGAAAAACCATTTTCCCTTGAGGCAGTGATTTAGGGACCGCAACCTTTTTTCCTGCTGCTAACGCCTGTTGAATCACTGAGTCCGTGGGAAATTCAAAGGAGGTTGCCATCGTCACACCAATACTAGCGGCAGTCTGCCATACGTCACTTTTAAAAAGCTTCGTCAGAATCAGATCGACTTGTACTGACCGTTCTTCACTTTCAGCAAGCCGCTGTAGTCGCGTGATTGCCAACTGTCTAAGTTTTTGTTTTTCCATTTCAAACACCTTCTTATCTAGAAATACTAACAAAATCACAGCAAAATAAAAAGAGGATTACTCCCCTTTAATGAAATCACTAGAAATTTGGCGCGCGATTGCTAAGCCAGCGATCGCATTCAGATGCAGGTGATCACCACTGTCGAACTGCGGCGCTAAATAACCGACTGGTCCTTCCACGATGGTTGAAAAATCCCACACGTTAGAATAACTTTCAAGCAGCCACTGATTGATTTTTTGCCGCAAAGCTTCTTTTGCCAGATCCATTCCCGGATATCCTAGACAAGGTGTCAAGGTACACAACTGATAACTTGCTTGCTGATCTTCACACAGAGCAACCAAACGTTTAATGGTCATTTGAAACTTTTCTAAGGTCAATTCGCCATTGATCAAGTCATTGATCCCTAAAAATAAGATAACTTGGCTGACTTGTTTATGACTGGCAAAACAATCCGTTAACCGGCGCAAGCCATCATAGCCATAAAAAAAGTTTTGACTCTCGCTAGTCGGCCGATCACTGCCGGATTTAAGCAAGCAACTGCCATTGATTCCTTGATTGACTACATAAATCCCAGCTTTACGTAGCTTACTCTGTAACGGTGCCGTCCATGTCGCGCCTTCCGTGAGGGAATCGCCTAGCGCAACCACACAGTTACCCGTCGTTTCAGCCTCAACCGCTAATAGTCCCGAACAAAAAGTGCCTTTGCGATCGCCGGCCAAAAAATCAGCATCATGATACGCAAAACCACTTTCAAGTGGCTCAGCCTGATAACCAAGCTGCCACTTGCGCACACCTGGATCAACTACTATGGGCTCCGTTCTAAGCAGCTCGCCTGGCGATAGCGTAAAATCGGCCAACGGCTGTTTGTAGTCACCAACTTTGATCCAGACTTTTTGAATCGTTTGAACCTGACAACCATACTGGTTGGCAAATACGAGCCGAATTTTTTCAACGCCGGTAAAACTACGCAAATTGACTTGAATCGTCCCCGCTGAAGAACTAGCCGTTGCGATTCCACGCTGCGCATGACTCCAGATCGTCGTCCAACTCATCTAAACACCTCCCATTTTGGCTTAATTTCGCTTCACTAGCTGAAAAATAAAATACGGTGCTCCGACTAACGAGACAATAATCCCGGCTGCCATCTCACCACTCGGTAGAACCACTCGCGCCAAAATATCACTGAATAATAACAACAAACCGCCAATTAAGGCACTCATCACTAGTGTTTGATTATTTTTCCGGCCTGTCAATTGCTGGGCGATATGTGGTGCAATCAAACCAATAAAACTGATGCTACCAGCAATCGAAACACTCACTGCCGCCAAGCAAACGGCACAGACTAAGAAGAATAATTGTGTCCGTTTCAGCTTTACGCCCAAACCGACCGCGATCTCATCACCAAGCTCTAGAACTTCTAGTGACCGCCCCCGTAGTAAGACCAGCGGAAGCAGACCAACAATCCACGGCAATAATAACCAAACATGTTGCCAAGTGGTCCCCCAGATTGTTCCGGCTAGCCATGCTGTTACAAATTGATAATTATCCTTTGAAACACGAATCGTACCAATCAAAGTCAACGCGGAAATCCCGGCATTGACCGCCACACCGGCTAGCAGTAAGCGATTGGGGGTAATCCGCTCTGACTGACGGCCAAAATAGTAGACCAACATGGCAGCCATAAAACTACCGACACAAGCGATCAATGGTAAATACCAGCTATTTTCACCTCTGGCAAAAAAACCTAAGTAAATTAAAACCGTCAGGCCCGCCCCCGCATTGATCCCTAGAATCCCCGGATCGGCTAGATCATTATGGGTAATTGACTGAAATAAATAACCCGATACCGCCAAGCCCATCCCAGCTAAGAGCGACACTAACAGACGGGGAAAGCGAAAATCAAGTACGATCAATTGGTGGCTCGTGCTCGCCGTCTTTTGAAAGACCTGCAACAGTTCCTTCAATGATAAGGGAATGGTCCCCACAGTTAAACTAAGTAAAATCCCGATAACCAAAAAGAAAAGCAGACTTAACCAACCGATTCTTTTTTTCATATGCTTCCCTTCCTAATTTGTAAAAGTAAAAACGGAACCCCAATGATGGTAATAATGACACCAGTCGGAGTTTCTAATGGCGGAGCAACCAAGCGTGAAGCGACATCTGCTGTCACAAAAAAGAAAGCCCCCAAAAGACCGGATGCCGGAATTACATAGCGATAATCATGGCCCACAAAAAAACGGACGACATGGGGAACCATTAAACCAATAAAACTAATCGTCCCTACTAGCGCGACCGAACTTCCAGCTAGCAATAAAACCAACAGCATACTTAAACGGCGAATCCGTCCTGGTTTTTTGCCCAATGAAATCGCCGCCTCATCCCCGATACTCAACAAAGTAACTTGGGGACTGATCAAACAAGAACCCAGCACTCCGGATAAAATCAAAGGGAACACCACTTGTAATTGCTGCCAAGAAATATTAGCTGTCCCACCGACAAACCAAAAAGTCAGATCTTGATTTAAATCGAAAAGTAAACTGATACTTTGGCTAACAGCGGTGAAAAAGGAACTCAATGCTGCTCCCAGCAAAACGATTCGGACGGGCGACAATCCGAAAGAAACGCGCTTAGAAACTAAATAAATCAACAAAATCGAAACCGAAGCGCCCAAAAAAGAACCTAGGATCCCTAACAACGGTGAAGGATTGGCACTCACAGCAAATACCAGTGCCAACCCTAAGCCGGCACCTGAATTAATCCCTAGAAGCCCCGAATCGGCGATAGGGTTAGCAGTAATTCCTTGGATCAATGCTCCGGCAATCGCAAAACCCGCTCCCACCAAAATAGCCCCCAGCATCCGCGGCAAGCGCAAATAACGAACCAACTGTGCTCCTTGCTTGCTCGGTTCAGCATGCAGCAGAGCTTGGATCACATCGGACCATTTACTTGTGACTGCCCCATAGCGTAGAGATAAAAACATGACGAAAAGCAATAAGAGCAGCACAATCGGAAAGAACCATTTTCGTTTAGTCATGCCTGCTCCTTTACTAGATCGTAAGCAATCACGATTGGTTTATCACTATTGGGCAGCGTCGCAAAGGTGGCTTGAATATCGAAAAGATTCAATAATTTCTCAGCCGTAAAGATTTCTTTGGGGGTGCCTTGAAAGATTAGCTGCCCTTTTTTCATTCCTAATAAATAATCAGAAAAGCGCGATGCATGATTCAAATCATGGATCGTCATTAAAATCGTTTTCCCCTGCCGATTGATCGCTTGTAGTAATTCTAAAATCTCTAACTGATGCGCAGGATCTAAAAAAGTAATCGGCTCATCTAAAATCAGGATATCGGTATCTTGCGCCAAGGCCATTGCAATCCAGACGCGCTGTTGCTGACCGCCTGACAACGTCAGCAAGGTCCGCTCTTTCAATTTTTGCAAATTGGTCGCTTCTAAAGCCCAGTCGATCAATTGATGATCATGCTCTTTCAACCCCGAAAATCCCTTTTGATAGGGAAAGCGACCATAGGCCACGATCTCTTCGACCGTCAAGCCACTCGTTTGGTTACTAGTTTGCGATAAGGAAGCAATCTTCTGAGCAACGACTTTTGTATCTAGGCGTTGAATATTTTCACCATCAATAAAAACTTCTCCTTTAGCCGGCTCTAAAATTCGTGCTAACCCTTTTAGAAAAGTTGATTTTCCACTACCGTTGGGACCTACCAAACTAGTGATCTGTCCTTTAGGAATTTCGACTGTAATATCGTTTACAACAATTTTTTTTTCGTATCCGATTGAAAGATCTGTTGTCTTTAATTTTGTCATTGATCTTCCTCATTTCTCTGATAATCGTTCTCAATTATCACCTTATTTTCCAGTAACGTCAACCCGTCAGCCAAAGAAAAAACGTTATTGACAGTCTGCCAGCTTTCATTGATAATATTAATTGAGAATATTTCTCAATTAATCTCGAAGGAGTTTTTTTATGATAAAAAGAATGCTTTTAGCAACCGCTTCACTCTTAGCCATCGTCAGCCTCGCTGCCTGTGGATCAAGCAGTGAAAGTCAAGATACAACTAGCGCCACTCGGACCTTGACCGACGCGCAAGATCACAAGGTCGAGATTCCTAAAAAACCTAAACGAATCATCGCTTCTTACTTGGAGGATTATTTAGTTGCTTTAGATGAAAAACCCGTTGCCCAATGGACCGTGGGTGAAGGAAAAATCCAACACTATTTACAAAAAGACTTAAAAGATATTCCAACGATCAATTATGACTTACCCTACGAAGATGTTTTAAAATTCGAACCGGATCTGTTATTGATTGGTTCAAACGGCACCCTGGAAGGCGGAAAGTATCAAGAATATGCCAAAATCGCCCCAACTTATGTCGTTAAAAACGGTGATAAGGTTACTTGGCGTGACCAATTAGAAGATATCGGAAAAGTTTTTGGTAAAGAAGCTAAAGCCAAAGAAGTCGAAAAAGACTACGATCAATTGGTCGATCAAACCAAAAAAGACTTGAAAGATAAAATTGAAGGCAAATCAGCAGCTGTTTTGTGGGTAACCAACAACTCCGCTTTTATGGTAGCCGACAATCGCGCAAGCGGTCAATTACTCTATCATGAGCTGGGTTTTGAAGTCCCTGAATTAACGAAAACAATCAGCGAAAAAGCAACAGCCGATTTCTCACCCGTTTCTTTAGAAAGTCTTTCACAGCTAGATGCCGACTATCTTTTCTTAGTCAACAGCGACTCAGGAGCAGCGATGTTTAAGGACCCTTTATGGAACAATCTGCCCGCTGTAAAAAATCAGCAGTTGTTTGAATTTGACGGTACTTCGAGCTGGCTATACAATGGACCGATTGCTTATACCAAAATGGTCGAAAATATTCGCACTGTCTTAAACTAAGCATCGATCGCTGATGAATATTTAAGCTTTTTAGCAAAAATGCTATCTGATCTGAAGCAACTTCCAATGAAGCTGCTCCAATCAGATAGCATTTATTTTTTTCGCCGACTGGCTCGAGTCGTGCCTGTTGATGCCGACTTATTAGTCTCTTCTTTAGCCAAAAATTTCAAGCGATATGGTTCGTGGTAACGTACCCCATCCTTAACAAAATCACCGCCGACAATGAACAAACCAATCGGCCACAAAGGCTCCGTCTGCTGGATCGTACCAATGGCCTCTAAATCATGATAGTTTTTACCAATCTGTAGTTGATAAGTGTTGTCCGTTAGTTGTTTTACGTAATAATAAGGATACAGTGTCTGTTCTTCGATTAAAAAACCTTCAGCTTGCGTCAAATCACGGGTCATAAGTTCGCCAGCATCAATCAGGCTTTGGATATTCTCCGCTAGTTTCAGCTGATAGTCCTCAACAAAATCAACCGTGACCTCTTGAGCCTGCTTAAACAGTTGTTTCTTTTTCGGTTGTTCACTTTGGATATTAAAAGCATCGTCTGGCAAATATTTAACAAATAATTGGGTGATATCCCCTTTTAAATTCTTATCAAGAAAGTAATAAGAAAAATTCAATATAATGAAATAGACCAATCCGATAAAAACCAAACCATAAAGAATCAATTGCAGATAATTTTGATTCAGCCACAAGCCATAAATAATCCGTAAAATATAAACCGTCGGAATGATACTTAATAAGGTGTAGGCCCGGTTTGAATATTTAGGACTGATATCTAAGAAACCTAAAAATTTATTCAAGCCATTGATAATATCTAACAATATGGTCATTGACTATCACCCGTTTCTGAGTCAGCAATCTCATTGGCCGGCTGTTGCTGCGTCGGTGTCGTTTGCGCTTCTTCTGTTGATGAGGGAGTTGTTTGAGATTCTTCCGTCGTCGGTGTCAGATTTTCAACCGGCTGTTCTTCCGTGTCGGTCGCCGCACCATTGTTATCGTTGGATTCTTGCGTAACCGGCGCTTCTTCAACAGTACTGCTTTCATTTATCATGCTATCTGAAGTTTCAGAAGAATCATTTCTTGGTACAGACGTTGATTCCGTTGTCGGTGTCGTCGCCTTCACTTGACGATAACTAGCATTATTCAAAATCCCTGAAGTGGTCGCAATCAAAATCGATAACGTCAATAAGGCGATCGGTTTCAAGATTGGTGGAACTTTACGCATCTGATCCTTCCTTTCTAAAATCCTTTGTCTAATAACTAGTTTTATCATTGGAAAGTTAGCTTTTGTTTAGGAATCTATGAAGTTTTTGTGTAGATTTACTTATATTGCCAAACAAACGAAGGACAAAAAAAAAGCCAGCAATCAATTGCTGGCTTGTGAGTGCGATTATTTTACTTCTTTATGCAAAGTAACTTTACGTTCGCGTGGGCAATATTTCATTTTTTCCAAACGATCAGGGTTGTTACGTTTGTTTTTGCTTGTTAGGTAGTTACGTTCTTTACAAGAAGTACATTCTAAAGTGATATTTACGCGCATGATTTTCCCTCCCGTCAAAAGTAGTTTTCCAAGATATTTCTCAGACTTTGATATCATATCATGTTTTGATTTACTTGACTAGTCTTTTTGTAAATTTTGTTAAGTAATTCTACTTGACGTTTTTAAAGTAGCGCTTCAATCTCTTCTGCAATTGCTTCTGGTTTTGTTTGCGATGCATAGCGTTTTACGACGTTTCCTTCATGGTCTACTAGAAATTTTGTGAAGTTCCATTTGATTGCTTTGTTAAGTAATCCTCCTTGCGCACTCTTCAAGTAACTATATAGCGGAGCCTCATTTTCGCCGTTGACATCGATCTTGCCAAACGTTTGAAAAGTCGTGTGATACTTCAACTGACAAAACTCGGCGATCTCTTCGTTTGTCCCAGGCGCTTGATTTTTAAATTGATTACAAGGAAAATCCAATACTTCAAAGCCGCGATCTTGATAAGCTTCGTATAGCTTTTGCAACCCCTCATATTGCGGTGTGAAGCCGCAACCAGTTGCAGTATTGACGATCAATAAAACCTTTCCTTGGTAATCCGCTAAAGCTTTTTCGCTGCCATCCGTTTGTTTCACTGCAAAATTATAGACTGTCATGCTGCTCACTCCTCAATTTTTTGAAAGAATCGGTTATCGATTCATCTATTTTAGACTAAAAAAGCTAAGGAGCTTAAGCTCCTTAGCTTTATTGTACGCCATAGGTATCTGCAAATGCATCTATTATGTCTTTTGTGATGGCTTTATTGGTGTCGTCATGTTCTTCATCCAAATTCGGTAACATCACACTGATCGCAATTTGCGGTTTATCATAAGGTGCATACGCCACAATGTTACTATTGATCGTGTTCACGTTCGGATTCGCTTCAGGAACGGTTTCAGCTGTCCCGGTTTTAGCCGCTGGATCGATCTTCGCCGAAGCAAGATCGCGCGCCGTCGTATAGGCATCGCTCCCATGAACTGCTTGATAAAAACCTTCTCTAATAATCCCCATTTGTTCGGCGCTGATATTGACTTGATTCAATTTTTTACCTGTAATTTCTTTTTGTAATGCCCCTAAACCGCCACTGTCATCATTGCCGTAAATCCCTTTGACTACGTGAGGCGAGATCCGCGTTCCGCTGTTGGCAATCGTCGCTGCATACTGAGCCAGCTGCATCGGCGTATACGTATCATATTGACCAAAAGAAAGGTCCAACAGATTCCCTCCGCCAGGTCCATTTTCCTGTCCAAAATTCGCATTTACGACCCCAGTCGCTTCATTTGGTAAATCAATGTCCGTTTTAACGCCCATTCCATATTCAGCAAAAGCTTTACGTAACTTGTCATACATTTCTTTTGATGAAGCACTTTCTGGTAGTGCCATCTCTTGCTGGTACTCAACTCCTAGCATTCGCAAGACCAGCTGCATCATATAGGCATTAGACGACCATTCCAATGCTTTGACAGTATTCAACGGGATCTGGTTCCCTAAGACTTTGTTGTAGATGGACCCTTTTAGTGATGTACCTGCTAATTTAATCGGCTGATCAATCAAGGTATCATTGCCGCTGATGACTCCCGTCTCATAACCGGCCGTGACCGTTCCACCCTTCACGACTGATCCTGGAACAAATGCATCAGTGATCGTTCCAAGGGTATTCTCTTCTAATGTCTTGCTATTTGCATCATGTCTGAAGCCAGTCATCGCATAGACTTCGCCAGTATTCGGATTCAGAGCTACTGCGTAAGCGCCAGGCGAGTATTTGGCAACTCCACTGTCTACTAGACCTTGATAGTGTTTCCGTAAGATCTCTTCAACTTTTTTCTGGAAAGCTGAGTCGATCGTCAAAACGACATTGGAGCCTTTTTCCCCTTTTTTAACTTCTTTTTGCTTTTCGATATTGCCCTGTTGATTTAAGGTAACTTTGTATTCCCCTTTTTTACCTTGCAACACATCTTCGTATTGTTTCTCTAAATAACTTTTCCCAACCCGATCGTTACGGGCATAACCTTTTTTAAGATATTCATCGGCGACTTCTGCCGGCAAACCTTCTTTTTCAGTAGTGATCGTCCCTAAGATACTCTTCATTGAACCCTCTAAAGCATCATTATAGCCACGATCCCAATCAGTGCCCGTAGAAACTCCCGGTAAATCAGAAGCTCGTTCAGCAACGACGGCTAATTCCTCATCTGTGACTCCTTCGTTTTTTACAAAAACGGTGCTCAAGGCCGATGCGCTATTCATACGTTTGAAGATCGTTGCGACCTTCAGCTGTTCTTCATTGAGTTGAATTTCACTATCTTTCACTTTATCAACAAGTTTTTGGTACTCATTGGTCGTGTCAAGATTCTTCTCCTTAAACGACATCCGATCTTCTGCTTCCTTCAAATGCTTTTCATCGACTAACCAATAATCCTTTTTGTCGCGGACTGTCAGACTTTCATCAACTGGCACGTCGATTAACTGATTCAGTTGTTCCGCTAATGCTAAAATATCTGATGCTTTCATATTATTCCCGCGCGTAAAGGTGATCGCTGGATTGGCGACATTGTTGACTAAAGCAGTCCCCTTGGCATCATAGATCACACCCCGCGGCGCATTTTCTTTGACCGTAATGGTCGTTGAGGCCTTCATTTCAGCTTTCATCTTGTCGCCTTCGACAATTTGCAAATAGCCTAATCGCGTGACTAGAATGACAAACAGTGCGAAGATCACAAAAAATAAAATATTCAATCGAAAAGGGATATGACTTCTATTTTGATTGCGGCCTCTCTCATCCGCCATTTTTAATTTCTCAAAAAATTTCGTAAATGGATTCGTAAATTTCATTTATCTGTTCCTTCCACTTTGACTGTTACTTGTCTTATTGTAGCCGAAAAAGACTTTTTTCAAAAGGATTATTCGCAGTTCCTTTAAGATAGTTTAAAAATTTTAAGTACTTTTCC
The DNA here is from genome assembly GCF_001544295.1 of Enterococcus pseudoavium NBRC 100491. Lineage (GTDB taxonomy): Bacteria > Bacillota > Bacilli > Lactobacillales > Enterococcaceae > Enterococcus_A > Enterococcus_A pseudoavium. Next base: position 49,892 of record NZ_BCQF01000005.1, read on the forward strand.
TTTCAAAAAGCCAAAGTGTTTCACAGTTTCATAATAGAATTTTAAGCTTACGAATTTATCGGTGTAAAATTAGGCTTCTCAACTTACAAAAAACTCATTTTTTGTGAAACATTCTTTTTCCAACCTTACTGTGGAAAACTTTTGGAAAATGAAACGTGGCTATTACGCATTTTCTTTAAAAAGTTTTCCACAAATGAATTAAGGCTATCCTTTTGGCCACTTCTCCATTCTAAGGGACGGTGTAACGATAATTCGGTAACAGAAAGAGTTGTTGTAACAGCGTTAATACTTTCCTAGTCTGCTTTAAAGATACTTCCGGAAAAAACACTAGCAACAAAAGCGCCCATTCCTCATTCGAAAAATAAGCGCGAAAATAATAGAGATACCGCTTCATTTCGACAGGTCTCTTTATTTCTGTCAAATAAAGCTTCCGGATCAGTCCTTCACAAGGGTTTTGAAATGCTTCAGTTCCTAAAGTTCGTCGAATCTGTAGCAGACGAGCCAGTTTAATCACACACCCAGTATCAGCCGTTGCGCAATAATAGTTCTCGATTCTTTTTTCTAAGGTTTTAATCTGTAATTGGAACATTTGTCGTGCTGTAAACGGATGTCGCTGCATACTGGTCGCCTCCTTACTATTATTAACGAACGTTTTGGCTGTCATTCACAACCCAAAATTATTTTTTTATTGAAAAGATTTGACCACAAAAAAACCGATCCCGCAAAGCTAGCACTGGCTAACTTTTGGGAATCGGTTTAAACTGACATTTTTTTAGTTGCGGCTCATATTATCGATATCTGCTTTGATGGCCTCAACGAACATATTTAAATCTTGCACTTCTTGTTCTTCACTACCGTAACGACGAACATTAACTGTAGCCTCTTTGACCTCTTTGTCACCGATGACTAATAGGTAAGGAATTTTTTGTGTTTGGGCTTGGCGAATCTTGTAACCTAGTTTTTCGTTACGGTCATCGACTTCGACGCGAACTCCTTCACGAACCAAGCGATCTTTGATTTCATAAGCATAATCCCCATGATGTTCTGGTGAAACAGGTAGAATCACTACTTGTTCAGGTGCCAACCAAGTTGGGAAAGCGCCTTTGTATTGTTCGATCAAGTAAGCCGTAAAGCGTTCCATCGTTGAAACAACACTACGGTGAACAACGACTGGGCGATGGTCTTTGCCATCTTCACCAACATACGTTAAATCAAAGCGTTCTGGTAATAAGAAGTCAAATTGGATCGTTGATAATGTTTCTTCAGTTCCTAAAGCCGTCAAGACTTGGACGTCTAATTTAGGACCGTAGAAAGCTGCTTCACCGTCAGCTTCAAAGTAATCGAAACCTGATTCGTCCATTACTTCTTTCAATAACCCTTGCGAAGTTTCCCACATTTGGTCATCATCAAAGTATTTTTCAGTGTTTTCAGGATCACGATAGCTTAGACGGAAACGATAGTCTTCAAAACCGAAATCTTTATACACTTCTAAGATCAAGTCTAAGGTCCGACGGAATTCTTCTTTGATTTGATCCGGACGAACAAAGATATGAGCATCGTTCATCGTCATTTCACGAACCCGTTGCAAGCCTGACAAGGCACCTGATTTTTCATAACGGTGATCCATTCCCAATTCCGCTAAACGAATTGGCAATTCACGGTAAGAGTGAATATGATTTTTATAGATCATCATGTGATGTGGGCAGTTCATTGGACGTAAAACCAATGATTCTTCGCCATCACCCATGTCCATGATTGGGAACATATCTTCTTTATAGTGATCCCAGTGACCAGAAGTTTTGTATAAACCAGTGTCTGCTAGAACTGGCGTATACACGTGTTCATAGCCCATTGAGATTTCTTTGTCCACGATGTAGCGTTCAATGATACGACGGATCGTTGCGCCTTTTGGTAACCAGAAAGGTAGTCCTGAACCAACTTCTTGTGAAATCATAAATAGATCTAGCTCTTTCCCTAATTTACGATGATCACGTTCTTTGGCTTCTTCACGCATCTTCAAGAAATGATCCAAATCATCTTGTTTGAAGAAAGCTGTTCCGTAGACCCGTTGCATCATTTGGTTATCTGAATTACCGCGCCAGTAAGCACCTGCGACTGATAATAATTTGAAAATCTTGATTTTTCCAGTTGATGGGACATGTGGTCCCCGGCATAGATCAGTGAATTCACCTTGAGTATACGCAGTGATCACTTCATCTTCAGGTAAGTCTTGGATCAATTCCACTTTATATGGATCATAGCTGAAGAAATCTAAAGCTTCTTGACGGCTCATTACTTTGCGTTCGATTGGCCAGTTTTCTTTGATGATCTTCTTCATTTCTTTTTCAATCGCTGGGAAATCTTCTTCGCTGATTTGAGCACCCTCACCATTATCAGTGTCATAATAGAAGCCTGATTCAATCGCTGGACCAACGCCAAAATGCATATTTGGGAATAGACGGCGAATAGCTTGCGCCATTAAGTGGGCACTTGAGTGACGAACAAGCGGTAAAGCTTCTTCATCTTTATCTGTAACGATTTTTAATTCCGCATCTTCTTCGATTGCCCGATTTAAGTCTTCTAATTGGCCATTGACGACAACTGCTAAGGCATTTTTAGCTAATGAATTAGAAATACTTTTTGCGATTTCTAAACCAGTAATACCGCTGTCAAACTCTTTTGTTGATCCATCTGGAAATGAAATTTTTACCATCCTGTAGTTCCCCCTTAATTATTGTTGATTGATTTGAAAAGTTCTTTGAACACTTCAGTTTTGGAGCCATTTTCTTAGTGGTCCGCCACGGAGATAAAAAAAGTCCTAGTACCCAAAACGGTACTAGGACGAATAAACGTGGTTCCACCTAATCTTTGAACAGATTTCTGTTCCTCACAAGCGATAACGGCGCTGTCCGCCCCTGCATTTATACAGAGGTCTCTGAAAGTGGTCATCCCTTGCGCTTATCTGGAAAAGTCTCAGCAATCTCTTTTCCTCTCTGGTAAACAGCCTTCAAGTTCAGTTGTCTTTCTTCATCAATCAATTACAAATTCATTATAAACGTTTATTGAATTGAAATGCAAGTATAAAAGAATTATTTCCACTTTCCACCTTGGGCGTAGCGACCTTTTGGCATTTCGTTGATAATGACATGTATATTTTCTTTAGGTGCTCCGGCAGTTCTCGAAACAGCTTCTGTTACCTCTTCGACCATTTTAGTTAATTGTTCTTGGCTTCTTCCTTCAACTAATTCGATATGCACAAATGGCATATAGCATCGCTCCTTTAAATTGATTAATTATCTACTTAATTTTAACACATTTCTATTTAAAAGCCTTGCGACAATCGTTTCATTTTCAACTTTAAAAATTATTTGCTTGGCCGAAATCCGTTTAATCCTGCCCTTTGCTTCTGCCTTCGCTTCTGTGCTATACTATTATGCTGTTATAAACAGTTGACGGAAAAATAAAAGGGGATGCTCAAATGAACGCAAGAGAGTATGAACAAGAGCACGTCCAACAGACAAGCGCCTTGATCCAACAAGAAATGGCTTTTTTAGACAGCCAGAAAAAAGCAACAAAAGAAAAATTTGATACTGAGATGTTGGAAAATGCCGGGCAAAGAGTGCAGGGTGGTTCTTTCGAATCTTTGGCCGAAACGATGGCCGACACCCGGCAACACGAAGCAGAATTATTGCTGCGCTACCAAACCTTCGCTTCACAAGAAAAGCGGCAAAAAGTATTGAAACTAATGACCGGCAATCCCTATTTCGCCCGGATTGATTTCCAAGAAGAGCAAGAAACGGAGACCCTTTATCTAGGGATCGCTTCCTTAAGAGATACACAAGAAGAAACCGTCGTGATCGACTGGCGGGCCCCGATTGCTAACTTGTACTATGAAGGAACCTTAGGTCAGACGCAATACGAAGCCCATGACGCGATTATTCCAATCGAACTTCTTTTGAAACGGCAATTTAAAATTCGCGAGGGCCAACTATTATCGATGGTGGATACGTCAGAAGCCATCAATGACGATTTCCTTTTAGAAATTTTAGATGAAGCCTCTTCTAATCACATGAAGAATATTGTTGCGACGATTCAACGTTCTCAAAATGAAATCATCCGTGACACTAGCAGTAAAGTACTAGTGGTTGAAGGTATTGCCGGCAGTGGTAAAACCTCAGCACTCTTGCAACGGGTTGCCTATTTGCTCTATCACAACCGAAAATGGCTAGATAATGAACAAGTCTTACTATTTTCACCGAACCATATTTTCTCTGATTATATCTCGACCGTCTTGCCTTCATTAGGAGAAAGCGGAATCCCAACGGAAACCTTCAAAACCTTTTTAAGTGCATTATTGCCGAATTATCAGATCCATACCGAAGAAAGTCACGAAGAAGTCTTTCTTTCTGGTCAAGACGATCGTGTTTTACGAGCAAAAAGCAGTTTTGCGATTGTTCAAGCACTGTACCAGTATGTTGAACGGATCGCAGAATTTGGACCACTGTTTCGTGACCTTAAATTGAATCAAGAGGTTTTAATTTCCAAAAAGCAAATCCGAGCTTGGTATCAAGAAGCTAACCCTGAACTGCCGATGTATCAGCGGATGCAATTACTTCAGACAAAACTTCTGAAAAAATTAGGCGGCTTAGAAAAAGACGAAATGAAAAAAGACTGGGTTAAAAAAGCGGCCGATGAGTTGGTTGATGCACTTTTCGTCAACAATCCTGATATGGAAGATTCCGAAAAAGCCGAACGACGCTTACGCCGGCAAATGACCCAGAAAGTCGTTCGTAAAAAAATGCGACCAATTCGCCGACAAATCAATCGCTACGGCTTCATCAACTATGCTAAACAATATTTGCATTTCTTACAAAATGTTCCTAACCGCTTGTTGTCTCATTATCACTTAACTGCAGAAAATTGGCAGACGATGTTGAGTGACTTGCTGAAGGATTTCAAACGTAAAGACTTGAGTTTAGAAGACGCTACGTTGCTGTTCTTATTGATGAAATCGATCCATCCAGTCGACGTGAAACAAAAAGCACGCTTTATCTTTATCGATGAAATGCAGGACTTCTCACCGGCCCAGGTGGCTTTGCTGCAACATCTCTATCCAAAAGCAACCTATACTTTATGTGGCGACTTGAATCAAAAGGTCTTTGGTAATGAAAGCATGGTCCATTCTTTGAAGGAGATTTTTGTCGATCAAGACTTGACTCACTTTGAATTAACAACCAGCTATCGTTCGACAGAAGAGATCACTAATTTTGCCAATCAATTTTTGACGCAGGAAAATCGAGTCGAATTGACTGCGCGAGCCGGTGATCGACCAAAAGTCTATTATACAAATGATAGCCAGCAAATGATTGACGGATTGATCAAGCAGCTCGCCGAAACAACCGAAGTTGCTAAATATTGGCGAACAGCTATTATTGCCAAAACGGCTGAAGAATGTCAGGCACTTTATGATCAGTTAACACCGGAGCAAAAAACGCACGTTCAATTACTGACGAATGAAGAAGACTTTATGAAAAAAAGCTTGATCATTATTCCAACCTTTTTAGCAAAAGGACTGGAATTTGACCGCGTCTATGCTTGGAATGTCTCTCCAGAGAATTATCATACCGAACAAGACAAATTGATTTTGTATACGGTCTGCACTCGGGCAATGCACGAACTGAACTTACTAGTAATTGGTCAAAAGAGTCCGCTCTTGGAAAGCATACCCGAAACGCTTTATACTGAAGCAGTTTTTAACTAACCAAGAATTCTTCACATAGCAAAGAAGCCCTTCAGATCTTTTCAGATCGGAAGGGCTTCTTGTTGTTTAATCTTCTAACTCAACGTTGTGATAGACTTGTTGAACATCTTCTAACTCGTCCAACACATCGATCATTTTTTCAAATTTTTCAAGATCCTCACCCGTTAAGGTTACTTCATTTTGTGGGATCATTTGCATCTCAGCCATTGAAAATTCCGTGATACCTTTTTCCTTCAATGCTTCTTGGATCGCATTAAAATCTTCTGGTTCACCATAGACGATGATCTGACCGTCTTCATCTACGACATCCCGTACATCAATCTCTTTATCCATCAAATATTCTAAGATTTCATCCGCGTCTTCGCCGGCAAAACCAAACAATGCCGTATTATCGAACATATACGCAACCGCACCTGAAACCCCCATATTTCCACCATTTTTACCAAAGGCCGCACGAACATCTGAAGCTGTCCGATTCACGTTATTGGTTAAGGCATCCACGATCACCATTGAACCGTTCGGACCAAAGCCTTCATAACGCAATTCTTGGAAATCTTCATCGCCAGAACCTTTGGCTTTTTCAATTGCACGGTCGATAATATGTTTTGGAACATTATAGGTTTTCGCTCGTTCAATAACAAAACGTAATTTTTGATTGGCATGCGGATCAGGATCCCCTGATTTTGCTGCCGCATAAATTTCAATCCCAAATTTAGCGTAAATTTTACTGTTGTTTGCATCTTTCGCAGTCTTTTTAGCTACGATATTCGCCCACTTACGTCCCATGTTTTCACTTCTCTTTCGTTAATTTCATACTTTCCCATTATAACGACTCACCTGTGCTTTGAAAAGGATTTTTTATACTTGGATCGGAAATCGGCCAATATTTTGCTCCTGCGGATGCACCAATTGATAAATTTGATCGGCGCGATAAGTTAGCAGATGCTGAGCTTTTTCCTTTTGGCCAATTTTAGCAGCTAGCGGTAAGGCAAATTGCTTTTTCTTTTGATTCAAATAAGCCTGTCCATTTTCGCTAAAACCCAATACATGCAGCAACGTATTCTTTTGCTCTGCTTGAATCTCGACTGCTTTGACTTGCAATAGCACATAAGTCAGCAAGCGTTGCAAGCGCGGCTGTGTATAGCGTTTAGTACTGATTTTTCCCAGATATTCTGAAAAACTTTCCGCCATTTGCTCGGTCAAACGATGCTCCAAGCCCTCTTTCATTTGATAAATTCCCTGCAACTGTTCCAAAGAAGACGCTCGCAGTTGATAGTTCAGATAAGGCCAAAAATCAGCCCATGAAAGTGGTTGTTGCTGTAATTCAACTAATGTTTGACTAGGAACAAATGCGGAAACATCTTCACCAGCTAGCACCCCGCGACGAATACCGGTCGCACTAGCAAATTGATCCTGAATCAGGTCCTCATCATGATAGCCTTGATCGACTCGAGGGAGTGGGAAAATTTCCATCGGCCGCGGATACAAGGCGTTTTCTTTTGCATAGCTTAAACCCAAAATATGGTTTGGCGGAAAAGCTTGAGCTGCCGGATAAAGTTGGGAAACGACTTCCGCCATTTTTTCCGGATAGCTCCAACCAATTGGCAGTTCATGAAAGAGTTGATCAATCGCTTTTTTTTCCTCAATGAAAAAGCGACCATATTCTTCATAATTAAAGGAAGCGTCACTATCTGTGCCAAAACACAGTGCGTCACAATTCAATGCCTGTAAAAGCTTGATACTCCCCTTAGCAAAATAATCGGCTGATTGAACCGCCCAGGCAAAGGGCAATTCCACGACTAAATCAACCCCGTTTTCCAAGGCCGCTTGTGCACGAGCCCATTTATCGATGATAGCCGGTTCGCCCCGCTGTAAAAAGTTACCGCTCATGACTGCCACGACGATATCGGCTCCGCTCAACTCCCGCGCTTTTTTAGCATGATACCGGTGGCCGTTATGAAAAGGATTATATTCAACCACAATCCCACAGCTTCGCATTTCGCCCCCTCCTTCCATTTTCATATAAAAAAACCGAGATTTCTCTCGGTTATTTCTGACAAACAAAAAACCAACGTTGACTTGTCTCAGTCGGTGCTTCATCCGTAAAGTCGGCAAAGACCTGTGTCTTAAAGCCAACTTCTGTTAACAACTTTTGATAGGTCGCTAATGGATACGTCCGCTCTTTGTGCAATTCATCCACCCGTTCAAAGGTGTCCTCATTCTTTTTTACAAAAAAAGTCAGAAAATGTTCAATACTATGAGGAACTTCTCCTGGATAACTATCCCACAAAAAAGCAAAATCTTCGGTTTGATCGTGGAAACTATACGCCGGGAAAACTTCATCGATTTGGAAAAGCGAATGAACATCGAAAATAAAGGTTCCCGTATCTTCCAACAACTGATAGACGCCAGCAAAAACTTGTTTGACTTGGGTCTCATCCTGCATATAACACAACGAATCTGAAAAACAAGTAACGGCTTGATACGTACCAATATCAGTCAGATCCAGCATATCCCCAGCGATCCAATTAACGTTGGTATCAGCTTCTAATGCTCGATCACTGGCTAATGTCAGCATTTCTTCTGACAGATCTAGCCCGGTCACTTCAAAACCCGCTTGGGCAAACTCCACTGCTAATGCTCCGGTCCCGCAAGCCAGTTCCAAGATTTGATTAGTCGTTTTAGGCAGATGGCGCAAAGAAAAAGCTAACCACTGCTGATAAAGCGTCTCATCCATCACTTCGTCATAAACGAAGGCAAAGGTCTCATATGCCATTAGTCGATCCAAGCCTCGATATTTTCTAAAGGAGCATCTGACCATAATTTTTCTAAATTGTAGAATTCACGTTCTGAGTTACTGAAGACATGGACGATCACGTCTCCTAAATCGATCAAGACCCATTTACCACCGTCTTTACCTTCCACCCGTTTCACTTCTACTTTAGCTTCTTCTTCTTTATCCATGATTTCATCGACAATCGCATTGATTTGACGATCGGAATTCGCAGAACAAATCAAAAAATAATCCGCTAATAATGAGACTTCTGAGACATTCAAGGCCACGATATCTACCGCTCGTTTTGCGTCGGCAGCCTTCACGGCGATTTCTAACATTTTTTTACTATCTATGATAATTCTCCTCCTATTGTTGCGAGTAACTTTTACTCACACAAGTGTTATAATTTTTACTTCATGCCAGCGACCCAACGGTTATAAGTTTCGATCGTTTTAGGATACACCGGCGTTTCTTTTTCGATCAAATGAGCAAGGGTATGCTTCGTTTCAAAAGCCACCGCTTGATCTAAATCACTAAAAGCAATCACGCGGGCATCTTCCACACCTGGAAAATCACGCCCCGGTTCAATATAGTCGGCGACGTAAATAATCTTATCTAGTAAAGACATCTCAGCTGCACCGGTGGTATGCAAGCGAATCGCGCTCAAGATCGTTTCATCGGTGATGTTTAACTCCCGGGCAACGAAATCAGCACCGACTAGACCATGCCAAATCGAATTACCATACTTTAAAAGTTCGGCTTTATTGTCATAGTTGCCTCGCTCGATTGCCAGTTGAAACTCTTCATCGGAGCGTTCTTTTGCATAATCATGGGTCAAGGCCGCAATACTAGCTTTTTCGGGTGATTCGCCAAACCGCTCTGCCAAAGCTATCGCGGTTTCTTCCACTCCTAAAACGTGTTTGAAGCGGCGTTCACTCATGCGCATTTGAACAGCCTGCATCAATGCTTCACGCGCTAGCGCAGCATATTCATCACTATACTTCATCAAGATACAATCCTTCTTCCGCAATATACTCCCGCACCCGCTCCGGTACTAAATAGCGAATCGAGCAACCTTGTTGGACTTGCTTACGAATGTATGAAGACGATAACTGAATCTCTGGTACATCAACCCAGATGATCGGATAAGGACTCTCTAGCGAGTAGCCGGCCCGCTTAACAGCAACAAAATTTACTAATTGTACCAGCTCATCAATCCGATACCACTTAGGCAGATAGGCGACTTCATCTCCACCGATGATAAAATAATAGTCCGTATCAGGGTGTTCCGCCGTCAGTTCCAACATCGTATCAATCGTATAACTTTTCCCTTTACGCTTCAACTCCCGTGTATCGACGGTTAAAAACGAATTGTCTTCAATCGCCAATTTGACCATCGCCAAACGGTGGCTGCTGTCGATCGTTTTTTTCTCATCCACATGCGGTGGCAAATAACTTGGCAGCAGATGTACTTCGTCAAATCCCATTTTCTGTCCGACTTGTTCCGCAATCATCAGATGCGCTTGATGGATTGGATTAAAATTCCCCCCCAACAAACCCACTTGTTTTTTAGGCATCGCGGCAACCGTCAGTGGTTCGACTTTTGGAATCGTTAAGACATCTTGATACAACAGTTATTCCCCCTCATTTTAATTGATGCTTAAATACTTTTAACTTCTTTCGAGATCTTTTGATATTTTTCCTTGCTTGATGGTTTGTATAAAACCAAGACTCGGCCAATGATCTGAACGATTTCACAGTGAATCTTCTCAGCGATAACACGAGCCACATCTTCTGCGATCTCATCTGTATTTTGCAATAGATTGACTTTGATTAATTCTCTTTTTTCTAACGCTTCATTGATTTGAACGACCATCGCTTCATTAAGACCATTTTTACCAATCTGGAAAATCGGCTGTAAGTGATGAGCCTGACTCCGCAAAAAACGCTTTTGTTTTCCTCTTAATTCCATATTATACCCCTTTGGCTGCTATTTTTAGATTAATGCTTTACGAGTCAACACATCGACTCCCTTTGGTGCCCAGCCGGCTACGACCGCTGGTTTAGTAACCGTGACCCAGCCAAGTCCGGCAAATACGATATCCGTCTTTTCTTTGATTGAGAATTCAAAGCGGACTAATTCAGGAAACTCGCCAACTTCATCAGGACGCGGTGGCTGTAACAAGCCTCCCACATGTTTGGCATAGAAAGCATCCGCTTTTTCTAGTTTTGTACGATGGGGCTCAATGTCATTTGACACGTAAGCCACAAAAGAAGCTCGCTCTCCTTGAATAAAATCAAACCGCGCTAACCCGCCTAAAAACAGCGTTTGTCCAGCATTTAGCTGATAAATTTTAGGTTTGATTTCCTTGTGAGGCGCAATGATCTTCAAATCTTTCTTACCAAGGTAGTGTGCCATTTGATGGCGGTGAATGATCCCTGGTGTATCGAAAAGAAAATGTCCATCATCTAAAGGAATCTCAATTTTATCTAGGGTCGTTCCTGGAAACTGCGAAGTCGTGATCAAATCTTGAACCCCGGCGGTTTGTTTGATGATTTGATTGATCAACGTCGATTTACCGACATTGGTTACGCCGACCACGTACACATCGCGACCTTCACGGTATTCCTCAATTTTAGCTAACAATTCTTCCATCTCATGTGGCTTACGAGCACTCGTCAACAAAATATCGCGAGGCCGCAGTCCTTCTTCATGGGCACGTTCCCGCATCCATTGCGTCAGGCGTCCCCGCTTCAATGATTTAGGCAATAAATCGACTTTATTGCCGACCAGTAAGACTGGATTATCCCCAACAAAACGATGCAACCCAGGAATCAATGAGCCGTTGAAGTCAAAGATATCGACGACATTGACGATTAATGCATCGGCTTTTCCTAGTTCATTCAATAAACGGAGAAAATCATCGTCAGTCAAGGCAACATCTTGGATCTCATTGTAATGACGCAAACGGAAGCAACGTTGACAATAAACTTCTCCATTGGCTAAACCTTTTTCTAAAGCCGACTGCGGCGTATAGCCCAATTCATTAGGTTGCTGTGTTTGAATCTTTGCACCGCAACCGATACAGAATAATTCTTCTTCCATTATAATCCACTCTTCCATTCCATTTCAGGGTCTTTACGAGACAAGATACGCATCACGCGCCGTTCAAAGAAACGATTGATCCGGGTATTCCAGCCATCGGTATCAATAATCGGTTGAACTAAGATACTGCGAATCCCCGCCGCACTAGCACCACGAATATCCGTCATGACTTGATCACCAATCATCACAATCTCATCTTTTGACAGCCCCAATTGTTCTTGCGCATGCTTGATGCCAACTGCAAAAGGTTTCATAGCTCGCGAAACAAAATCCAACTCAAACTTTTCTAGGGCCTTGGCTACGCGACTGGCTTTATTATTTGAAACAACGACTACAGGAATTCCTGCTTCATCCATCATTTTTAACCAATTGATCAGCTCTTCCGTACCGTTGGGATTATTCCAAGCGATCAAAGTATTATCTAAATCCGTTAGAACTGCTTTGAAGCCGTGAGCTCTCAACTGCTCAGGTGTTATTTGATAAATGGCTTCGACCATCCACGTTGGTTTGTATTTATCTAACATGGCAACTCCTATATCTTTATTTTATACATCTACAAAACCTGATTATAACGCAATTTTTTTGAAAACTCTACATTTCACGCTAAAGGTTTAAAAAAAGACTAGGCTTTTTCGGCCTAGTCTGATTAATTCTATAAAACTTTAGATAAGAAATCGATCGTCCGAGGACTTTTTGTATGATCGAAGACTTCTTCAGGTGTTCCTTCTTCAACGATCACACCGCCGTCCATAAAGATCACTCGGTCGCCAACTTCTTTAGCAAAGCCCATTTCGTGGGTCACGATCATCATCGTCATGCCTTCTTTAGCTAGTTGCTGCATAACTTGTAAGACATCTCCCACCATCTCTGGATCAAGTGCCGAAGTTGGTTCATCAAACAGCATCACATCCGGCTGCATCGCCAATGCACGAGCAATCGCGATCCGTTGTTGTTGTCCCCCAGACAATGATTGCGGATAAGCATCCGCTTTTTCGGATAGGCCGACCTTTTCCAATAATTCTCTGGCAATTTTCTCAGCCTCCGTCTTCGCCAAACCTTTCACTTTGATTGGCGACAACGTGATATTATCGAGGACCGTCATATTAGGAAACAAATTGAATTGTTGAAAGACCATTCCCATTTTTTCCCGTGTTTTAAAAATATCGTTCTTTTTGTCGGTAATATCCGTACCTTCAAATTTAATCGTTCCAGAAGTTGGAACTTCTAATAAATTGACACAACGTAAAAAAGTACTTTTCCCTGAACCAGAGGGCCCGATAATTACGACTACCTCACCTGGCATGATCTCAGCGGAAATGTCCTTCAAGACCTCATTGTCGCCAAATTTTTTATTTAAATGTTCGATTTGAATCAATGCTTCTGCCATTATGCCCACCTCTTATCGTTGATAACCTTTCCCAAGTTTTTTCTCCCACAGATTCAGCAGGCGTGAAGTGATGAAGGTCATCACAAAATAAAGTCCCGCTGCCACGATTAATGGTTCTAAAGGAATATAGGAATTTGAGACAACGATTTGAGCAGAGCCCATCAATTCATTGATCCCGATCGTTGCTAGTAAAGAGGAATCCTTAATCAACGTAACAAATTCATTCCCTAAAGGCGGCAAAATATTACGCAACGCCTGGGGCAAAATCACATAGCGCATCGTTTGAGCTGGCCGCAGACCTAACGAATGGGCTGCTTCTGTTTGCCCAAAGTTGACAGCACTGATCCCTCCACGAATAATTTCCGCCACATAAGCTCCTGAGTTCAATGATAAAATAATCATCCCTGGAAACAGCCGGTTGATGCCCACTGACAAGACGCCGAAATCGATATCTTTCGAAGGAAAAAAGCCTTGTAGGATTAAGAAACCGATCGTAATTTGTAATAACATCGGAGTGCCTCGCAGCACTTCGATGTAAATATTCGCTAACCAGTTCAACGGTTTATGTTTTGATAGTTTTAATAAAGCCATCGCTAATCCGATCAAAGTCCCTAAACAGACCGTCACTAGTGAGATAACTACGGTGATTCCTGCACCGGAAACGAAATACGATAAATATTTACTTAAAAATGAAAAATCCAAAACGTATGCCCTCTATTCTTTTGCTGATTTTTCAGCTAATTCATGGTTTTGTTTGACAAATTCATCAATCTTGCCTTCATCATTCAATTTTTTGATGATCTTGTTCAATTCCGTCTGCAATTCATCGCTACCTTTTGGTAAGGCGATTGCAAAGGCTTCATCTGCTGAAGCTTTTAAATCGATATTGGCAATCATCAAATCGGGGTTTTGTTCTACGTAAGATTCAGCGATCGTTTTTTCCACGACCATCGCATCTAATGACCCGCTATTTACTTCGATCACCATATTCGGTACCTTTTCAATTGAAACGAGTTTTGCATCTTTAAGTTGCGTTTTCACGATGTCTTCTTGAATCGAGCCCTTTTGTGCACCGACATTTTTAGCTTTCAAAGCGGCTACACTGGTGAATTGATCTTGATTCTTTTTGTTAATAATAACTACTTGTGGTGGATTGTAATAGTTATCAGTAAAGTTGAACTGCTCTTTCCGTTCTTTGGTAGCAGAGATTGCTGAGATTGCAATATCCGATTTACCTTCTTTTAAAGAAGCTAAGACCGTATTGAAACTCATGTCAGAAACTTCTGCTTTGACACCTAGCTCGTCAGCGATCGCATTGACCAGATCAATATCGGCTCCTACGATTTTATCTTTGCCGTCCACCATCGTATGGAATTCAAATGGCGCATAATCTGCTGAAGTTGCCACTTTCAAGACGCCTGCTTTTTTGATAGCTGCTAATTGGTCTTCCGTTTTTGCTTTTGTTGATGAGTCAGTAGTTTTATCATTGCTGTTGCCACATGCTGCTAAAGTAAATAGTGCGAATAAAGTAAATACTACGCCGGTAATTTTTTTCATCCTGATTCCTCCTAAATTTGAAAGCTTTTTTCAATGCATTTATTATAGCATGAAATTTTCATAAAACAAGCATTTATATGTATAAATATTAAATATAATTTATATATAGTCTTATTTAATGTATATATACAAAGCCAAAATGAATAAACATTTTTAATCAACTGCCTTTTGCGCTAGTTGATTGTTTTTTTCAACCATTTTTTCGATCGTACCGTCTTCCTTCATTTCTTTGATCTGTTTATTCAGTTCCTTGACTAATTTTTCATTTCCCTTAGGAACAGCTATACATAATGAATCTTCTTTCATACTTTTTAAAGGAATATTGGCAATCATCAATTCTGGATTTTGATTGACGTACGCATCGGCAACAGTTTTTTCTACCACTAGTCCATCTAATGAACCATTTTTGACTTCTAGAAAAATATTCGGTAATTTTTCGATTGAGACCAATTTTGCATCTTTCAACTGTTCCTTAACAATATTTTCTTGGATCGTCCCTTTTTGCGAACCGACTTGTTTTCCAGCAAAACTATCGATCGAAGTAAATTGACCAGCGTTTTGTTTATTGATTACGATTACTTGTGGAGACGTATAGTAATCAGTCGTAAAGTCAAAACTTTGCTCCCGTTCACTGGTGACCGAAATCGCTGATACGGCGATATCGGCTTTACCTTCTTTGGCCGCTGCTAAAACTGCATTAAAACTCATATCTAGCCAATCAACCTTGACGCCCATTTTTTTGGCGATGGCTTCAACCATTTCAATATCCGCTCCGACAATTTTATCTTTCCCATCAATCGTCGTATGAAAGCCAAAAGGTGCATAATCCGGTGACGTAGCCACCTTGATGACACCTTCTTCTTTAATCGTATCCAATTTGTCCGCTTTCTCTTCATTCCCACAAGCAGCTAATAAAAATAAAACCAATCCCGCTAAAACAACCTTCATCCCTTTTTTCATCGCTAGCCCTCCAAAATCTTTTTTTATTAGTATAGCATAATATTTCATAAAGTCCACAAAATAATGAATATTTATTTATTTTCATGAATAATCATCACAGCAAAAAAGTACTCTACTTGACCTAGATCAAGTAGAGCACTTCTTTTGCTTTAAGAGATTAAAATTTTCGAAAACGCTGGTAACGTTGTTCAATCAATTCAGCCGCTGAAAGCTGTGCTAAATCAGTGATTTTTTCGATCAATGCTTTTTGCAGCATTTGAATGATTTTATCCTCACTGAGTTTTTTGCCCTTCAGCGTTTCCGGAATCACCCGATCGATCACATCCAAATCTAGTAATTCAGCTGCGGTGATTTTCATCAGCTCAGCTGCCTCGTCGGCTCGTTTGCCATCTTTCCAAAGGATCGAAGCAAAACCTTCTGGCGAAAGAATCGCGTAAATACTGTATTCCATCATCCAAACTTCATCGGCTACCGCCAAGGCCAAAGCTCCGCCGCTACCGCCTTCACCAGTCACAATCGAAATAATTGGGACTTGCAAATCAGACATTTCCATAAGGTTACGGGCAATTGCTTCCCCTTCACCACGTTCTTCAGCTTCAACCCCGCAGAAGGCTCCCGGTGTATTTACAAAACAAATCACCGGCCGTTTAAACTTTTCAGCTTGTTTCATTAAACGCAAGGCTTTGCGATAACCTTCCGGATTGGGTTGACCAAAATTACGAGCCATGTTTTCTTTCAGATCGTTTCCTTTTTGAATACCGATTACCGTGACCGGTTTTCCTGCAAGTCTTGCGATCCCACCAACAATGGCCGGATCATCACCAAATAAGCGATCACCGTGGCACTCCTGAAAATCGGTAAAAACTTTTGCAAAATAATCAAGACTCGTCAAACGATCTTGGTGTCGCGCTAATTTTACAATTTCGCCAGCAGTTAGACTCATTTATCACACCAGCCTTTCTGTTGATGAAGTGCTAATAATTGCGTCAAACGCTCTCGCAACTCTAACCGAGGAACGATTTGGTCGATAAAACCATGTTGCAGCAAAAACTCGGCCTTCTGAAAATCATCCGGTAGCTGCTGACGAATCGTCTGCTCGATCACGCGCCGTCCGGCAAAACCAACTAGCGTTTGCGGTTCGGCTAAAATGATATCGCCTTCCATCGCAAAGCTGGCAGTAACTCCGCCGGTCGTTGGATCGGTTAAGACCGTCAAATACAGTAAACCGGCATTACTATGGCGCTTGACTGCTGCTGAGATTTTCGCCATCTGCATCAATGAAAAAATCCCTTCTTGCATCCGAGCACCGCCGGAAGCCGTAAATAGAACCACCGGTAATTTTTCAACGACGGCTTTTTCAAACAGTCGGGTAATTTTTTCCCCTACAACGGTTCCCATACTACCCATGATAAAATTGGCATCCATCACACCAATCGCCACCGGCTGCTGATTGATCAAGGCTTTCCCCGTCAAGACGGCTTCATCAAGTCCGTTCTTTTCCTTCATTTTATCGATTTTAGCCAAATAATCCGGAAAATCGATCGGATTTTTTTGGACTAAGTCGTTATCCCAATCAACAAAACTTTTTTCATCGATTGTTAACGCCAAGCGTTCCCACGCACTGATTCGGAAGCTGTAGCCACAATGGGGACAAACTTTCTCCGCACCCATCTCTTTTTTATAAAGGGTTCGTTTACAGTTTGGACATTTCGCCCACATGTCGTCTGGTACGGCTGGTTTCGTTGTCGGTACACTGTCGCGGTTAGGATTAATCCGAATGTAGTTTTTTTTCTTATTAAAAAGTCCCACCTAAATTCCTCCTACTCGCTTTGCTGCCACTCAGGTAAAAATATTTTTTGTAAGAAACTTGTATCATAGTCGCCAAATAATACATTTGGATGACTGATCAAGTCCATTTGAAACTCGACATTCGTGATAACGCCGTCAGAAACAAATTCACCCAAGGCACGTTGCATCTTCATTAAAGCATCGAAACGGTCTTCCCCGTGAACGATGATCTTGGCAATCATTGAATCGTAATAGGGTGGAATCGTCACGCCACTATACATCGCACTGTCAACCCGCAATCCTAAACCGCCGCTCGGCAGAAGCAAGGTTTTGATCTTACCCGGTGAAGGTGCAAAGTTGAAAGCAGGATTTTCTGCATTGATCCGACATTCGATGGAGTGACCATGAAACTTCACATCTTCTTGCTTTAATCCGAGTGGTTCTCCCGCGGCGATTTTAATTTGTTTCTTCACGATGTCAATTCCTGTGATCATTTCAGTAATTGGATGTTCTACCTGAATCCGAGTATTCATCTCCATAAAATAGAAGTGGCCTGCTTCATCACGTAAAAATTCAATCGTACCGGCACTTTCATAATTTACCGCTTGACCAGCCTTAACTGCAATTTCTCCCAACATTTGGCGGTTTTCTTCACCGATCACAACGGATGGGGCTTCTTCTAAAACTTTTTGATTGTTCCGTTGTAAAGAGCAATCACGTTCGCCGAGATGAATCACATTCCCTTGTTGATCACCTAGAATCTGAACTTCGATATGACGAGCTGGATAGATAATTTTTTCCATATACATCGCGTCATCACCAAAAGCTGCTTTAGCTTCTGATTTTGCTGATAAAAAGTTTGCTTCTAGTTCTTTTTTCGAAGGAACTTTACGAATCCCTTTACCGCCACCGCCAGCTGCGGCTTTCAGCATGACCGGATAACCGATCTTATCGGCTAAAGCTTCCGCTTCGGCTAACGTATTGATCGCACCGTCACTTCCAGGAATCACCGGTACTCCAGCTTTTTGCATCAATTGACGAGCATGGATCTTATTCCCCATCGCATCAATCGTTTTTTCACTTGGACCAATGAACTTGATATTGCATTCAGCACACATCGTCGCAAACAGACTATTTTCAGACAAGAAACCAAAACCGGGATGAATCGCTTCAGCATTCGTCACGATTGCCGCGCTTAAGATTTCCTGCATATTTAAATATGATTCACTCGAACGTGCGGGCCCGATACAAATGGCTTCATCTGCCATCTCGGTATGCAACGCTTCTTTATCCGCCTCCGAATAGACCGCGACTGTCTGAATGCCTAATTCACGACAAGCCCGGATGATACGAACGGCGATTTCGCCACGATTGGCGATCAAAATTTTTGAAAACATCGACATCTATCCAATCATAAAAGTCAGTTCAGCTTCAGCAACTTTTTTACCATCGACATAGGCAATCCCTTTGCCACAACCTGCTGAAGAACGGACTTTTGTTAATTCTACATCTAAGACTAAGGTATCGCCAGGAACCACTTTTTTACGGAATTTTGCTTTATCGATTCCGCCGAAATAAGCCGTTTTCCCTTTGAATTCTTCCATTGATAACAAGGCCACAGCTCCTGCTTGAGCCATCGCTTCAACGATTAGAACACCCGGCATTACTGGTTCGTGGGGGAAATGACCTTGGAAAAAGGGCTCATTGACCGAAACATTTTTCTTGGCCTTGATACTTTTACCTGCTTCTAATTCTTCCACACGGTCGATCAATAACATCGGATAGCGATGCGGGATGATTTCTTTGATTTCTTCAATTGTTAACATCTGTTTTTCCTCCTAGCTAATACGAAATAGTGGTTGACCATATTCAACAACGTCTTCATTTTCCACCAAAATCTCAGTGATGATCCCGTCATAATCACTGGTAATCTCATTTAACAGTTTCATCGCTTCGATGATACAGACGGTCTCCCCCTGTTTAACCGGATCGCCAACAGCTTTGTATGCTGCTTGCTCTGGCGACGGCTGCAAGTAAACGATCCCGACGATCGGTGACGTGATGACTTTCCCTTCACCTTTACTCGCAACGACCGGCACGGGCTCTGAGTCCATCGGCGCTGCAGAAGCAAGTGGGGCTGCTGACGCTGTTTCTACAGATTGCTCAACTTGGACGGGTGCCGCGGTTTGACGACTCGTCTGATTTTTATTCATGTATAATTCAAAACTGCCTTCACGTAAATCAAATTCGGTCAAGCTAGAATCGTTGAACTGATTCAGCAGTTCTTTGATTTCTTTGATTTCCATTCATTATGCCTCCCAGCGTTTCAAGCAGATCACCGCATTGTGACCGCCAAAACCTAGTGAATTACTTACCGCGTAATTTACTGGAGTTGCTTTTGCTTCGTTCACAACGACATTTGCTTTGATTTCTGGATCTACTTCATTGATATTCGCAGTTGGCGGGATAAACTGATGCTGTAAAGACATCAATGATGCAACTGCTTCGACACCGCCAGCGCCACCTAATAAATGTCCCGTCAATGATTTCGTGCTGCTGACATACGCATTTTCAGTTAAAGCCGCTTCGATTGCTTTACTTTCTGCTTTATCATTGGCTTGTGTACTCGTGCCATGAGCATTGACATAGTTAACTTCTTCAGGTTGAATCCCCGCTTCTTTGATTGCTTCTGTGATCGCTCTTGCTGCACCTTCACCATCTGGAGATGGAGCGGTCATATGGTAGGCGTCACAAGTCGCACCATAGCCAACGATTTCGCCAAGAATATTCGCCCCGCGTTTTTGCGCATGTTCTAAAGATTCTAAAACTAGAACACCCGCGCCTTCTCCCATCACGAAGCCGTTACGGTCTTTATCAAATGGAATCGATGCATGAGCTGGATCTTCTGACGTGCTTAAAGCGGTCAATGCTGCAAAGCCTGAGATACCAATCTTATTGATGCAAGATTCCGCTCCCCCGGCAATGATCACATCAGAATATCCATGTTTGATATTCCGGAATGCTTCACCGATTGAATGCGTTCCACTGGCACAAGCCGTTACCGTACTTGTACAAATACCTTTCGCCCCAATCCGTAATGCCACGTTTCCAGCCGCCATATTGACGATCGCTAATGGTACGAACATTGGTGAGACCCGTGCTGGGCCTTTTTTATCCATCTTAATGACTTGGTCTTGGATCGTTCCTAGACCGCCGACACCAGAACCGATCATGACACCAAAGCGCTCCATGTCTTCTTCTTCGGTCTTGATACCACTCATTTCTAGCGCTTCAAGCGCAGAATAAATCGCATATAACGAATACGTCTCCATCCGTTTAGTATCTTTTTTGACAAAATATTTTTCCAATGGAAAATCTTTAACTTCCCCCACAACACTGATACCTGTTTCGCTGGCATCAAAACGCGTGATCGGGCCAAGGCCATGATTGCCTTCTTTTAAATTCTTTAAAAAGGTTGCTTCATCATTGCCAATCGGTGAGGCAACACCAAAACCTGTAATTACGACACGATTCATTTTCTTCCGTCCTTTCTCTACATGACCATTCCGCCATCAACGTTCAAGACTTGACCGGTGATGTAACTGTTTTGGGCTAAGAATAATGCCGCATTTGCGACGTCTTCGACACTACCAAAACATTTTAAAGGGATCTGACCTTCCATTTGTTCTTTGACTTTCTCATTCAATTCAGCAGTCATATCCGTTTTGATAAAACCTGGCGCAATGGCATTACAAGTGATTCCTCGCGGAGCAACTTCCCGGGCCACAGCCTTGGTAAATCCAATGACACCCGCTTTACTTGCGGCATAATTGCTTTGACCAACATTTCCGATCAAACCGACTACACTAGAAAGATTGATGATTACGCCAGCGCGTTTTTTCATCATTTTCTTCAAGACTTGTTGGGTCATGTTGAATGTTCCCTTCAAGTTAATTGCCATCACTGCATCAAAATCTTCCGGTTTCATACGTAAAAGTAATTGATCCTTGGTGATACCGGCGTTGTTGATCAAAATATCAATCGAACCTAACGTTTCTTCGCATATTTTGATCATTTTACCAGCGTCATCAAAAGAACTGATATCCCCGCAAATACTAGTACATTTCACACCAAAAGCTTCAATTTCAGTAATTTTTTCTGTTGGAATCTCATTACGGCCGTTTAATACGATATTAGCTCCTGCTTGCGCGAAAGCCTTCGCAATTCCCCAACCAATTCCACGGCTACTGCCGGTAATAAAGACTGTTTTATTCGTTAGTTCCATTCGAACCTCCTGTATCGTTATAAAGAACGTCTCACTCCATATTCGAGCTTGTGTTTAGCTTAAAAATGCAATCGTTTCTGCCAAAGTCTGACTGTTTTCTACTCGACTTGTTGCTAAACTGCGATCAATTTTTTTGATAAATCCAGTCAATGTTTTCCCTGGTCCAATCTCGACCAGCTGTTCAATGCTCAACTCTTTTAACGTCAAGACACTGTCGCTAAAACGGACGGGGGACATGACTTGCTTGGTTAATAATTCCACAATCTCTGTTTGAGGCATCACTTTAGCCGTCGTGTTAGAGATCACCGGAATCTGCATTTCACTAAAGGAAATTGTCTGTAACACTTCATTCAACCGTTTGCTGGCCGGTTCCAATAATGCCGTATGGAAAGGCCCGCTGACATTCAACGGGATCATCCGTTTTGTTCCAGCAGCTTGCAATAATTCTTCCGCTTTTTCGACCGCAGCGACTTCGCCACCAATCACGATTTGTTGCGGAGTATTATAGTTTGCCGGTGAAACAATTCCAAGATCTGAGGCTTGTTTACAGCAGTCCTCAATGACTTCTGCTGCTGTGTTCATGACTGCTACCATTTTGCCACTACCCGTTGGGGCCGCCTCACTCATAAATTGACCTCGTTTATGGACGAGCTGTACTCCATCACTAAATGCTAGTGCACCAGAGGCAACTAACGCGGTATATTCTCCTAAACTCAAACCAGCCACTGCATCTGCGTGAAAGCCTTTTTCCGTTAACACGCGTAAAAAAGCAGTGCTGACCGTCAAAATTGCCGGCTGCGTATATTTTGTTTCGTTAAGCTGGTCATTTTCCGCAAAACATAAATCTTCCATCGAAAAACCAAGCAAATCACTGGCTTCTTCAAAGGTTTCTTTTACGATTTTCTCCTGCTGGTATAACTCTTTGCCCATTCCGACATATTGAGCGCCCTGCCCGCTAAACAAGAATGCTGTTTTCATGATCGTCTCCTAATAGCAGGAAAGGCCAGGCCTTACGCCTAGCCTTTTCCCGAAATTTTATTAATTAAGCGTTTTGTTGTTTTTCAACGTATTCAACTAAATCTTTAACTGTTGTGATGCCGTCTTCAGTTTCAATCTTCACATCAAATTCGTCTTCGATTTCGTTGATGATTTGGAATAGGTCCAAGCTATCCGCTTCAAGATCTTCTTGGATGTTTGTTTCTAATTTTACTGCTTCTTTTTCTACTCCTAGTTCTTCTACGATAATGTCTTGGATTTTTTCGAATGTCATAAGTTGGTTCCTCCGATAATTTTAAGTTTTAGTTTTTATATTTTTAACAAACTTACAGCTGGATTAGTAGGTTGCCCCACGCTAAACCACCGCCGTAGCCCGTTAATACCACTTTTTGTTTTCCATCTAAAGATAGAATTTTTGCTTCAATCAACTCGTCCAATAAAATGGGAATACTAGCGGCCGAAGTGTTCCCATAATTCATCAAATTCATGGGGAATTTTTCAAGCGGCTCATGCATTTTACGAGCGATCTTCTCAATGATTCGTTTATTAGCTTGATGCAGCAGATAATAATCAACTGGCTCATCACCAATAAATTCCTTCAAACTTTTGGTCACATCATTTAAAGCAAAGTTCCAGATTCCACGACCATCCATTGCTAAAGCCGTACTAATTTCCGGCCCTTCATGGAAAATCGTCTTGTTTGGTCGAAATCCTGCAGTCAATGCATTGGCCCGTTCGCCATCTGCTCGCAACATTTGCTTTATAATGGAAGGTTCGGGACTTTCAGCTAATAAAACTCCGGCTGCCCCGTCTCCAAATAATACGGCCGAAGAGCGATCATGCCAATCTAATAGCTTCGATGTTTTTTCACCGCCGATGACGATTCCCCGCTTCATTCCGCCGCGAATAAAATTCTCAGCAGTTGCTAAGGCATAAACAAATCCCGCACACGCGGCACTCACGTCAAAAGCCAGCGCTTGTTTCGCACCAAGCTGTCCTTGGACCTGGCAAGCGACTGAAGGCGATGTGTAATCCGGCGACATGGTTGCCACGATGATGAAATCTAACTTCATCGGATCGATGTCGGCTTTCTTCACTAATTTCTTAGCAACTTCCAAACACAGATCTGACGTGTTTTCACTTTCCGCAATATGCCGCTGCTTGATGCCGGTCCGTGATTGAATCCATTCATCGGATGTTTCCATCCACTCCGCTAAATCATCATTGGTCACGACTTTTTCAGGCAAGTAGCGAGCCGTTGCGATTATTTTTCCGAAGCCCATACTCATTTGATCTCCTCTAAATAGCTATATAAATTTACGAGCGCTTTTAAGAAGACTTCTTGTTCTTCCGTATTCAGATCCTTAATCGCACTTTTCACCATTTCATGATGAAAATGTTGATGAATGCGAAAGACCAGTCGACCTTTTTTCGTTAAGCCCAGCTTAACGACCCTGCGGTCATCTTCACTACGGATGCGTTCTACATAGCCCTTTTTCACTAAACGATTGATTGATGTCGTAAGCGTTCCGACTGTCACTAGTAATTCTCTAGCAACTTCCGTCGTCGTTTTTTTCTTATACATCCCGATCGCGTCAATGGTATGCATCTCCGTAATCGTCAAATCGCTAAATTGTGATTTTTTTAGTTCGTTTTCTTCAATCGACAATACATCGTTGAAAATTGAAACTAAATAGGTATTTAATTCTTCCCAGTTTCTTTCCATGTCCTCACCTAATTAGTTTGATTATCAAATCATTTGATGTTCAAACTATATCTTATTTTTTTTCTGAATGCAACAACATTTTTTCAATTAAACAAAAATTAATGATTGTAACAAAACGCCTTTTAATTTCTACTTCCAGTCTAAATACTTTGATGGCCAAACAAAGTTCTGACCTCACTGAGCTTGATCCCCTTCCTTTCTGAGACGTGTATTTCATTGCTGACTGTTAAAACAGCTAAATTTAAAAAAATAAACAAAAAAATAAGCGGGGCATCCGCTTATTAAATTTATCGATACAGCGAAATCGGCTTACGATCGGTAATAAATTAAACAAAATCCAGCATGTTTCACTTTAGCGATGAGTTGCTCAAACATTCTTAGCCAAAGTTTCAGAATCAATGGATACATTTCAACTTCAAAACTCCATGAACCGCAAGGCATGCTCCATCATAGGAGCGGTGAATTCCGGTACACATATATCTATCCAAAAAAAGAACAAAAAAAACGGGTTATCCCCGTTTTATTGAATCAAATCGTAAATTTCCATCGCAACGATGTCAATGTTATCAAATTGATACGATTGTTTGCTGTCACTTTCTGTCAGCTCAAACGTTTCAGTTGTATTATCATAAGTTACAGTACATTTTTCGACGCCTTCTTTTTCAAAACGACGCAATTGTACTTCATTATCCGTTGATTCAGTCATTGCTTCCAAGCGTTTAATAATGGCAACCAATTGTGAATGTTTCATCTAGGGGCCCCCCTTCTTCTCAATTCTGTCTTATTGTATCAAATCCCACCGTATCTTGCATTGATTTTCATCAATTAATTTATGATTTTTTTGCTAAATCTAACTTAAGTTTATGACCACCAGAGTTTAATCAAGGCTTGTGTCCCATCATTTTCATATCCTTTTTCAGCCAAACGCTCATAAAGCTCCGTGGCCAATTGCGTCGCTGGCAGCTCTAATTGCATTTTTTCCGCTTCGTCTAAAGCGATTTTCAAATCTTTGATGAAGTGCTTGACGAAGAATCCTGGTGAATAATCGGCCTTTAAAATCCGTGGAGCATAATTGGCCATCGACCAATTTTGGGCCGCACCGCCACCTAAAGTTGCTAATACTTTTTCAACATTCAAATTTGCGGCCTTGGCATAGACCAGCATCTCCGTCATCCCCGTCATCGTGCCAGCAATCATGATTTGATTGGCCATTTTCGTGTGTTGCCCTGCACCGGCAGACCCTTGAAGTGAATAGCTTTTACCCATGATTTCAAAAAGCGGAACGATTTGATCATAAATGGCCTGATCACCACCGACCATGATGGTCAATGTCGCATTCTGAGCGCCTAAATCACCGCCGGAAACGGGGGCATCTAACGCAGCGGCTCCGTTTTCTTTGGCAGTTTGATAGATTTTTTGCGCTAAAGTTGGTGTAGAAGTCGTTAGATCGACCAATGTTTTCCCAGTAACAGCTGTTGTAAAAATCCCATTTGTTCCGTAGTAAATTTCTTCCACATCACTTGGATAGCCGACCATTGAAAAAATGACTGTGCTAGCATTGGCTACCGCTGCAGGCGTCGCTTGCCAAACGGCCCCTGCAGTGATCAGTTCAGCTGTCTTGCTCTTTGTTCGATTATAGACAGCCACTTCATGTCCCGCTGCCAAAAAGTGTTTCACAATTGACTTGCCCATAACACCTGTTCCAATAAAACCTATTTTCATGACGTTAACCTCCCAAATAAAATAATCCATCTCTAGTATACAGGAAGAGATGGATTTCAGCTTTATTTATCTTCGCCATTTCTAAGCGAGTGAATTCGAATCCGCATTTTTTGAACCGTTCGGACCGTAGAACGAACTTCTTGATGACTCTCTTCGTAATACACCAGCATTTCTTGATAAAATTTGAAAACTTCACTCCCAAAGCGTTCCGCTGAGATCTCAACTAATTTATTTTGCAAAACCGTTGGATCTATCGGAACTTGTTGTTGAGCGTAACGAACAAAGCTATCACTAAAATCATCATCCGATTCAAACGTAATACCTAAAGATTTATCATTCAACAACTGCTCCAAGTAGTCATTGCCTTCTACCACACATTGAGTCCCCGAAGCGAGCGCTTCAGCATAGGTTAATCCTTGGGTCTCCGAGGTGGACGCACTGACAAAATAGTCAGCAGCATGATAATAACAGGCCACTTCTTCGTGTGCTACTTCACCGGTAAAGCGAACATATTCCTCAATCCCTAATTCCCGAACTAAGGTTTCCAGCTCTTCCCGATAAGGCCCCTTACCGACAATCACTAAACGTGCATTGGGATAACTCATTAAAACCTCTGGAAACTGCCGAATAATGGCCTGAATATTTTTTTCATAAGAAAGACGGCTCAAAGAAAGTAGCATTAGCTCGCTTTTTTGAATCCCTAACTTCCCTCGTAAGGCCTCTGTATCTACTTCTGTGATATCTGGACGAATGTAGCGTTCAACCTCGATGCCTGTTGGAATAATCCGCATTGGAATCTCTACTTCATAACGCTCCAATGTATCTACGACCCGTTTACTAGGACAAATGACACCCGTCGAATGATTAACAAACATTTTGATGAAACTTTTGACATGAGCCGGTCTGACGACTTTTCCATTCGCGATATAATGGAGATAATCTTCATACATCGTGTGATACGTATGAATTACTGGAATCCGCAGACGATTGGCGACCATTTTCCCTAAAAAACCGGCTCCAAATTCAGTATGTGTATGAATAATTTCTAATTCTAATTCTTTAGCAATTTGATAGGCAAACCAAAGCCCTCGTACCACGATTCGCCGATCCTTAAAAGAGATAAACGGCACACTTGGCATACGAACGATATCTTTTTCCAGCTCATCAGCATCGGGATCGGTTGTCGTAAAAATATAAACCTCATGGCCCTGTTTCTCAAGCTGTTCTTTTAGTGTTCTAATTGAAGTCGCTACCCCACTGACTTGGGGAAAATACGTATCTGTAAAAAAACCAATCCGCACGACCATACCTCCAAACTATTGCGTGACTTTTTTGTAGATTTGATGATCATAAGGCTGATCTAAGACTGCTTGATAAACCGTCTTTAATTCTTCACCAATCTGATTAATACTCTTCTCTTGAGCTGTTTTAAAACCGGCCAAAGCCAAATTGGGTAAACGACGATTCACTAATTGCTGAATCAGCAGCTCAAATTCCTGATTATTTTTTCCCATATAACAATTTTCACGGTCCCGCAGCCAACCTTCATAGACAGGGATATCCCGCAACAAAACTTGCTGCTGGCTAGCTAATGCCTCTAACACAACGATTCCTTCTGTCTCTTCATAGGAAGGAAAAAAGAATAAATCTGCGCCTGAATAAGCCCCTTCAATCAAATCGCCGTTGATATAACCAGGAAAAATGACATTTTCAGGATGATCTCTTTTTACTACGCGCCGAATATTTAGTGGAACTGACACTAACGGTACATCACCAAACCAAATAAAAGTATATTCCGGCATTTTTTTGGCAACCTCAACAAAATCAAGAATGCCTTTACGCTCAAAAAAGAGACCGACACAGATAACGACTTTCTGGTTCTCCGCTAACTTAAAATGCTTGCGAAAGGCCGCTTCCTTGCGTTCATCTGGATAATAGCGTTTTAAATCGATGCCATTTGAAATCGCTGCGATTGGCTGTTGCAAACCATAATTACGCAATAATTTTTTTGAATAAGGTGTCGGAGTAATTAAATGATCAGCTTGCTGATAAAGACTCACTAACCATTTTTTTACTAAAGGCGCTAGTTGATTTGAACCAACAAATGAGTTGCGAAAATCCTCTTCTGTCGAATGGGCGTGATAAATCACTTTTTTCCCCATTTTTTTGGCCTTTCTGACTAAATGGAGACTCTTAGGTCCATAGGTATTCACATGCAATAAATCATAATCCGTTGACTTGGGATCAAGCGTGTACTCGATTCCAGCCGCCGCTAATGCCCTTTTTTGATGACCTAAAGCGCGCCCAATCCCTGACTTTCCGATAATGTTCTGCCCTTCAAAGTACAGTAATACTTTCATAACTAGCCTCCTTGAAAACAAAGTAATTATATCATAAGCCTTTGTGCTTTTTCTCAACCCCAGGACTGATTTTATCGAATTTCCAGAAATGTATTCGCTTCATCCGATTTTCCCCATAAAAAAATAATTTTTAGCTACAATAATTGTAGCTAACTCGCAAAAAAACCGTTGCCCTTTCAGACAACGGTTTGGTGTTGAAAACTATTTTACGTATTCTTCAACTAACGCTTGAACTTCTTCCATTGTATCGCATTCTTTCAACGCTTTTTCAGCCAATTCAGCCATCTTAGTCGTTGTCAGACGTTTCATCAAGCTACGAGTTCTAAGAACAGATGTCGCACTCATAGAGAACTCATCTAAGCCCATACCCATTAACAATGGAACAGCCGTTTGATCGCCGGCCATTTCGCCACACATACCAGCCCATTTACCTTCAGCGTGTGCTGCATCAATCACGTTTTTAATCAAACGTAAAATTGATGGGTTATAAGGTTGATACAAGTATGAAACACGTTCGTTCATCCGGTCAGCTGCCATCGTATATTGAATCAAGTCATTTGTTCCGATACTGAAGAAGTCAACTTCCTTAGCAAACTTGTCAGCCAATACAGCTGCAGCAGGGATTTCAATCATGATTCCGACTTGGATCGTGTCAGAAACCTTCACGCCTTCTTTAACAAGTTTTTCTTTTTCTTCGTTGAATAATTTCTTCGCTGCACGGAATTCTTTTAATGTTGCTACCATTGGGAACATGATGCGTAAGTTACCGTAAACAGACGCACGTAATAGGGCGCGTAATTGCGTCCGGAACATATCATCGCCTAGTTCGGATAAACTGATTCGCAATGCACGATAGCCCAAGAATGGATTCATTTCGTCAGGTAACGTTAAGTAAGGTAATTCTTTGTCTCCACCGATATCCATTGTACGAACAACGACTGGTTTGTCACCCATGCCTTCTAAAACGGCTTTGTAAGCTTCAAATTGATCGTCTTCTGTTGGAAAATCTGAAGAATCCATGTATAAGAATTCCGTACGATATAAACCGATTCCTTCAGCGCCATTGTTGTGAACACCTTCAAGATCTTTTGGTGTACCAATGTTGGCTGCTAATTCAAAATGCTTGCCATCAGCAGTGACTGTTTCAGCATCTTTCAGTTTTTCCCATTCTGCTTTTTGCGTTGCATATGCTTCGCCGGCTTTTTTGTATTCAGCCGCTTGTTCGTCAGTTGGGTTGACGATTGTTTCACCGATGATTCCGTTAACGGCTAAGACATCGCCTTCTTTAACTTTAGCAGTGATTTCTTTCGTCCCAACGATTGCAGGGATTTCTAATGAACGAGCCATGATCGCTGAGTGAGACGTACGTCCGCCGATGTCAGTAACAAAGGCTTTAACAAAGTTTTTATCTAATTGTGCAGTATCACTTGGCGTTAAGTCATGAGCTACTACGATAACTTCTTCGTCAATCATTGATGGATCTGGTAATGAAACTCCTAGTAAATGAGCCATGATCCGTTTCGTAACGTCACGAATATCTGCTGCACGTTCTTGCATATAAGCGTTGTCATCCATCGCCTCGAACATGCCAATATACATATCAGTTACTTCTTTAAGTGAACTTTCAGCGTTCACTTTATTATCTTGTATATGTTGTTTAATTTGACCAATCATTTCTGGATCTGAAAGAACCATCAAATGAGCATCAAAAACTTGCGCTTCTTCTTCACCTAAGCTTTTTGCTGCTTTATCCCGAATTTTTTCTAATTCAGCAGAAGAAGCTGCCAAAGCGTCGTCTAAACGCTTTTCTTCGGCAGCAGTGTCTTCTACATTATTTTGTTTGAAAGATAAATCCGGTTGTACTAGCAGATAAGCTTTCGCAACGGCAACTCCGTCACTTGCGGCAATACCTTTTAGTAATTCAACCATTATTCAGATAATCCTTCCTTTTTCATTGTTTCTTCGATAGCTTCCATTGCTTCTTTTTCGTCAGCACCTTCAGCAGAGATAACAACGTCAGAACCTTGGCCAACACCTAGAGACATTACGCCCATGATTGATTTAAGGTTAACTGATTTTCCTTTATACTCTAAGTTAATATCAGAGTTAAATTTGCTTGCAGCTTGCACTAATAAAGTTGCGGGACGTGCATGAATCCCTGTTTCTGCTACTACGTGAAAATCTTTTTTTTCCATATTGACCGTTCTCCTTTATAAAAAAAAGTGTTTTTTTATGTTAGGGCTTTAATGATAACATCCATCATTTTGGGCCCTTCATTTCCTTAGATTACCATTTTTTTGCAGTGGATACAACAATTTTAATCGATTTATTCTAGTGAAATGTATGCCCTTTCTTAAAATATCCACCTCACCTCGTCAACAGCCCTATTTCTTCTGTTTTCATAATTTTTACATAACAATCCTAAGATGGAAAAAGCATTTTTAACTACTTTAGCACTCGGATAGATAGAATGCTAATTTTCGAGACAAACTGTTTGCTTTTCTCCTGAAACTCGCTATAATATTCTTATGGTCAGTGATAGTCAAATAATTGACCAGCGTATCTTTTTACGAGATTCGCCTACTCGATGTACAATGGAAGAAACAATCAACTATTGAAAGGGTGAAAAAAATGCTTTGCCAAAATTGCCATGAAAATGAAGCAACGATTCATTTATATGCAAATGTTAACGGGCAACGAAAGCAATTAGATTATTGCCAAAGTTGCTATCAAAAATTGAAAAATCAAGCTGGAGGTGCTCCCCAAATGGCAGGAAATGATCCTTTTGGTTTTGGAAGTTTAGATGATTTGTTCCGCTCAATGTCACAACAAATGCAACAAAGACAAGGCGCTGCAGATCAAACCCCACCAACTCAATTCGGTGGCGGAAATGGTATGAATAATCAACCACCCCGTGGAAACGGCGGCGGTCTATTGGATGAATATGGCATCAATATCACAGGATTAGCTCGGGAAGGAAATATCGATCCAGTCGTCGGTCGAGATGATGAGATCCAACGGGTCATCGAGATTTTGAATCGCCGTACAAAAAACAATCCTGTTTTAATTGGCGAACCTGGTGTTGGTAAAACAGCCGTTGTAGAAGGATTAGCACAAAAAATTGTTGACGGCGATGTGCCACAAAAATTAATGGATAAGGAAGTTATTCGTCTAGATGTTGCCTCACTCGTTCAAGGGACCGGTATTCGTGGGCAATTTGAAGAACGGATGCAAAAATTAATCGATGAGATTCGACAAGCCGAGAATATCATTCTTTTCATTGATGAAGTCCATGAAATCGTCGGTGCGGGTGCTGCCGGCGACGGCAACATGGATGCGGGCAATATCTTAAAACCTGCTTTAGCTCGTGGTGAACTGCAAATGGTCGGCGCAACAACCCTTAATGAATATCGCATCATTGAAAAAGATGCCGCTCTAGAACGCCGGATGCAACCAGTTCGTGTGGAAGAACCTTCAGTTCAAGAAACGATTGAAATTTTGAAAGGTTTACAACCTCGCTACGAAGATTATCATCACGTGAAATATACGGATGAAGCAATCAAAGCGGCAGCCGAACTTTCAAATCGCTACATTCAAGATCGCTTCCTACCAGACAAAGCGATCGACTTATTAGATGAAACAGGTTCTAAGAAAAACTTGACAATCCAAATCGTTGATCCAAAAACGATCGACAAAAAATTAGCGGAAGCTGAACAGCAAAAATCTCAAGCTTCTCAAGAAGAAGATTTTGAAAAAGCAGCTTACTATCGCGATCAAATCAATAAATTACAAAAAATGAAAGACCGTCAATTAACCGACGAAGAAACTCCCGTTATCACTGAAAAAGATATGGAAAAAATCGTAGAAAAACGGACGGGCATTCCAGTCGGTGAGTTGAAAGAAAAAGAACAAACACAACTGAAAAACCTGGCTGTCGATCTTAAAAAACACGTGATTGGACAAGATGAAGCTGTGGATAAAGTGGCCAAGGCGATTCGCCGAAACCGCGTCGGTTTAAACAAGAAAAACCGTCCGATCGGTTCATTCCTATTTGTTGGACCAACCGGTGTTGGTAAAACAGAATTGGCTCGTCAATTAGCAGAAGAACTATTCGGTTCAAGTGAATCAATGATTCGTTTTGATATGAGTGAGTACATGGAAAAACATAGTGTTTCCAAATTAATTGGTTCTCCTCCAGGTTATGTTGGCTATGAAGAAGCCGGACAATTGACGGAACAAGTTCGTCGTCATCCATATAGCCTGATCTTATTAGATGAAATTGAAAAGGCTCATCCGGATGTCTTACACATGTTCTTACAAATTCTGGATGATGGACGTTTGACGGATTCACAAGGACGAACAGTCAGCTTCAAAGATACGATAATTATTATGACTAGCAATGCCGGAACCGGTAAAATCGAAGCCAACGTTGGTTTTGGTGCAGCTAGAGACGGCGTGACTCGTTCAGTCTTGGGACAATTGAAAGACTTCTTTGCCCCTGAGTTCTTAAACCGTTTTGACGGAATCATCGAGTTCAGCCCATTATCAAAAGAAAACTTGATGAGTATTGTTTCTCTGATGTTGAATGACGTCAACGAAATGCTGGCAGCGCAAAAACTGCACATCGAAGTACCTGACAACGTCAAAGAAAAATTGGTTGATTTAGGTTATGATCCTGCCATGGGTGCTCGCCCACTTCGTCGGACGATCCAAGAAAATATCGAAGATGGTATTGCTGAGTTCTATTTAGATCATCCAACGATTACTGATCTGAAAGCGAAACTTGATAAAGAAGATCACATCGTTATCACTTCAAAGCCTGAGCGTTTAGCAAAAGAAGATAAAAAGTAATTTTCTAGGATTCTCGTATTTTTGGCGAGAATCCTTTTTTATCACATTTCCAAAAAAAATCTCACTTAAAAAAAGCAATATTCTTCTTTTTTTCTAATCTTTCTTATATAATTGTTTTATGAGTAAATGTTTTAGAAAGAAGGTGTTTCGGAATGAAGCTAGTCAATGTAACGAATAGTCATTCTAAAATGGTTTATAATCAGCTGGAGCATACTGATGCAAATATGATCAAAGTATATACTATTGGCAATACGACCGTAATTTATACGGATGCCTATAAACACGCTGAGATTGTTTTGAAAAATAGCAAACGAAACATCATGCCCTCAGAAATTGAGTTTGTACATAAATACTTTAAACGCAAATTAGATGAAAATGTCTACGATTTCGCCAATATCTCTTATTTAGAATCTCCAGGTCTGATAGAAATGTCCATAACAAAAAATAGTTGAAGACTATGCTTCAACTATTTTTTGTTTATTTTTTTTGCAATCAACGGTAATTGAATCAGTCCAATAATGGAAAGAATTTCGATCCATTGAATCACTGGGACTCCCGCTCCTGTATAAGTCATCATGAACAAATCTTTGCGCTCCGGTGCCCACGAACAAAACCATGAGACTCCCACTAAGAAAACCACATAGGATAAAATCAAGCCTAATAAAATCAGCAGGATTCCGCGAAAATCTTTTAACTGTCCCTTTGAAAAAAGACTGCCACTTAGAATAATCAATAATCCCAAGCCGCAGAGAACCAACCAGATTGGCAAAAGAAAGCGATACAGCCAAATAATCTGATTTGAAATCTTTGCGATCCAGGTGATTTTCTGAGGTTCTTTCTGCGGTGAATTGACATCTTGCCAATTTTTAAATGTATATTTCAATAGTTTCTCTGCGGCAGGAAGGTCTTCTTTAGGCGCTAAGGTGGCATCGCTCCCTTGCCCGTAATTATTATAGAAAACATTATAGCTAAGACCGCTTTTCATAAATTCACCGACTAAGGGTAAATCTTTTGTCAACTTGCCATCTCCGGTCCCAGTTAAATAGAACTCATTTTTTTCCCGCAGTTTTTCTTTTTTATAGGCCGCAGACAGTTCCGTCTGAACTCGCTGCCAGAACTGCTCTGTTTTCGCACCATCTTGATAGTAGCCGGCTTGAGCCGCCGCATCACGCAAAGCCCAAAAAATGATGTCCCCAGCGATATCTTCCCCGCCACTCCAAGGACTTCCTTGGTAGATCCAATCAATATTTTTAGCAATTGATTTCAGTGTTGGTGAGACTGTCTCAGCTTTTTCCAACGCTTTTCTTGAAACCCAAACTTGGCTGTTCGTCTGATTCAAATTTGTCCCATCATCCAGCCGAATCAACTGTTTCGACACGGCACCAAATGCTCCACCGGTCCGATCATTGACGACCGCAATCCCATAATGTGCTTGATTGACTTGCTCTAGTACTTTCGTTGTGACAAATAAGGCGACAAAAGGCAAACAACACAAGATAACTTTGATGCTTTGGATTTTAGTAAAACGGATTTTTTTGATAGCTGTCCAAATTTTTAATAATTTAAAACTTGGATCATTCTCAAAAACGACTGAACCGATGATAATCAATGAGCCCACGATTAAAAGCGGCAAAAGCCAGAGGGAATCTTCACGGATATACCAATAGAAGGGAAAAAAGAAAGTTAAGCCAATACTCCAAGGTAGAAATGATCGTAATTTGCCGTTTCTACTAAAATATAAGCCTACCAAACAACTAATCACCATTAAAACCGCTGGTACCACTAAGGTGTTGCGATAGATCCGCGTGCTATATTCACTCGTTAAAGTCACTGGAGAATATAAAAAGAAACTGTAGATGAAAGCTAAAAGCCAGCGATTTTTCACTAACGGACGCAAAGCTAAAGCTGCTATGGCACTAGCTGCAATCTGGAACATGCCTAAAAAAATTCCGTAAGGCAAATGAAGTTGGTGGCCCCAGACAAAAAATAGAGAATAAGAAACACCCTTGGATAATGTTTTGGTTGAGTACGCCCCCAACCAGTTTCCTTTCAACATTTCCTGTCCATAGTGAATGAACAATTGATCATCATAGCCAGCAAATAAGTTAACAAAATAAGGAGCTTTGGCGCTTAAGAGTAAACGAACAATCGTTAATCCCATCAAAGCAGCCAAGAAAATCAGATTTTCTGGCTGCTTGATCTTTTTTAACGTACGTAATGCCTCACTTTTTATTTTTTGCATCAAGAGTCTCCTTTTTAAAGATCCTACATCAAACTCTTCAACTCAACATCCGGGTACTTATCCGCAAACCAACGCATCGCAAATTGATTTTCAAATAAGAATAAAGGTTGGTCGAAACGGTCTTTGGCTAAAATATTTCGACTTGAACTCATGCGTTCGTCTAATTGAGCTGGATCAATCCAGCGAGCAATCTTATGGCCCATCGATGTCATTACAACTTCCGCGTTGTATTCATTCAACATCCGATGTTGGAAAACTTCAAACTGTAGCTGACCCACTGCACCAATAATGTATTCATCGGTTAAGTAAGTCTTGTACAATTGGATGGCACCTTCTTGCACCAATTGATAGATTCCTTTATGGAATGATTTTTGTTTCATCACATTTTTAGCAGTTACTTTCATGAATAGTTCCGGCGTAAATGAAGGCAATTCTTCATAGGCGACCTTTAATTTCCCTTCATACAACGTGTCCCCGATTTGATAATTTCCTGTATCATAAACCCCGATAATGTCTCCGGCGACGGCCTCTTCCACGTTTTCCCGCGCATCGGCCATAAACTGAGTTACATTGCTTAGCTTCATTTTTTTGCCTGTTCGGCCAAGTACGACGTCCATTCCACGTTCAAAAGTTCCCGAGCAAACTCGCACAAAAGCGATCCGATCACGGTGGTTAGGATTCATATTCGCTTGAATTTTAAAGACAAAGCCAGAAAATTCTTCTTCATAAGGAGAGATGGCTTCTCCCTCCTCGGTTTTATGAGCATGGGGTTTTGGCGCTAAGTCAACAAAAGTTTCTAAGAAGGTCTCAACCCCAAAATTGGTCAATGCCGAACCAAAGAAGACCGGCGTTTGATCTCCTCGTTGGATTTTTTCAAGATCAAATTGATCGCCTGCTTCCCGGACCAATTCCACTTCACCTAAAACATCTTCATAGATCGATTTTTCTTTTAAGGGGTGATTGCCGGCAATTTCTCCATCAGTCAATTGAACAAAGCGTTCACCGGCATATTGCTCAGGTCGATAAAACTCGATGCGTTGATTGACCATATCGTACAAACCTTCCAAGCCTTTCCCCATCCCGATCGGCCAATTCATCGGATAAGATTCGATGTCTAATAATTCTTCTAATTCTTCCAATAATTCCAACGGTTCGCGACCATCACGATCCAGCTTATTAATGAAGGTGAAAATCGGAATTCCCCGACGTTTTACTACTTGGAAAAGTTTTTTGGTTTGGGCTTCGATCCCTTTGGCACTGTCAATTACCATTACTGCACTGTCGACTGCCATCAAAGTTCGATATGTATCCTCTGAGAAATCCTCATGTCCAGGCGTGTCCAAGATATTCACGCGTTTGCCATCAAAATCAAACTGCATCACGGAACTGGTCACCGAAATTCCCCGTTGCTTTTCAATATCCATCCAGTCAGACTTGGCAAAGTTTCCCGTCTTCTTCCCTTTTACTGTTCCCGCTTGGCGAATCGCTCCACCGAATAATAGCAACTGTTCAGTAATCGTTGTTTTCCCGGCATCCGGGTGAGAAATAATCGCAAAGGTCCGACGACTGTCGACTTGTTGTTTTAAATTAGGATTGTTCATTATATTGCTCCATTCATTGGTCTAATATCTTAAAATTTCAACCCAATCAGTATAGCATGGATTTTACTCTGTTGGAAAGCTGAATCACTCTTCTAATCCCCCGCCAGTAGCAAATCTGCAGGAACGTAAAGAAAACATCCTGCCTAGCAGAATGTTTTCGATTATTCCTTATTAACGTCTTGGTTCATTCTCTTCAAAATCTTTTGTAAATAAACGCCGTCCTTCTTCCGGTTCAACATCTTCATGGTCATCCGGATGGAAGATTGCTCGTAACGTTAAGACTCGTGAGCCTTCCATTTCTTCAGAAATCAACGTCAAATCATCGACATCAAAGGACAATTTCTCCCCTTCGTCAGGAATAGTTCCTAGGGCCGTGATCAAATAACCGGCCATTGTATCAACGTCACTCATATGCAAGTTTAAGCCAAACTCTTCGTTAAATTCTTCAATCAGCATTTTTCCGTTGATCAAGTATTCATTGTCGCCGACTTTTTCATACAGTTTTTCGACTTCATCAGATTCATCGTCGATTTCACCGACAATTTCTTCCAACAAGTCTTCTAAGGTCACTAACCCGACCATTCCACCATACTCATCTAATAAGATTGACATCTGATTCTGCGTTTTTTTCAATTCGTATAACAAATCATCAATAAAGATCGTTTCCGGTACGAATAAAGGCTCTTGCAGGATTTTTTGTAAGTTAACATTCTCAAAGCCGAATTGGCGTGCTGCTTTTAGTAGGGCTTTGGTGTGCAAAACCCCCACGACTTTATCCTTATCTTCGTCATAGACTGGGATTCTTGAATAGCTTTCATTCAAAATCTCATCAATATTTTCCAACACTGGGTCATTGATATCAATCATAAAGGAATCCGTCCGCGGAACCATTACTTCCCGTGCGACTTTGGTATCCAATGAGAAAACACCTTGCAACATCTCGATTTCATCGTTGTCTAAGACGCCTTCATTTTCTAACATGTAACGCATTTCGTCACGAGTCATCTTTGTGTCTTCATCATCAAAGGTCATCGGGGTGATCTTCGCTAATAAGTTGGTTGAAGCTGTCAACAACCAAACGAAAGGTTTAGTGATTATTCCTAATTTACGGACAACACCTGAAGTAAACTGGGCCACTTCTTCGGTCTTAGTCATAGCAATTCGTTTAGGGTATAATTCTCCAAATACAATCGAAACATAGGTCAGTAATATCATGACAATCGCAGCTGCTGCTGTTCGTGCAATTGTACTGCCACCTAATAAAGGTGCTAGACGAGCAGACAAGCTATCTGCCAAAGAAGCCCCTGATAAGATATTGACTAATGTAATCCCAACTTGAATCGTCGACAAGAAATTATTCGGATTTTGAATAACCTCCAACAACTTTTTCGATTTAAGATTACCCTCTTCAGCTTTTTGTTCGATTCGGTTTTTATTGACCGATACTACCGCAATTTCAGCCGCAGCTAAAAAGCCGTTGATTAACGTCAAAATTACTAACAGACCTAGTTGTAAGATTAACGACTGACTATCGGGGTCAGCATTCATAATTGCATTCGCTCCTTAATTTAAAGTGTAAAAAAAGTGGCACAACGGCCACGATAAAATCGTATCACATCAGTTGTTTTTATGCAATCTTTTCCCAACTTAAAGAGGCTAATTAAGAAATTCCTTTTTCCGCTCTTCTTGCTTTGATTGTTTCGCGATTTTTATGATGAAAACAATTACCGTTCGTAAAATCGCATATACGGGAACTCCTAGAAAAACGCCTAAGATACCAGCAAGATTTCCGGCAACCAATAAAATTAGGATAATCGTCAAAGGATGGATATTTAATGATTTGCCAATCACATTTGGATAGATCACATTTCCATCGACCTGCTGTACAACTAATACGATCAAAATACAAAGTAAAGCACGCGTTGGTGAATCAAAGAAAGTGTAAACCAATGCCGGTGCCAAACCAAGATAAGGCCCTAAGTAAGGAATCAAGTTCGTTAGTCCAGAGATTACACCAAAGAGAAACGCATAATCAACTCCAATCAACAAATACCCCAGGAAGGTAAAGGTCCCTACAAATAAACATTCGATTGCTTGACCGCTAATATAATCGGACAAAGTTTTATTCAGTTGCTGTAAAAGACCTTTAATATTTTCTCGTTGCTTTTCCGGGAAAAGCCGTTCAATATTTGGAACCAATTTTTCGCCGTCTTTCAACATATAAAATAAAATAAACGGAACGGTCACCAACAACAAAACAACTGTCGTGATTTTTCCAATGATAGAGCCTAATCCATTTGTCACTCCCGTTAATGAGCGCTGAAGAATACTGCCAGCTGACACATCTAGATTGCTGATATACTTATCAACATCCAACTCCTTAAATAATGGAAAGCGAGTCGCATTATCAGCCAATTCTTGCAGCCAAGTTTGCATATTGTTGACAAAACCAGGAATATTTTTAGCCAATGAGACCAATTGCTCCACCAAATTCGGGATCACGCTCATGAAGACCAGCACGATGATGCCAATCAATAGCAAAAAAATCAGCGCAATCGCAACTAAACGCTTCACACCTAATTTCATCAAAAGATTCACCAAAGGATTTAATAAATAATACAAAAAACCGGCGATTAAGATCGGTGCAAACAACGTCGTAAAAAATGTACCGATCGGTTGAAAAACAAAATCGATTTTTGACGAGACCAAAATTAAAGTCGCGATAATCAACAGTTCAAATGACCAGAACATTAATTTTGAATTTTTTATCTTTTCAAACATCTATCTACTCCTTTTTTTAATATTTAGTTTATAGTATACATCATACGAGGAAAAATCCCTTTGAGGAAGGTGTCATTATGAAAATTTTAATCACTAAAGATACAATGAGTGAGATCTATCTCGATGCTATGCGGATTCGCCAAAAAGTTTTTGTTCAAGAACAAGGTGTACCGGCCAATTTAGAAATTGATAAAAATGAAGCTTACTCTGTTCATTTCGTTCTCTATACTGAAACTGAAACCCCTGTTGCTACGGTTCGCTTGTTACCGCTAGACGATCATACATTCAAATTGCAACGGATGGCGGTTTTAAAAGACTATCGTGGGAAAGATTTTGGTGTGAAGATCATCAAAGAAGCCGAAACTTTTGCTAGACAACAAGGATTCAAAACCATCGAGCTAGGTGCACAATTATCCGCTGAAAAATTCTATCAGAAATTAGGCTATTCTCCCTACGGAGCAATTTTCCAAGATGCGGGAATTGACCACATCCACATGAAAAAAGAACTGGACTCTTCGCCTGAGGTAAGCTGATTCGTAATTCCAGCTATAAAAAACGAAGTGACTACTCTTCGTTCGGTTCTCTTAACCATACAAAAAAACTAGCAAAAAAGGCTGCCCAAAATTATTTTGGACAGCCTTTTCTTTTTTACTTTCGCGACAATTGCTTATAACGATCATACCAAATATCAATATAGCCCTGGGAAAAAGGTCCCTTTTCATTGTTAATCCAGTCTACTAAGATCTTGACGTTTTCCTTGAGGATATAATCAATTTCTTTAGAGTAATGCATCTGCTGACTATGGGCTTCATATTCATCTACGTCCAATAGGCGTTTTTCCCCATCAGGAAAAACTTTGACATCTAAATCATAATCAATATATTTTAGTGCCTCGTCATCTAATGCATACGGTGATGCTAGATTACAATAATAAGAAACTCCTTTCTCTCGAATCATTGCTATTATGTTGAACCAGTATTTTTGATGAAAATACACGATTGCTGGTTCGCGAGTGACCCATCTTCTGCCATCTGATTCAGTAACCAACGTGTGGTCATTTAGGCCGATCAGTGAACACTCACTTGTTTTTAATACCATGGTATCACGCCACGTTCGATGCAAACTGCCGTCGTGTTTGTAACTTTTGATTGTCACAAACTCTCCTTCTTTTGGAACTCCCATAGCTACCCTTCCCTCAGCGAAAAAGCTTTTCGCGTTTGTTTGGGTGTTATCACACCGACATCAGAATTATTATAGCAATAAAATGTACAATTGCCTACTAATCTTTGTCGTCAGCTAAATTATTTTCAAAAACTTCCAACATTTTTTGCTGTGGTTTTGGAAAAACATAGTTAGAGAAGTCAGATGGTTTCACCCAATGTCCTTCAAGCGTTAAGGGAGCTGCCTGGCGACCATAAAAAACCAGAATATGCCAACGTAGATGGCTATAGACATGTTTAACCTCACCAAGGACTTTTTTCTGCCAAATCACGGCTTGTTCTGGGAAAAAAGCTGGACTATCTTCAGCGACTTGCGAACTCGAAAATAAATCCCAAGCCTTTGGATCATATTGTTCTCGCAGTTCATTGAAACGTGTTGCTGAAATCTCTTCTAAAGGAAATAGCCACATGCTCGCTAACAACCCCGTTTCTGGCCGTTGTTGTAAAAGAATCTCTTGCTGTTTATTTTCGATAATGCCAGCCACATAGTAAACATCTTTAGGCTTTTGTTTTTTTGATTTCACGGGGAACTCCGTTTGGCGTTTTTCACGATAAGCTTGGCAGTATGGTTGAATCGGACAACTCTCACATTGGGGACTAGTGGGCGTACAGATACTTGAGCCTAGATCCATCATTGCTTGATTGAAATCTCCCGGCTGATCTTGACTGATGATGGCCCGCATCGCTTCATCAAAAACCTTCCGACTGCTAGCCTTGGCGATATCTTCTTCGATACAAAATAAGCGGCTGACGACCCGCATAACGTTGCCATCGATCGCCGGCTCGGCAATCTCAAAAGCAATACTGCTGATGGCTCCCGCTGTATAAGGACCGATTCCCTTCAATGAACGAATCGCCTCTACCGTCGTTGGAAATTGACCGTTAAATTCTTCCATAATTTGTTTGGCCGCCGCTTGCAGATTGCGTGCTCGTGAATAATAGCCCAGCCCTTCCCAAACCTTCAGCAATTTGTCTTCCGGCGCTTCAGCCAAGGCTTCGATTGT
Organism: Enterococcus pseudoavium NBRC 100491; assembly: GCF_001544295.1. GTDB lineage: Bacteria > Bacillota > Bacilli > Lactobacillales > Enterococcaceae > Enterococcus_A > Enterococcus_A pseudoavium. Next base: position 92,015 of record NZ_BCQF01000005.1, read on the forward strand.
CGGGAATTCCTCCATAAACCGATAAAAATAATCAATCACAGTGTCTACTCGGGTTTGTTGCAGCATAATTTCCGAAATCCAAATCCGATAAGGATCCTGATTGTAGCGCCAAGGTAGATTTCTTTTTTCTTGCTGATACCACGCAAGAAAATCTTCTTGGAACTGACTCACCTCTGAGGCTGACCAATCTTCCCAGCTTTTACTCATCGGCTGCCTCTTTTCCACGAATAAAGCTATCAATCTGATCTAACTGAAAGCCTTTTTGATATAAACTCTGTTTGACTTTTTGGCGTCGTTTGGCTGGTTCAAACCGCTGATTTTTACGCCATAATTTCTCACCTTGCAATTCCAACGCCTCGTTTTCTTGTTCCTCAATTTCTGAAAAATCAATTTCTGCTAAAATCGTTTTACTGATATCGCCACCGAATCCTTTTGTCATCAACAGTTGCTGTAATTTTTGTTGCGCTTCCCGTTGACTGGTGTGGTGAAACTTTCTTAAGGCTTTTTTAGCCGTTTGCAAAGCAACTCGCGCTTGTTCTTCGCCTACATAAAGATCGAGGGCTTGCTCAATATCATTTTCCTTTAAGCCTTTTTGTTTCAACTTTTGGCGTAAGACTCGTGGGCCTTTGTCACCTAAACGCATTTGCGTGCGAATATAGCTTTCCCCGTAAACCAGATCATCCACTAACTCTAACTCTATTAAACGCTTAACAATCTTTTGCTGGTCCTCGCTTGCGATCTCGTGATCTCTCAAATAGGTTCGAATCTCTTTTTCGGTTCGCAATTGGTAGCTTAAATAATTCAAGGCCAGTTGAAAGCCCAGATCTTCTTTGCCTTCTTGCATAATCGCAGCCAAGTTTTTTTCATCTAATTCTTGTCCTTTAAGCAGGCGATGTCGTACCACCGTATCTTCCGATAAGCGCAACGTCTCACCATTTGAAAATTCTACTTTATAGTAAGGTCCGCGACCTTGACTAATCTTTATGACCGTCAACATCTTGCTTCCTCCTTGCTCCTGACTTCCGTTAAAAATAGGCTTTTTTATTCCTATTCAGTTAGTTATAATCTGTAGCTAAACAAAACTCCGTTCATAAAAATTAATTCTATCATAGATGAGCAATCATTCACTAAAAATATGCTAAAATGAATTGCGCTGAAAAAGCTGAAAATATAATTTAAGAAAGAGGCTAACTATGGCTGTTCAACTTAAAACCAATCAAACACTTACCTTAAAAATAAAAAGACTTGGGATCAACGGTGAAGGCATTGCCTATTACAAAAGACTAATTATTTTCGTGACAGGAGCTTTGCCTAACGAAACGGTTGTTGCCCGCATCACTAAGGCAACTCCCCGCTTTGCTGAAGCCAGCTTAGTAAAAATTACGAAAAAAAGTCCTGATCGGATCACGCCGCCCTGTCCCGTTTATGAAGAATGCGGCGGTTGCCAATTGCAGCATCTCGTATACAACAAACAATTAGACTTCAAAAAAGATTTGCTCCGGCAGGCATTAGAAAAATACAAGCCAGAGGGCTACCAAACATTTGATTTACGAGATACGCTAGGCATGGATGAGCCTTGGCATTATCGTAACAAGGCTCAATTCCAACTACGTAAAAATAAAAAAACGAAGCAAGTCGAAGCGGGACTGTATCAAGCAGACTCTCATCAATTAGTCCCTTTAAAAGATTGCTTGGTGCAAGAACCGACAACCCAAAAAGTTATCAACGTTGTCACAAAATTATTAACCAAATACGACCTGCCGATTTATGACGAACGAACCAATTCAGGTATTTTGCGCACGTTGATGGTCCGGATTGGTATTGAAACGGGAGAAGTCCAATTGGTTTTAATTACGAAAACCAAGAAGCTCCCACAAGCAAATGCTCTGATCCGGGAAATCAATCAACGCTTACCTGAAGTCGTCTCCATCATGCAAAATATTCAAGACAAGAAAACTTCTGTAATTATGGGGGACGAAACGATTCATCTATGGGGGCAGGAAGTTATTAACGAAAAAATCAATGAGGTCTCATTTGAACTTTCACCACGAGCGTTCTTCCAACTAAATCCGCAACAAACCAAAGTCCTTTATCAGGAAGCACTAAAAGCATTAGATCTATCGACGCCTAAAACCGTCGTGGATGCTTACTGCGGAGTCGGAACGATTGGTCTTTCCTTGGCCAAACAAGCCAAAGAAGTCCGAGGGATGGATATTATTCCTCAAGCAATCGATGATGCTAAGAAGAATGCTGCCGCCCTTAATTTAAGCAATACTCATTACGAAGTTGGTACTGCCGAGGAGCTCTTACCAAAATGGTTAAAAGCTGGTTTTTCTCCAGACGCCATCATTGTTGATCCACCACGAACCGGTTTAGACACTAAATTATTACAAGCCATTCAAACGACACCGAGTCCGCAGATGGTTTACATCTCTTGTAATGTTTCAACTTTGGCACGGGACTTAGTCAGCCTTGCAAAAATCTATCGGATCGACTATCTACAATCCGTCGATATGTTCCCGCAGACTGCACGTTGTGAAGTTGTAGTAAAACTCAGCAAAAAATAAAATCAGGGTGCTATCTCGCCAAATGAGATAGTACCCTGATTTTTAATACCCTAAAGCCGGTTGACCATAAACATCTTCCTGTTCGACAGCATTCGGATCGGTCGCACCACCATATCCTTGAGTCGAATCTTGGTATTGATCTGTTTCATCAGATTGCCCATAACCATTGTCTACGCTAGAAGAATCACCGTAAAGTCCGCTATCGTCGTAATTATTCGGATTATCATAGCCAGGAGCAAATTGGCTAGTATCTTCACTAGCTTTACCGTCAAAATCATCATAAAACAGAATATCCGCATCTTCTTCCTTCAAGTTAGGCAATGTTTTTGCTGTTGGAATACTCAATTGTTTTTTCAATGTATTTTGGATATCCAATAATTCTCGCGTTCCTAAAATCTGATAATAAATTTCATCAATCATTTGGCTTTTGCCAACTAATTGTTTTTGCTTGATCGTGTCAAAGGCTGGTAAATAATTGGTTCCGATATCCATCATATCCTCCCAGCTCAAATCGGTCGTCATATTTTTTTCGACCGCCTTCAAAATCTTCTTATAATTTCCAACGCCATTAATGGACATCGCTTTACGTAAAATCTTCGTTACGACTTCTCGTTGACGTTTTTGCCGGCCAACGTCACCTTTAGGATCTTCATAGCGCATTCGAGCATAGGCTAAGCCCTTTTCACCATTCAAAGTTTGTTTGCCTTTTTTTACATGGACACCGTCTAATGTGAAGTCGATCTTATTATCAACTTCAATCCCACCAACGGCATCGATCAAATCTTTCAAGCCTCGCATGTTAATGGAAACATAATGATCCAAGGGAATATCCAATAGAGTTTCAATCGTATCCATCGACATCTCTACACCCCCAAAGGCATAGGCATGATTCAATTTATCATTTGTCCCGTAACCCACGATTTTGGCCAAAATGTCACGGTCAAGACTGACGATCGTTGATTTTTTTTGTTTTGGATTGATCGTGACCACCATCATACTATCCGAACGCCCTTGATCCGAACGCCCTAAGTCCCCAGTGTCCACCCCAGCTAGCAAAATAGAGAATGGCTCTGCGTTGTCAATATTCGGTTGATTCCCGTCTGCTCTTTTTAAACTGGTTCGTTTAACGGTTTGACGGATATTGTCGACCATCTTACTCGCATCATTTGTCACTTGAACTGCATAGTATGTGATTCCACCTACAAATAAATTGATTACGATTAACAATCCAATAACGAATTTTTTCCAACGACTCATAGCACACCTCTATCAACGATTTTTTCGTTTTATTTTCTCATAGATCAGCTTTCGGTTCAACTATCGCCAAAAACAAATTATTTTATATAATATAAACTTAACAAAAAACGATGTTACGGCTGACTCTAATATTGAGTTATACCATAACATTATGAAGATTTTTAGATTCATGTAAAAAAAAACACAAAAAAAGGAGAAACTAAAAACAGTTTCTCCGTGAAAATTTACTCTATTTTGCAGCTGCTAAATTTTTGTTTGCTTGCTCCCAGTTGACAACATCCCAGAAAGCAGCAATGTAGTCCGGACGAACATTTTTATATTTCAGATAATAAGCATGTTCCCAAACATCTAAGCCAATGATTGGTGTTTTCCCGTCAGTCAATGGATTGTCTTGATTAGCAGTTGACGTAATTTCCAACTTGCCATTGTTCCAAACTAACCAAGCCCAACCAGAACCAAAACGTCCTGTCGCAGCAAGTTTGAATTCTTCTTTCATTTTTTCAAAGCCGCCGAAAGCTTCGTCAATGGCGTCTTTGATCGCACCAGTTGGCGCACCACCCGCGTTTGGTGCCATGATCTTCCAGAAAAAGCTATGGTTCGCATGACCACCGCCATTGTTACGAACAGCCGTCTGAATATCTTCAGGCAACTCATTTAAGTTTGCAACTAAATCCTCAACAGATTGCTCCGCTAGTTCAGGATATTTTTCAATTGCTACATTCAAATTAGTAACATAAGTATTGTGGTGTTTATCATGATGCAAGTGCATCGTTTCAACATCAATGTAAGGCTCCAACGCATCGTAATCATAAGGTAGATCTGGTAAAGTATAAGCCATTGTTCAATTCCTCCTTAAAATATCTTACAATGCAACTGTATCAAACAACGCAACGTTCTACAAAAGATATGCCTAGTGCAACGAAGAATCCGGTTTCTCTTCTTCAATAATTGTGACTTTTTTGAAGATAAAGACCTTGCTAAAAACATAGTTTGCGATTACGACAACGACTTGCGTAATAAGTTTAGCAACTAAATTTCCTGTATGAAGTAAATCAATAAAGATGAACATCGTTGCCATATCCATGCCAAACGAGACAACACGCGCAAAGATAAATTTACTAAATTCCCAGACTAAGGCACCAAAGTTTGCCGTTTTTGAATGGAACACCCACAGCTTATTTGTTACAAAAGCAAAAAGCACCGAAAATACCCAAGAAATCGTATTTGAGATGGGCCAACTCAATTGTAGGACTTGATAGGATATCGTAAATGTCACAATATTTACGATAGTGGTTAGCCCTCCGAAAAATAGATAAATAAAGACTTCCCACAGTCTTTTTTCTATTAGATAGTTTTTAAATGTATGATAGATTTTCATATTCGCTCACTTTCCGATTCTTTTCTTTCTAATTTAAGATAGACAAGCAAAGAAAAATAGTCAATTATTTCTTGAAATCTTTTTACATTTTTACGGATCGCCTTGTTATTTCAAGATTACTTCGCTACAATGGCACTTGTATAAAAAGATTGGAGCGATCACATGACTTTTCGTCAGTTAATCAAAGGATCTCTTTTTCGCTTTGGAGATCTGAAAAATGCTAGAAACACCCCCTTTTGGAAATCGATTGTCTATTTATTAGGCTTGAGCCTATTTTTAGCAATTCCAAGTGTTTATCAGGCATTGCAAGTAATGGACCAACTTAAAACGGATAGCCTCAAAATCGTCGAAAAAATTCCTGATTTTAAAATTGAAGATGGTGAAATTAAAACAGCTCAACCGGAAAAGGGCTTTATTTATCAAACAAATTCAATTATCTTAACCTTCGATCCAGAAGGCAAACGGACACAACAAGACGTTGAAAAAGATTTGGTCGGAAATTACTTTAGTGTCGGACTTTTAAAAAATCAAGCAATCCTAGTCTTACCTGACTATGGCGGAGTCAGCTCGACACTGTTTGGCGACAACACGCTAAAATTTTCTTACAAACAAGAACCACTGAAAAACATGACTGGCGATAAATTGAGAGCTGGTCTAGCAGATTTGAAAATGCCGATTTGGACCCCGCTAGTGATGTTGCTGGCTGGCTTGTATCCGTCCTTCATCAACTTATTTGTCACCTTAATCTTTGCGGGACTAGCTGGTATGATCGTCGCGAAATTCAGATTGCGGCGCATCACATTCTTTGAGTCATTTAAGACGATCATTTTTTGTGCGACAATTCCCACACTATTATCAACGATTATCTTATTGTTCCTACCCAATTTTGACTCAAGTGTTTTGATTACTTTTATTAGTCTCTTTATCTTTTTCCGAATAATCAATTTTTTACCTAAAATTGATTTACCAAACCGTTAACTGCTTACGATTCTGTAAGCAGTTTTTTTTGACGAGCTTTGTTAAAATAGATTTGTGTTTCTATTTTAATTTGAAACGAGGAGATCTTATGACAAAGCCCATTATTTTCTTGCAACGGCCTTTTCGCGCAGAATTTATCGCTAAAATTCAAACGATGGCTCCTGCTTATCAAATCAGAACGACCCTAACGCCTGAAGAAGTACCCTTTGTCGAAATTTCTGTTGATTGGTCAAAAGAGTATGGCACCGCCCTTTTACAATCTAACCAATTAAAATGGGTCCAAGCAAGTACTGCTGGAGTGGATTATTTACCATTGGGTGCTTTTTCTGAGCGCAAAATTTTATTATCCAACAGCAGCGGTCTCCACGCTCTTTCAATCAGTGAGCATATTATTGGCGTACTGCTAGGATATTATCGCGGCTTAAACGAATCCCTTAAAAACCAGACCCAAAAAAAATGGAATAAACACCTGATCCACTACGATCAATTAGCTGGAAAAAACTTGTTGGTGGTAGGAACTGGTCAGATTGGTCAGCAACTTTCAAAATCGATTCAAGGTCTCGGAGTGAATGTTTATGGGATTAACACGACAGGACATCCCGTCACTGGCTTTATTGAAACCTATTCAATTAAAAATTTGGCCAAAATCGTTCCTGAAATGGATGTCATCGTAGGTATCTTGCCAGGCACACCAGATACCTACCATATTTTTAACAGTGATATTTTTGAAAAGATGAAAGATTCGGCCGTTTTTATTAATGTTGGTCGCGGTGATACCCTGCACACGAAAGAACTGATTTCTGCCCTTGAAAAAAAACAGTTAGCCTTTGCTGCATTGGATGTCTTTGAAGAAGAACCTTTAGGAAACGAAAGTCCGCTGTGGGAGATGGAAAATGTTGTGATCACCCCTCATATTTCAGGATTGACTGTAGATTTTCAAAATAAGTTTATGAAAATCTTTTTAACTAATTTAAAGAGCTATCTTACGAATAATGAATTAGCCATCAACCAAGTAGAATTGAACAGAGGATACTAAAAAAGCTGGAGCCTATTGCTCCAACTTTTTTTCTGTTTCCTTCACGATATAGACGGGGCGTTTCTTCGTCTCCATAAAAATCTTACCGATATATTTTCCGATGATCCCAATACAGAGCAATTGAACACCGCCAATAAACAAAATGATCGTTACTAAAGACGGCCATCCGGCAGTGGGATCGCCAAACAACAAGGCACGAACAATGATAAAAATCATCGCAATCCCTGAAGCGACACAAGAAAAAGCCCCTACAAATGACGCAATATTTAGTGGCGCATCAGAGAAATTAACAATGCCATCGATTGAGTAATTCAATAATTGCCAAAATGACCAAGACGTTTTTCCTGCCACCCGTTCACGATTTTCAAAAGTAATATATTCCGTATCAAAACCGACCCAACTAAATAATCCTTTAGAAAAACGATTATGCTCTGTCAACTCAAGAATCGCATCGACCATCTGTCGAGTCATTAATCGATAATCACGTGCACCATCAACCATTTCCGTGTCACTGATTCGATTAATCAACTGATAAAATTTCTTAGCAAAAAAACTGCGAATCGGCGGCTCACCTTTTCGATTGGCCCGTCGAGTTCCGACACAATCAATCCCCTTTGTCTCAATCATCTCAATCATTTGCGGCAATAACTCTGGCGGATCTTGTAGATCGACATCCATCACCGTTACTAAATCCCCTTTAGCCGCCCTTAAGCCGGCATACAATGCCGCCTCTTTACCGAAATTTCGCGAAAAAGAAATATAACGCACAAATGGATGTTTCTGAGCCAATGCTCTCAATACTTTAAGTGTACGATCACTTGAGCCATCATTGATAAAGATATATTCAAAACCATAGTTGAGTTTTTCTTTTACTTTTTCCATCTCCGTAAAAAAAAGAGGAATCGCTTCCTCTTCGTTATAGCAAGGAACAATCACTGATAACATTCAAATCACTCCTAAATCTGAGCAAAATCATACTTGGGCTCATCAAGTTTTGCATCATAATCGACTGCCAAGTCGTAACCTTTAAAGAACCATTCATCAGCTTCTTCAATATAAAAAAGCTGATTATCAATAGTCGTTTTCACTAGCGGACTTTCTGGTGTATCAACAGAGATCCCGACTGAAAAACCATCGTGGACTTGGGTCTTTCCATAGACTTTCCCATAAAATTTAATTCCCTGACCATCCGCAGGTTCTATTTCACGTTTAAACCAAGCTTGTGCTTGTGGTGTTATCGTTAATTTCATTTCAATTCACCTATCCATTCATTTTCTCATCTAAATAATCCACATCTTCATCGCGGCCGATCACCACTAAATGATCGTTTTTCTGCACGAGTTCTTCAGCTGAAGGAGTCACAATCGGATCTTGGTTTCCTCGACGAATCGCCACCACATTCAAACCAAAGCGCTGCCGAAAATCTAGCTCATCCAATGTTTTACCATAGAATTTTCGATTCGTGACATTGATTTCTGCTAATGAAAATTCGTCTGACAGTTCTAAATAGTCCAAAATATTTTTTGAAACTAGATTATGAGCAAGCCGTTGCCCCATATCCCGTTCAGGGTGAACCACGCGATCAGCACCGATTTTTTCTAAGACACGAGCATGATATTCATTTTGGGCTTTAGCCAAAATATTGGGCACACCCATCTCTTTCACCATCAAGGTCACCAAGATACTCGCTTGGATATCTTCCCCGATTGCTACGATCACATGATCAAAATTTCGGATGCCCAACGAGCGCAAGGTCATTTCATCTTGGGCATTCGCCACTACGGCATGGGTGGCGATATTCATATATTCATTGACGCGGTCTTCATTACTATCGATTGCCAAAACTTCTTGCCCTGATTCGACTAATGTTCGACAAATACTGCCGCCAAATCTTCCTAAACCAATAATAACAAAACTTTGTTTCATCTTAACTCCTTATCTACATACCATTTTTATTACTTCAACAAAAAAGCATGCACTTAAATTTATTTAGAAATTCTGATTTTATCATTCTTAGTATAACAAAGAGCGGGTTAATAAAACAGAGAATGACTCTCTATTTTATCAACCCGTGTTTAAAGGCATAAATAGCCGCTTGTGTGCGGTCTTCCACTTCCAGTTTCGCTAAAATATTAGAAACATGCGTTTTGACCGTTTTTAATGTAATAAACAATTCATCAGCAATCTCTTGGTTACTCATGCCTTGCGCGATTAATAGTAAAATTTCTTGCTCACGATTGGTTAATTCTTCATGGAGCACGTGACGATGACGATTCGATAATTGTTCCATCATCTTAGTGGTAACCTCTGGCTCTAAAACACGTTCGCCATTGTACGTTTTACGAATGGCATTGGCAATTTCGTGCGCCGTTGAGGTTTTTAGCAAATAACCCGAAGCTCCGGCTTCAATTGCTGGATATACTTTTTCATCATCAATAAAACTAGTCACGATCAAGATCTTCGCTTCTGGCCAATCTTTTAAAATCTTTTTAGTCGATTCAATCCCATCCATCACTTCCATCACTAAATCCATTAGTATGACATCTGGTCGTAGTTCCAGCGCCTTCTCATAGCCTTCTTCACCATTTTCCGCCTCACCGACAACTTCAACATCAGATTGGATCGATAAATAAGAAGAAACGCCTAATCGAACCATCTCATGATCATCAACAAGTAACACACGTATCATCTTCTGCCTCCTAATTTTTATTACTGATCTTTCTTTTCAAACAAATACTCCTTTTGATGTTAGCTAACCTTTGCCTTCTATCATCTATCTACTCTTCAGCTAGTTTTACTGGTACCTTGACCGCTGTAGCAGTTGCCGAAACGACCGGGACTTTAATTTCAATACTGGTTCCTTGACCTTTAAAACTGATTATCTTCGTCGAACCGCCAATACCGGCGATTCGTTCACGAATATTTCTTAGCCCATAGCTACCAGCATGTTCATCCTTCGCCTCAAAACCAACACCATCGTCAATCACTCGCAGCAAGATATTTTGTCCAATAATTTTTAAATAGACTTCTAACTCATTCGCCTTAGCGTGTCGCAAAGTGTTAGATAATAATTCCTGCACAACTCGGAATAATTGATCCTCGATACTAGCAGAAACCTGAATATCTTGAACGTCCCATTTTAATTTAATTTGGATCTTTGTCTGTAATTCTTTTAATAATTGCTCAATCCCTTGACGCAAGCTTTTACCTTCCAAACTGATTGGTCTTAAGTGCAGCAAAAGTGCCCGCATCTCTGACTGGGCCGCATTAATAATGTCAGCTACCATCGCCAACTGTTTTTTATAAGGCTCTAATTCTTCTGAATACTGTGACTGTTCATTCAAGGCAGACATCATCATCATCGCTGCAAACAGCTGTTGAGAAACAGAATCGTGAAGTTCTCTAGCTAAACGATGTCGCTCTTCTTCTAATATTTTCTCTTTCGTTGTACCATCCACCATTTGCGGCTGGCTGCTTAATTGCTGCAATTCGCGCGACATACTCACTAATTTTTCTTTAATTCGTTTGATATCATGATCGACTAACAGCATCTCTTTATTTTGTGAGATAGCCACATCCAATGAAGAATCTTCATAATTGCCCGAAGCTAAATTTTGCAATTTCCCTTCGATTTTTCCAAGCTGGCGTTTTTCGATAAAAGCTACCAAAAAATAGACGACGCTGCTGACAGTCAATGAAATCACAAGAATATGGACAAAGATAGGAATGTAAAAAATACGAGCTGCAAATAGCTGGCCAAATAATTGTCTTTGTCCAATCGCATACATATAGAGAAACAATGTCGTTAAAATTAGTAAAAAGGAGATCAAACCAGAGTAAAGAGCGATTTGCAGACGAGAATATTTTCCCATCATACACGAATCACCTCGACATCTCCTACTAAGGTATTGGTCACTATTTTCAATCGACGCGGACTTTCATCATAATCTTCACTATAAATTTTCAGCGTTTCATTTCGTAAAACTTGCGAATCATCATCAAAATCGACTTTCCCATATAAAGTCGCGTGTTCAAAAAGAATCCCGATACCATAGGGAACTAAAATCCGGGTTCGGCCAAATCCTTTGCGAACAATTACTACGCTATCTTCTTTAGGTAATAACGTATTGCCTAAATCCACGATTGTATCCCCTGCAAAAATCGCTACATTGATATCATCCCATTCAAAAACTTGGGCGCCAATCCGATCATTACCAAACCAATTTTGTTTCTTGCGTTCCCCATTGTGTTTTTGTGGATCGGTGGTCTCAACCATCACTATGCTTTTTTTATTTTTTAAAGAATGGTTCGGCATTGAGATTCCTGCAATTTCAAATCCTTTGAGTCCCAGAAAAAGAACTGCAAAAACCAACATCAGCCAGGTTGCCGGACTGTTTACCAAACAGATTATCAAGATTACTGAGCCCAAAACTAATTGGAATTTACTTCGCCGATGCTTACGCAACGCCCAGTAAATATTTAATGCCCCAAAAAGCAACATGATCAACATCGCAGGATTTGAAGACAATTGCCATAATAAGAAAATTGCAAGTAAGGCCTCGATAACAATGAAAAAGCGCCATGGATTTTTCATTTTTGTCTTTCCTCCCAACTTTTTATTTATACTTCATTCTACTTTTTTTATTCGTTAAATACTATCGGTCTAAGGTCGCAAACTAGCTAAACTTGAGCAACTAGTTTAAAACTTCAGTTATGTAAAACTTTCTAACCCACTGAATTTAGAAAAAACTCGAAAAATAAAAGAGGCGTCCAGCGCCTCTTTTACTTATCAAATTTATTTTACGTTAACAATTTTGACTTCCATGCTTCCGCCTGGGGTTGCGATTGTCATAACGTCTCCAACATGCTTACCAATCAAGGCTTGAGCGATGGGTGAATCGTTAGAGATTTTGCCAGTTAATGGATCTGCCTCGGCTTTCCCAACGATCGTATATTCTTCTTCTTCTTCATCAGGTAATTCTACGAAGGTAACCGTCTTACCGATTGAGATTTCATCCGCAGCAACGTTATCATTATCAATGATTTGGGCAAAACGAATCATCGTTTCTAATGTATTAATCCGACCTTCCACAAAGGCTTGTTCATCCTTAGCAGATTCGTACTCCGAGTTTTCAGATAAATCGCCAAAACTACGAGCGATTTTAATTCGTTCAATAATTTCTCCCCGTTTAACTGTCTTTAGTTCTTCTAATTCCTGCTCTAATTTTTCTTTTCCTTCTAGAGTCATTGGATAAGTTTTTTCTACCATTTTTCTTCTCCTTCAATCAACAAAATTACGAAAGGTAATCTTTTATAGAATTAATCCACAAAAGATTACCACGTAATTACTGTAATGTAAATTGTTTATTTGTCTTTATTGACATATTTTTCAACCAATTCCATATGTTCTTCATAAGTCTTGGCATAATATACTTTCCCAGTCGAGATATCTGCAACAAAATAAATATAATCATTTTCTGTTGGGTCTAATACCGCTAGAATCGCTTCTTGACTTGGGTTGTCAAATGGTCCAGGACCATAACCAGTATTCTGATACAAGTTGTATGGTGAATCAACTTCCAAGTCTTTGTTGTAAACGAACTCTTTGTGGACACCTAATGCATAAAGAATCGAAATATCTGATTGTAATGGCATTCCTTGATCAATTCGGTTAAAGAAGACTTGCGCGATCTTCTTACGGTCTGCTTGGGTGACCCCTTCTTTTTCAACGAGCGAAGCCAAAGTCATAACCTCTTGAACCGTCATTCCTTTTTCTTTAATTTGACTATAATATGGTGTCATAACTTGATTCATCGTATCAACCATCTGGGTAACTAAATCTTCAAGACTACGATTTTTATGAACATTATAGGTTGCCGGGAATAGATAGCCTTCCAAACGATAACGGACATCGTTAGCATTGCCTGCATCCGTTAACAGATCTGGATACTGAGTTTTTAATTGATCAAAGAATTTTTCATCTTTCATCACTTTGATAAAATCAGCTTTCTTGAAGTCTGTCTTCTTCGCAACTAACTCAGCAATCTTATCAACATCGTAACCTTCGGGAATCGTTAATTTCGATGCATCATCTAATGGCTCGGCACTTCCGCCCTGCTGTAACTCCTTACTAATTTGGTCCAACGTCATATTAGGTGAAAACTGATAATAGCCAGCTTGGAAATTCGTTAAGTTTTTAAACTTTGTATAGAAATTAAAGACCATACCGTCACGAATAACGTCACCTTCTTCTAGAATATCCCCAATCTGACGATTCGATGAACCGCTTGGAACTTCTACCTGGACTAATTGTTTATCATTCTTATCCAGTGGCTTTAACCCAGCACTGACATAATTGTAACCAGAGATCGCTAAAATCCCAGCAACAATCAAAATACCAATGGTTAATATATACACGATCTTTCGGACCACGCGATCCTCTTTGTTACGCTCTGCTCGCTTCAAGTTGCTCTCCTCACTTAAATCCCCTTCAAACTCTTCTTCCATCCGATGAAGTTCATCAATTTTTTCACTAATGCGATGGAAAATTGAAGGTTCTGCTTCTGTATCTCCGTCATTTTTAGTTTTAGCACTCGGCTCTTCAGCAGGAAGCGGCCTTTTGGCTTCTTCACGAGAACTTAACTGACGGGTGGGTGTCCTATCGAACTCTTTAGAAGATTCTACTGATTGTCTTTTCTCTTTTGCGGGTTCTTTCTCAATCTTGGTCCTAGCCGTTTCTTTCTTCACAACTTTTGCTGATTGAACAGCACGTGCTGAAGTTTTAGCTTTAGAAATAGCCGCCTCTTTGCTTGGTTCGGCAACCTTCTCAACCTTTTCAGTTGTTTTGGCCCTTTGCTTAGAAACGGATTTTTCAGATTTATTTCTTTTATTACCAAATAAGCGCTCATAGGACGAAGCCAAGTCGTCGTCATCACTAACCGCTGTTTTCTCATTCGATTTTACATCCGAAGCACGGGTGCCTGAACGCGTCTTTTTAGTCGTTTCTAGTTCTCGATTCTTTCGACCCTCTTCTAAAGCTCGCATAATCTGCTCTTTAAAAGATTCTTCGTCCGAGTGTTGGTTTTTATCTTCAGACAAAAACAACTCCTCCTTACTTCATGTCATAACTTTACCCATTATACATGAAATAAAAGAGGAGTGGAATGTAAAATTTATTTAGTTAAGGAAATTATATTTTTTTCTTTTGAGAGTCATCTTCATACAAACGGTATAAATTTAATTCATAGTCCTTTTTCGCATTGGTCACAACTGTGTCTAAAATCAACCCGGTAACAAGCAATAATAGTGAAAAAATCATTAAGCCTGACGCTAGAATCGAAGAAGGTACTTTTGTGATAAACCCAGTCTGAAGAAATTCATTGATGACTGGAATACCAAAGACAAGACCGAACAAAAAGAAAATCAAACTAAAGATCGAGAAAAATAGCATTGGCTTGTAGTCTTTGAACATTCTTAAAATTGTCAACAAAACTTTGATACCATCAGAATACGTGTCTAATTTCGATTCACTGCCTTCTGGGCGATCTCGATAATCAATTGGGACTTCCACTAGCTTGAAGCGTTTATCTAATGCGTGAATCGTAAATTCTGTCTCAATTTGAAACCCTGAACTCATTACTGGAAAACTTTTAACAAACATTCGATTAAAGCCACGATAGCCAGTCATTACGTCTTTGATTTGCGCTTTATATAAATAATTGATCGAGTTCTTAACTAAGTTATTACCAAAATCGTGAAATGCTCGTTTATTTTCATTAAAATAAGTCCCGTTAGATAAACGATCTCCGATTACCATGTCCGCTCTTTCTTCACGTAGAGCCGCTAACAACTCCGATGCATATTCCGCTGGATACGTATCATCACCGTCAACCATTAAATAGAAATCTGCTTCGATGTCAAAAAACATTTGACGAATCACATTCCCTTTACCTTGACGAGGTTCCTTTTTGACGATTGCTCCTTCATTCAGGGCAATCTCATACGTATTATCCGTTGAATTGTTATCGTAGACATAAATGTCCGCATCAGGCAATTGCTTCTGAAAGTCATTGATCACTTTTTTTATCGTCAATGCTTCGTTGTAGCATGGGATCAGGACAGCAATTTTTTCATTATTCATGTTTAATCTCCTAACTTCACAACTATCTATCATAATACCAAAAAAAAGCCGGATATGCTCCGACTTTTTAAATCAAATTACTGATGCAAACCCACTATATTAAAAATGTTACTTTTTTCAAATAATTTTTTTGTCCCTATTCTCTATCATTTTTGATTTTTTTATATCTTCAATAAAATAGAGCGGCCTTTGTTTTGACTCAATAAAAATTCGAGAAAGATATTCTCCGACAATACCGATTGAAATCAACTGACATCCGCCCAGAAAGAGCATAACTATCATTAGTGACGGGAACCCCGATGTATCTGATCCGAATATTAAAGTTTTAATTAAAACATAGATCATATAAACAAAAGTCATCGCAGACACTATAAATCCAAAATACATCGAGATTCTTAACGGGGCAGTTGTGTATGACGTAATCCCTTCAATCGCCAGTTTTATTAAAGATTTATAGCTCCATTTGGAGTCTCCATGCAATCTCTCATCAGCATTGAATTCAATTGAAATTTTCTTGAAACCGATCCAATTATAAAGTCCTTTGGTATATCTTTGAGTTTCTCTTAATTGTTTTAAAGCTTCAACTGCCTTTTTGTCAAGCAATCGAAAATCACCTGCATCGGGATTAACTGGAGAATTCGACATCTTCTCAAGTAATTTGTAAAATAATTTGGATGTCGTCTTTTTTAAATAAGATTCTCCTTTTCGCTTCTTCCTTTTTGCATACACGTCCTCGTATCCAAGACACCACAATTCTATCATATCAGGAATTAATGTTGGAGGGTGTTGAAGATCGGCATCAATTGTTATTACTGCATCGTGCATAGAATAATCGAATCCCGCTGCCATTGCGACCTCTTTTCCATAATTCCGTGATAGTTCTATTAGACTAACGTCATTTACTTCCTCAATCAACGATTCAACTACTTCTGTAGTTGAATCTGTACTACCATCGTTAATAAAAAGATATTCAAAAAAATAATCTTGAGACAGTGGATCCAGAGTTTCCTTCAATTTACGATAGAGAGGCCTAACGTTCTCCTCTTCATTGTATGCGGGAATTGAAATTAGAATACTCTTCTTCATTTATAGACCTCCTACTTGAAAATAACATTTTTATCTGCTGGTATCCCATAAAATTTTTTGAATTTAACTAGCCAATCACCTGGCTCAGCACTAGTCTTCCATGTATAATTTCCGTTTGGGAGGATGGGTAAAACTATTTCTGTTTTATTCGTTTTGATTGATTCCTCTATAAGGTTTTCTCTCTGTAATTGAACTTTATACATATATCCGAAAATGAATAAGTAAAAAACTAACATTGAGACGATAGAAACTGTTATCCCTGACTTCATTAATCTATAAAAGTTTTTTGATATGTTAATTCCTTCAAGCAGTTCAAAGTAAATAATTCCGGTAAATAATATAAATAAGCAGTACGTTAAAAAGAACGAACGAGGTCCAATAGGTTCTGCCATAATTAATGGAGCCGCTGAAAACGGAATAGATATAAATATAATTAAATTGAATAATAATATTCTTCCAGAAAAAACTATTGAAAAAATTTTTAACAGACTGATAAAGTATGCAATAGAAAAAAGATTGACAATTGTATTTTCATACTGAAAAGAAAATTTCATCTGTCCATAAAAAAATATGCCATAAATAAAATATGTTATCGTTAATACTATAGAACTTTTACTCCAAAAATTGAGATTTCTATTTTTCTTAAAACAAAGCAATAATAACCCTAAGTTAAATATAATGAATAGGAACTTATAGTTTAAAATCATATTCGGTAATATCTGAGAACTAATTTTATTCCAAATAAAACTGAAAGATAATTCTATTTTTTTATATCCATCAGTATTATTAGCCGCATTCAAATATGCTGGATTAACAAACATAACAATAGTCCCCAACAATGCGGAAACCGTTGCCCCAATTACAAAACGTGTATTCTTTTTATTAATCATTTTCTCAATAACTAGTATTGAGAGACTTAAAACTAACATAAAGATCGTTACATTTTCACTAAAAAATTGTGTTCCCAAACTAATAAGTATTCCTGAGATTAAATAGGCCTCCTTTGTCTGTTTCTTTATCACATAACAATATATTGACTGTAAATATAGAATCACAAAGATGACTGGAGGAACAAAATTTACAAACGCTGCTGGCCACCCATAGATTTGCCGAAAAAGAACCGTTGGGACCATTAGTAATAGTAAAAAAGTACATAATAAAACAAATTCTCTATTTTCATCATTACTTTTTAAAACACCGTAAAATTTCTTTATTGATAAATACACTCCTAGTGTTACAACTGTCATAAAAAACGCTTTAAAAAAATTACTTCTTGTAATTAGAAGCGACAAGATATCACCAAAATATCGGCCGTTATAACCTTGGAAAAAATTCCTCAAATACCTAATTCCCGCATCAGTTCCCCAAGCCCACTCATCATGGTTGTAGGGAACCATAAAAAAAATTGTAAATAGCATTGCAACTACTATTATTCTTTTTATTATATCCTTTTTTTTCATCGAGTACTGACCCCACCTAAAATTCATTTCATTTGAAATATTCTAATTTTTTAAGAACTCATGTTTATGAAAATTATAGATGGAAATCCTCTGATTTCAAATATTTCTTCATGCCTTCTTGAACACTAAAGTTTGCTTGATAGCCTAGACTTTTTAATCTAGCAATGTCAGAAACTGAATCTTTAATATCGCCATCTCTTTCTGCTTCGTGTTTGATTGGCAAGGTTATCTCTAATGTTTCATCAATTACTGCTATCAATTCTTTAAGAGTAATTGCGCTACCTGTTCCAACATTGAATTGCTTTCCTAGGGCTTCCTCTTTGGTCGCAACAAGGAGTAAAGCTTGGATCACATCTTCAATAAAAACAAAGTCGCGAGATTGTGAACCATCACCAAATAATGTGAATTCTGTAGCTAATCCATTTTGAAGCTTTTTATAACGGTCTACTAAAATCGAGATTACTCCGCTGTAAGGTGATTCTGGATTTTGATTAGGTCCATAAACATTGAAAAAACGTACGGCGCTAGTATTTACGCCATAAAGATGATTGTAGTCCAACACATATTGTTCTGCTGCAAACTTATCGACCGCATAAGGTGTCAGCGGACGAATCACTGACTCTTCTTTCTTGGGCAATGTTGGTTCATCCCCATAGACTGCTGCCGAAGAACTGAAGACTAACCGTTTCATATCTTTTTGATGCGCTCTAATTAATTCTAGTAACATCAGAACACTCTCAAAATTGATTTGATGTGTTTCAACTGGCCGTTCTACCGAATCCGCCACACTTGCAATGGCTGCCAAATGGAAAATATAGTCGAACGAATTGTTGGAAAGTACATCCGTCATTAGTTCCCTGTCTGTAACAGAACCCTTAATAAACTTCAGGTTCGAATTTTTGTTTAAGTTTTCTTCTTTTCCCATCGATAGGTCATCGATTACGATGACAGAATTTTCTTTCGATAAATAATTAGCTAACGTTGAACCGATGAAACCGGCACCGCCAGTGATTAAATTGTTCATGAGTTCTCCTTCCCTTTCACCTTAGCTATCGGTAAGCGCTTTTCTTAATTGAGTACTACTCGTTCCTTTAGTATAATCAAAATAAATAATTTGCACATCTTTATCTTCGAAATACTTTTCATAAGTATCAAAACGCTCAGTTCCTTTATAGTCACTTCCAACAAACAGATAATGATAGTTAATTTCTTCCCAAACATCCATATCTTCTGGTTTTGATTCGATTACTTCATCAACAAACTTTATTGCTTTTAGTATTTCAACTCTTTCATCAAAAGAAATGAACGTTTCTTTTCCCTTATGAGAGGCATCTCTATGAACACCTACAACTAAATAATCACAATATTGTTTGGCTTTTCTTATCAAATTTAAATGACCCACATGAAATAAATCGAATGTTCCACTTAGATACCCAATTTTAACTTGAGGGACATTATTTAGCCTCCCCGAATCTATCTTATAATTGTAACTTTCCACACCAAAAGTGTGTGGATCTTTTTGATAGCGCTCTATAACATCTCCATAAACATCAATATCAGGAATAAAAAGCGTTTCGCGATTAAACATTTGTTTAAGTATAAAATCTGCTAATAGGTTTATTTGATCTAAATCAGTCGAACCACCGTTAAAGCTTGTACCCTTAATTGATCCTGGTGATACGTTAAGAATTCTATTTTGGCTGCCAGATTCCTCAATTTCAATATTAACACTTTCAATAAAACGAGTAATCCCTGCTTTACTAGCACTATACACAGAAAACAAAGGAGACGAGATCATTCCTGCAATACTTCCCATTATAAGACAATAAAAGTCATCATTAGAAATAATTCTCTTATAAAATTTTCTTATAATGCGAATTGGCGAGATCTCATTTACAGAAATTCCATTCCTTATTTCAACATCTTCAAAAGTCTCGAATTTCGAGACTCTACCAAAACCAGCAGTAATTACAAGCGTGTCTACTTTATCAACTAAGGAATCAAATTTACTAAAATCGTCCTCAACTAAATTGAACTGAGTAAACTTGATTTTCTCAGATGATAAAGAAGGATCTTTTCTATCAAAAACATAAATCTTAGAATAATCTTGTTCAAGTAATTGTTTCACTATAGCAAGACCAATACCATTACTACCTCCGACAACAAGTGCTGTTTTCACAAAAAAACCCCTCTCTATTTTGCTTTTCTTCTTATTAATTTTAAAAAGGAGAAAATTAAATCTTTATTTATAAATAAAAATAGTAACCAAATTAGAAACTCAAGCATAATTAATTTAAAATCATCAAAAATGAAAATTAAAGCAATTTGAATAAAAATTACAATATGGTAGGAAAGCAATGTTTTAATATTGACAGCGAATTTTATAAACTTTCGAGTATCATATATCCGAATTAACCAACCAACAAAAAGACTAACCATAGCCGCTATCCCAACACCTATTAAACCAAATATAGAAATACAAACATAATTTAGAATGATACTAATCACACCAGAAACAATAGAGGTGTTCATTAGGCCGCGAGTTTTCTTTTCAGCAATATAAAATTGTCCATAAAACCCAATAAAAGCTGAATAAATCGAAGACAATAACAGTAGTGGCGTTACAGTCCAACTGATATAATAAGCATCTGCAACAAAATGTCGAATGAAGAATTTCAATACAATCATTACACTACTAGCACAAAAAAAGAGTAAAAAAGCATAATATTTGAAAGTTGTTTCATGAAATGCTTCCCTATTTTTTGATTCTCTCTCATCTACTAAAGATATTTGCCATGCCTGTGAAAAGACTGACTGCATCATAGATATTAATGATGGGATTTTACTTGCCACTGCATAAATACCATTGTAGCTTATTCCCATCAAAAATAGAATAAAATACCTACTCGAACTATTAACAAACCACCACAAAACATCGTTTGGAATTGTAGGTAACGAAAAATAGATTAACTCTTTCATAAAAGATTTATTTATAAGCTCAAATTTGAATAATTTAAAGTATGGAGTGGTAAGTGTCAGATATAGTAATGATACAATTTCTGCAATTATCAGTGAAAGAAGATACCCATTTAAGCCCAAATGGAAGTACATTAATAAGCAAATATTTGCCAATCCAATTGAAAATGTTTTAAGCATTCCATTTAAAGCAAAAACCTTAACTTGGCCATTTCCTCGAGCAAATTGCGCCATCACTTGTGTCAATATTTGTAACAATAGCAAGGCCGCAAATAATGTAACTGAACCTTCAAATAGTCCAATCATTTTCAGTAGCGGGGTAATGATGATTCCTATCAATAAGCTTCCCAAAGTTAAAACGATAGAATTTGAAACAACAACTGCATTATCAATATCCTTTTCTAGTGCATAGCGCAGAACTCCTACACCGATGCCAAATGAAACCATAGGTAACAAAAGGCTGATGGTGGTCGTTATTAATTCAACAGTTCCATATTCTTGAGTTGTTAAATAATAGGTATATAAAGGAACCATTATAAAAGATATCAGCTTGCTCCCTAAATTTCCAGCAGCAAAAACAGCTGAATTGCCTACTAGTTTTTTATATTTTCCCACAAAAATTCCACCTTTAATTGTCTATTTCTTAGACAAATGATAATTTCTTCCCAAAAATAGCCAGAAAAGTAACGAACCTATAGAGTTCACCATAACGATATCATTTAAGAAGAACGCAGAAGCAGCTATTGCTAAAACAATCTGAGCATTCAATCCGAAATTATTTTTAAAAAATAAATTCATTTTTCCATAAGCATTTATAACAACCATAGTGAAACTTCTTATGAAAAAGAAGAATATTGGAATTGAACCAGCTAAACCTGTAGAAGTAATAATATTTACATACGTATTATGTGTATATTTTTGTGTTTTTGCAATAAATGTGGTAGGTAATACTTCTTTTGCATATTCAAAAATCCCTTTTGGTGATGTTCCAAATAAAATATTAGTTTTGAAAAGTTCAAAACCACTTTTCCAAAGACCAAGTCTTCCATTTGAAACATCTGAATTATTCTCAACATCGCCTCTTTCAAGGCTGATTTTCCCAACATCCTTTTCAGGAATCCCTTTTAATATTTTATGTTCTTCATTAAATAAAAGTGCCGGGAGTAGGGAAAGAATTTCTTTAAAGCCCTCTAACAGTACATACGAAATAATTACAACTATACATGCAGAAATCAAACTACCTAGCCATTTATATAATTTTTTCTTTTTGATCCAAATATTTAAGTTCAATATATTTGAAAAAGAAAAAACGAAAATAGACAGTAAAAGAACGATTAAACCAGTTCGTGATCCAGATAGTTGAATATATGCAAGTTGAAAAAGAATTGCTAAATACGAAAAAAAGGATTGCATTTTCCCTTTTTTTATTTTTAATGAATAAACTATCAATAATATTACAACTACGGAAACAGTCGAGCTAAAATTTGGATCTTCAAAAACACCGAACAATCTTGCATCAAAAAAACCTATTCTTAAAAATCTTGCACGATTGGTTAAATGAACAGCATAGCCAAATCTAGATACGAACATTCCCAAAGAAATTGTTGTAAGGATTGTCCACACAAGTACCAATAAATTGCTGATATTTTTTATTATTCTCTCAGATTGAATATTGTCCTTCCCAATTTGAAAAACAACCAGCAAATATATTGCTTGCCAAACTAACAATTTCAAATTGCTAAATAGAGCAAATCGATAATTAAATACTATACTTAAAAATAAACCTACCAGAAAAATAACCAGCCATATATTATAAGTGTTTGCTTTCTTTTTTAACACTATCAATATAAACTCTGTTGCTATTAATAGAAAACCATAAATTGCACCAATACCAAAAATAATTTGATCGAATCGAGGATTAATGAGACTATACGGTCCAATTGATCTACATATTACTAAGAAAAATAAATAGTAAATGAAATATTCTTGGAATTTTTGTAATGTCTTTTCTTCTTTTAAAATATTGTTTTTATTATTCATTTTTTACCTAACTCTCTATCTGTTTAAGTATGATATTTCCAATATCTTCACTGGCGTGTCCTGATTCAATCACATTATGTTGTTTTTTGAACCTTCTTACTTTTTTTAAATATTTATCGTTATTAAAGTCAGTAATTTGTTTTTCAAGTTCAGATTCATTCTTAGAAATCGGAAACGGCAAATCTAAAAGATCCATCAAAAGACCTCTGTCTTTCATATATTCATCATAGTCATAGGCATAAATAAAGCATTTCTTTTCAGCTACCATCATTTCACCAATCGTTGAAGAATAATCAGTAATCAATGTGTCAACGGCACAAAGTAATTCTTGCATGTCATCGTAGCTAGAAGCATCAATAACCCTATCTCCAAAACTAGTATCTTTGAAAATTCTTTCTTTACTCTTTGTATCATTTGGATGAAGTCTGACTAACATCACATATTCTTTATCGAATTTTTTTGATAAAAACGAAACCACATTTTTCAACAATTGAGAATCAATTTTTAAATCATAACTTTGTCTAAAAGTTGGTGCATACATTACAATCTTTTTATCTTTTGATATGTTATAGAAACTATAAACTTTATCAATAACTTCAGGTTTTGGATTTACGATAATATCATTTCTTGGAATACCTTTTCTATAAAGTGGACCATCATACCAAAAAGTATATGGAACATCTTTAATCATATCTGAACTTTCAAATATCAATAAATCACACATTTCAGAATCTTTGATTGCTCTTTTTACATATCGAGGAGGCAATTTATCTGCAACGTTCCTCTCAATATTTTTTAATGAAAACCCTGCATGCCATGTTTGAATATAATACTGGCCTTTTCTTTTATTGATAGAAAAATTTTTTCTAACATTATCAATCCATATTTTAGCTGTATACATTTCAAACAAAGATTTGAACGTACGGTTTTTGACATACCTTATTCCTTCTGGAAAATCCTTTTCAGGCGCCGAAACATATTGTGGCTCATATAGCCAGACTATATCTAATGATTTATTAGTAGAAAGTAAGTAATTGCATATATACTTTGCATTATCACCGTAACCTTTTCCCCAATAATTATCGACAACAATCTTATTTTTTTTGATTGGAAAGAATCGAAGTATTGGATAACAAAAATAAAATAAGCCATAAATTCGCACCCGTATACTACCTTTATTTATAATCTCAAAAATTCTTTTAATTTTCTTTTTCATAAAATCATTCCGTTTCTAATTACTTTTTTGGACGAATCTATTCATTATATATGGAAACGGCTTGTACAACTTCAAATTTATTTTCAACAATCTTAAAGCAATTTTACGGTTTCTTGAGAAATAAGGATTGTTCAAAATAAACGTACTATTTTCTCTAAGAAAATTTACAATATCTTTAGTATTTGTTGTTTCGCGTTCCTTATTTGCTAATAATATCTTGTCCAAAACAAAAAAATAAGAAAAGCATACTCTTCTCAGACCTAAATATTCTAGGTTTGGGAAAAACTCCTTAATTTTATCATAATTTAGAGTCCAAGCTTCTATATAATCTAAATCTCGAGTGCTATAGGATAAAGTTGTTATACTATCTGCTCGATGATAATAATTATACTGAGGTATTGTATCAACAAATATCGTTGAACATTTTCTCAAAATATCAACTATAATATAAGAATCCTCATATGCCTTCCCAACTGGATATTTGATGTTTTTAAATATTGATCTTTTATATAGCTTAGATACAGCATATACATTAATTTTCTTCCCCATTAACATTAATTCCAATGTTTCTTCTGAATTAAGCAACATTTTTTCTCTACCAACATCAATTGATATCTTTCCATCATAAATATCTCTCACACCGGTTATTGACAAATCAGCATCATTTTCAATCATATTATCATATAAGATCTTCAACATTGATTTATCAACAAAATCGTCACTATCGATGAAAGTTATAAAATTACCATGTGCATGTTCTATTCCATAATTTCTAGCCGATGATAACCCACCATTTTTTTTATGATAAACACTAATTCGAGAATCTTTTTTTGCGTATTCCTCACAGATATTTCCACTCTTATCCTTGGAACCATCATTAATAAGAAGAAGTTCAAAATCCTTAAAGCTTTGAATCAAAATCGAATCTACACATTTTGATAAAAGATCTTCCACATTATACACCGGAACAATTACTGAAATAGCAACCATAAAATCCTCCTACTAAATTCCCTTACCTAGTACTAACGAATATATTTTTTTGTAAAGCTTGCTGTTAACAAAAAGTATAATCAGTCCTATTTTTTTTGAAATACTTACTTTTGAACAACCAAATACTCCAAAAAAATGACTACTTATATCTGTTCTAAGTTTTTTCAAAAATTCTTTTTTATTTTGATTATCTGCACAACTTATTTTAAAGCCCGTAGATAAAAAACCATCCACAAGTTTATCCACAGCTAAATATTTTAATTCTGGATAATCACTTTTAATATATTCCAATAATTTTATTCGCTGCAATACATTATCATATTGAGAGATACTAAATTGCTGGTTAACAATGCTATTTGGGTTTGAATAATAGAAAATCCCTATTTTGTCACTGAAGATAATTTTTTTCGCCTTTTTAAAAAGTAAATATGTAGGTATCACGTCTTCATAAAGATGGCCTTCGGGATACCGAATTTCCTTAAAAAGCGAGTGTCTATAAATTTTATTCCAAGCATAAAAATCTACAGCCTTTTCTAAAAATAATTTTTTTATTGCCTCTTCTTTTATAGAACAGATTTCATTTGTAAAAACTAACTCTTTGCTCTTTTCTTGAGAACCTTTTCGTAATCCAAAAACAAAGATATCTCCATTATCATTATTCAACTTCTTAATGGCCTCTTCAAAAAAAGATTCAGTATAATAATCATCACTATCAATAAATGTAATGTACTCCCCTTGTGCTTGGATAATACCAACATTTCTCGCTGAAGATAGGCCGCCATTTTCCTTATGAATAACATTTACAAATTTATGTTTTTTTTCCAAATCATCACATATATACTGACTGCCATCTGTAGAACCATCATCCACTAAAATTATTTCAATTTTTTCTAAATTTTGATTAACAATACTTTCTACTGCTCTACATAAAGTCTCCTTTACATTATAAACTGGAACAATCACTGATAAATCAATTTTATTTTCTGAGTTTACTTTCATAAATTTGACCCCTAATTCTATTTGGTAATAGGCTCACCACTACATGGGCTGAGCAAGAAACAAAATAATCTGTAAAAGACCCTAAACCCGCTCGGTAAATTGCAGTACGGCCTCTCAATCCATTAACAAAATATTTTTTCCCGCCCCGACGAGCATACATATCCTCACCCGTTCGAGCATAAACTAAAGATTCTTGAACATTTTTACCCTTATATCCTGCCTTTAGCAATCTTACCCAAAGATAATAGTCTTCAAATCCCATCATCGGTTGGTAGTTTCCCACATTAAGAATTGCTGATTTTTTGAACATGACTGTCATATGATTAAAAGGATTGCGCTTTTTTGAAAACTTCCGAATCTCCTCGTTTGATTCTGGAACAATTCTTCTACCCACGATCTTTTGAGGCGAGTCATAAAATTCATCTATATTGGAGCCCACAATCGTTAGTTCTGGATCATCAACAAACTCTGCATATTGTTTTTCAATTCGCTCAGGAAGCATGATATCGTCCGTATCCATCCGAGCAATTAATTCGTATTTACATGCTTCGACACCAATAGCCAAAGCCTTTCCCAAACCAACATTTTCTTTTAAAGGGACTAAGTTGATTAATTCCGGATTATTTGTTTGACAATCATCAATTACTTTTTGCAAGTCAGAGGTGATTGGACCATCAAGAACTAACACAATTTCTTTTACTGGCAATGTTTGAGTTACAACACTCTTCAATGCCTCTTTAAAAAACTCTGGTTTTTCCTTAATATATACAGACATTAATAAACTAATATCGACATTACTCAAAAAAGGACACTCCTTCTATCGAAAAATTTTCTCTTTCGGAAAATCCATGTCATCTAGTGACGTACACAGTTCGCCTTCTTCTAAACCTTGCGAAGATACTTTATCAAATAAAATCTTTATCGTTTGCAACAAAATCTTTAAATCCAACATCACTGAATATTTCTTAATATACAATAAATCAAATTTTAACTTACTATTATAGTCAGAGGCGTATTTTCCGTAAACCTGTGCATAGCCAGTAATCCCTGCCCGCACATTGTGGCGCAAATAGTAATAGGGATTTTCTTGGTTGAATTGCTCAACAAAGAAGGGCCGCTCTGGTCGTGGGCCAATAATCGACATATCGCCTTTTAGCACATTGATTAATTGAGGCAACTCATCAAACCGAACCGCACGAATAAATTTTCCAACTGGTGTCACTCGGGCATCGTTGCTTTTTGCTAAAACGGGACCAGATTTTGATTCAGCAGTCGCACTCATAGAACGGAACTTATAAATTGGAAATTCTTTTTGATCTTTTGTAATCCGAATTTGTTTATAAATAATCGGACCTGGTGACGTTGTCTTTACTAAGATGGCAGTGATTAACATGAATGGTGAAGCAATCACTAATAAGATTAACGAAACAACAATATCAAACACTCGTTTAAGCATTGCATCTTCTGAAGGAATCCGAAATCCGGATGATTCAATAATACTCTCATCTTCAAAGTTCATAATATTCGGGTTGATTGTCACTAAGTTTTCAAAGGTGGTGTTTAAAAACAGCTTTTTCTCTTTTTTGGTAACTAGCTGATAAATTTTGATTTTTTCAGCTTCCTCAATTTCTGATGCTAAATAAACGATATCAACATCATCAATAATCTCAACTAAATGATCATAGAAGTGATCCAGCACAACCGATTCCACTTTATGCTTATTATTTTTTTGAGAGCCAAAATTTTGAATTGCGGGTGCAACCTCTTTTTCAAATCCCAAAATCGTTACTTTTTTATCCGAACTTAATTTCATATAGGCTTTATAGATAATCGTACGATAAATGATCAATAGAACCGTCCCAAGTAAAAAAGAAATCAAAATAACCGTTCTTGGAAAAGCAAACCAACGTCCAGCAAAAGTGATGATCATAATGCCTAATGCTGTCAAAAACTGTCCGATAACCGTCACGAAAACAATATCACTTACAATGCGGTTATAAAAAACATAAGTTCCTAATAAGACATTTAAAATAATAAAGAATAATGAGATAAATAAGGCGGAACTTTCAAACGTTTCAAAATTTCTTGCGGGAATTTCTCCACCAAATTTTAGCCAAAAACTAAAATAGACCGAGATATTATATACGACGACGTCTAGCAAAACAATAAAAAAGCGACGAGCCGCATTCCATTCACCACTTTTATTCATACAAACACTCCTAATCCACGAAATAATCCATTACACATCTTACCATACCCCCTAAAAAAAGAGTAGCTTTCCTAAAAAAAGTAATAAAAAAGAAAAGAACAAAAAGTGGTCAAACAAGTTAGTTTGACCGCTTTTTGTTCTGTGAATATCTATCTTTTATTTAATATTCTTGAAGAAAATTTAAAAAGATTCTAGTGATTATTTTAATCTTGTGGGAACAGGTAGACCTTTGAATAGGGCGTTCCAGAATAGATGTGTGAAATTTTATTCCCATCGATTACTTGATGCCAAAATCGATTTTCATTAGAACGGTTCCCCCAGAAAATGCCAATGTGACAGTCATAAGAAGGATCCGTAAAAACTGCCTCTAAATAAATGAGATCACCTTTTTGAGCTTTTCCGCTTCTTAACAATGCATCAATTGAGCTGAATGAATAGTATTCCGTATTGCGCGTTAAGGCATCCCGCCAATTATAAGCATTAACATAGCCACCGTATCCTTGAGTGATACCGGAAATTCGACTCAAGTTGCCACCGCTTCGACGAGTCACACAAGCTACAAAGCCTGTACAATTCATGCCTGGACCATAGGGATTTGCTATCCCATTTGGTACAAGAAACATTTCCGGATTATTAAAGCCCGTCAGTCGGAAGGGCGTTCCTAAATAGAAACGATCATTTTGGTGTGCATTCAGTTCATTAACGACACGTTGTCTAGTGGTCCCAAGATAGTGAGCTACGCCCCTACGTTCTCTAACAGCCCCACTATTCACGTAGCCAAACCATTTCCCATTAGAATCATACAAGGAATAATAAGTCGAGCCGTTCATATGCTTATAATACCATTTGACTTGATACGTCTTATTAATTACAGAATTTGTTCGTGCTTTTTCCTTCCAGTTGAAATTATTCCAAATGGAGTAACCACTTTTGATGACCAGAACGGATTTATTCATTGCAAAACCAGTCCCTTGTGCACCAGTAGCTTTAGAACCATCTCGCTCGTTTAAATACCCTTGCCACTTGCCTTTATTATCATAAATAGACAAATATTTTGAGCCGTTGAAATGGTTGTAGTAGCCCGTTGCTCGATACGTTCGTTGATACAGACTCTTTGTCGAGTTCCCGCTTTTAAAACCAAAATCATTCCAAATCGTTCCACTATTTTTAGTGATCGTTACATATT
>NZ_BCQF01000006.1 GCF_001544295.1 Enterococcus pseudoavium NBRC 100491
AGTAACAAAAAATAATCGTAAAGTAAATTTTAACACCTACCTAACAAATCATTTTCAAGCCCACTGTTGGAGGCTTCCAATCTTTTTTTTTATGGTTTTAAAATAAAAAAGAATATTGCTCTTTTTTTTAATATTCCTGTAAAAAATGCTGTTTTCTATTAATGCCAGCAGAGAATTATAATTCTATTGTTATTTGTTGAAACAGATTACTCTGATATAATAATTACTATAAGGGGGATAGCTCATGGATATTGGTAATAGTGTTTCAATAGTTATATATATTATTTTCTTTTTGATGACTATCATCTATTTCTATCTATTTAGAAAAGATCGCTTTTTGATCCATTTGTATTTCTCCTTGATTCCAACTTTTTTATGCATTTGCTTACTCATGAACTATCATCATTATCAACCTATCCAAGGTGCCTGGGTACTAGGTCTTTTAATGCTCGTCTCAATTTTATCCTGTCTGCTTTATTGGTTAATCCACTCTTTCTGGAAAAATAAGTAATGATTTTCCGAGTCAAATCCTTCATAAATAATTCGTAATTCTTTTATTAGTTATATGCTATAATAAAGCTTGATTATTCTAACCTATTCGAAGGAGCTTTATTATGGCGCTTTTATTGACTCTCTTGTTTGATCTGCTGATGATTCTTTTATTCTTGTTTAGAATGTTTCAGGGGGATCAAGTTATCTTTATCGTTAGTATCGTTTTACAAGGTTTGATTTTTATTGATTTACTGGCTGTGGTTCTCTTACGACCAACTAAAAATAAAATGACTGCTAGTCATAGTGAAGATACTTCTCACAGAAGATCTCACCAAAAAGCAGTACCTAGACGGGGCGGCTTTTTTACCCAGCTTTCCTGTATCGTTGCTTTACTGTTGTTGGCTTACTACATCTACTCAGTTGTTTACTTATTCATTTGATGATAGCTATCATCAGCTTTAATTTGAGCTTATAGAACAGCGTTTATTCAAAAACAGGGAGTGTGACAAAAGTATTGTCACACTCCCTGTTTTTTTGTGGATCTTTATAATTGAAAGGAACCTAATAAAATACTAGCGGCCCCGTTCGAATTTATAATTTCTTTTGATTAAAGATAGCGATACTAAGGGATACGAAGAGGACAAAAAGCAAGACACTTAACAACATTGCCGGCCAATAATCAGATACGACCGCATCTTTTTGTAAGAAAACAAGGTTTTGTGTCACTAAGGAAAGCGGATTAAGGTATTTGAGTTTTTTTACTACACTCAATAGGATAAATAAGAGAATCAAACCACCGCTGAGTAAAAGTCCCTCATAATTATTTCGGGCAATTGTAGAAGTAAATAGAATAAGGCCTACCAACAATAATTGAAAAATCCACAGAGGAAAGACCGCTTGAAATGGATGGGGACTTTGATTATCTGGGAAATAATATTGAGTGTAAAACCAGGTCACTAAAAAAGTTACGGTTAAGCATAAGGTCCACTGGATTACTAAACTCAACAACTTGCCAATAATGACCGTCCAACGACGCAATCCCTTAGTGACGAGATTGATCAAGGTACCTTTATTAATCTCATTACTCACAATCCCACTGAACATCAGCGCTAAGACAATTAACCCCGTCTGAGGATAATTTTTATAAAATTGGGCCCACGAATCAAAGGAAGTCGGTTCAGCTAGCGTATTCGCCAGCCCTTCACCAATCGTCTGTTTAATAATTTCCGGTAGCAACTTTGCCAACAACGGGTTCATTAGCCCGATAATTAAAAAAATAATCAGCAAAATCAGACAGCGGGAAGTTCGCCAGCTTTCAAACAATTCTTTTTTTAGAAAAAAATACAGTTTTTTCATTGGATCACCTCCAAAAAGATTGTTTCTAATGAAGGATCGATTTTTCTTAATGCCTTCGGATAAAGTCGCGCTGTTTCAAAACTTTGAAACATGACAGCAGCAACTTGTTCGTAGCTCTGTGTATATTCTACATTTATCAAAGCTTTGTCAGAGTCATAGGCATAACTTTTAATGAGTTGCTGCTCCTTTAACTCCTGGATAATTTTAAGCAACTCGCTTAAATCTTGTCTCTGGGAAAACTCAATTTCAAGCTGATTCTTGGCATAGCGCTCTTTCAATTGTTCTATTGGACCGCTGACAATTAGTTTTCCTTGATCTAATATTCCAACATAATCACAGATTCGTTCCACATCACTTAGAATATGGGTCGAAAAAAGAATCGTTGTCCGCCCTTTTAAATTAGCGAGCATTTGTAAAAAATCGTTGCGGCCACTTGGATCCAGCGCTGAAGTTGGTTCATCACAAATCAATAATTCTGGATCATTCAATAATGCTTGAGCGATTCCTAAACGTTGTTTCATCCCTCGCGAGTAGCCTTTAATTCTTTTATTATTTAGCGGAAGACCAACTAGTGACAAAATTTCCGAAATTTTGCTCCTCAACTCTTCACCCTTCAAGCCAGTAATTTCACCACACAGTTTTAAGTATTCTTGTCCAGATAAATAATCATAAAATTCCGGAACATCGGGCAAGTAGCCGGTAAATTGATTGGTCCGATTGTCGCCGAAGGTCACTGGAATGCCATTAATTAAGATCTCTCCACTGTTTTTATTTTCTAGTCCTAAGATTAACTTCATTGTAGTCGTCTTTCCCGCACCATTTTCTCCTACAAATCCGAAAATTGAACCCGTCGGCACAGTTAAATTCAAGTGTTCTAAAACTTTTTTGGTTCCATATTTTTTCGAGACATCCTTTAGTTCCAAAATATTCATCCATTATCCCTTCTTCCAAAGACAAAGTAAATAACAGGCCCAATCAGTTGAAAAACAATCACTATTACTAGCCAAAAAGCTTTATTTCCAAAACGATAAGTCGGATGCTTCAAAATATGCCGAACTGCTGTGATCATTAACAACAGTTCTAAAATAATTAGGGGGATAAACAATGCTAAATTTTCCTTGAACAGCTCAAAATTATGCATTTTCGGTCACCTCCTGTTCCTTTAATAATTGTAATTCTGCAAAAATCTGCGCAAACTGCTCTTGTTTTTCAAATTTCTCAAATAGCGGATTATTGAGTATCAGGTCAATCAGACTACTCCTAACCTGCATCGAATCTCTAGGTAATTGATCTCCTAGCTCCGATTGTTCCAACCACGCATCGACTTGATCGAAGTAATCATCGCCATGGAGTTTAACTGGAAATTTCGTATTTTTTAATACCACCATAAATTGCTTTAATATTTGTAAAGTAGCTTCCTCCTCACCCATTTGAGCATATCCAAAAATTGCTGATAATTGAAAATTCATTAGTACCACTGGATGTAGCTCTTGAAAATTAAAAATTTCAGCAAATTCAGAGCCGCGTGTTACCGTATCGGAAAATTTTTTACGATCGTTACCGACGATTTGTAAATAATTGGTTAAAAAACTCATGAAAACCGCGATGTTTTGATAGATGCCACTTTGCAGTGTAGCAATCGCTTGCTGTGGCTCGCCCTTTTGTTGTTGGGCCGCAGCAATTAAAATCTCAATTGGAAAGGCGGCTGGAACACGCTCTCCTAAAAGTGCTAAGACTTGATCATATTCCTGTAACACTAAAGAGGCATAGGCCTCATATTTCAGCGCTTGAGTAATTAATTCCGGATCTTTTGCTTGTGTTCGAACATGGATAAATAATTCCTGAGCTTCTTTTGTATACGTAAAAATTTTTTCCTCCCCAGGTAATAAATCTGCATGATTCATTAGAAACAGGCCCATCTGTAAAACAAATGGATAGCAAGAGTAATAGCGTCGAACAAAGCTACGGATCGTCGCTAAAACTTCCTCCGAAGATTTTGTTTCTAAAAATTCTTTTAGCATCCCATAAATACGCTGGATTTCATGATTATCCAACTGAGGCTCATAAGTCAGTAGCGCATCAATTGTAATATCAAAATAAGCCGCTAAAATGGGCAATAATGTAATATCTGGATATGTTTGACCAGTCTCCCATTTAGAAACTGATGCTTTAGATACACCAATAAAATTAGCTAATTCTTGTTGTGTTACTTTTTTCTCTTTACGTTTTTCTAGAATAATTGGCCCGATATTCATCTCCATCAATATCCCTCCTTACTTTTATTTTAGAAGTAGCTAGTTGAAAAGGCAATGGAGGTGTTGTTAACTTTGGAGTTGAAAAATCAACTTATAAGAAACAAAAAAAGGAGAATTGACAAAAGTCTTGTCAACTCTCCTTTTGTAGCTATTCTTTGTATTCATTGCTTAGCTGATTCATTTTTTTACTAATTTTTTTCGGTAAATAAGTGATCAAAGCTAAGAGCATGCCCGCAACAGTCAATTCTATCAGTAATTTCAGTGAAACACCCTTTGAAGCAATTTCCGAAGCCATGAAAGCATAGATAAAACTAGCCGGCATCATCGTTAAGAAAGAAATGAAGCTAAACTTCTTGACACTCATGGGGGTCAACGCATAGGCATAACTTTGAATTGCAAAGGGAAAAATGGGCACCAATCGGGTAAAAATCAAAAAAGAAAGCCCATTTTCCCGTACACCCTTTTCAACTTTTTGAAAAATTGGATCCTCACCAAAACGCTGAAGGATATAATCTCTGGCTACATATTTCCCGATGATAAAAGAAAGACTAGCTCCTAGAGAAGCTCCGATAACCGTCAGTACACCGCCAACAAAACCACCATAAGCCAAGCCACCTACGATTGCTAGAAATTGTCCCGGCAAAAGGAAAACCGCAACAACAACAGAAAGTAGAATAAAAAACAAATAGCCCCACCAACCAAAATTTTCTAAACAACTTCTTAAGCGAGTGATATCGGTTAGAAATGCTACTAAGCCAAAATGATCAGCTAAAAAAATGACGTCTGCGACTAACAGGATAAAAACAATTAATTTTTTCACTGATACTCCTTTCTCCCAACTTATTTGTTAATGATTTTTTTACGTTTGAGTCTTTATTCACCAATGATATCTATTTTTTTGTAAGGCCTGTGACCATACGCTCAATAGCCAATTGATTGAATTCAGAAAGTGCCAAAAGTTTTTTAGGCATTTTTACATAATATTCTGATCTAGCAGTCAGTTGCAGCTGACCTTTAAAAAGCTGGTCCTGCACAGCTGATAAATAGTAAGCTTCTTCACTAAAAAAATCTGGCCGCTCCAAATAAACTGCAGTTGTCATATCCCAATTGCAAAAACCAGAAAATCTGAAAACTTTTTGGTTCCATTCGATCCATTCTGCTAGAGTGGTCGCCAACCAATCAAAACTAGCGCGGGGCAAGACAGGTTCCGCCGCTTGTAGTAATTCGACCAGTTCATTTTTTGAGAAGAAAGCCGCCGCCGTCATATGGCCATTCATAATAGTTAATTTTGCCTGACTTAATAAAACTGCTTCACTAGCAACCGGATCACAAGAAAAGTTTAATTCCTTGACCGCCCGTTGATTGACAACTAACGGTTCCACAGTCCCACCCATTAAAACGATTGCTTCAACTTTTTGAAAGAATAAGGGGTCAATTTTTTGTGCTTCATACAAATTGGTTAACGCGCCGGTTGCAAGGATTGTCACCTGATTAGGCGCCTGATTGACTTGCTCCACTAAGAATTTTGCTTGATTGGTTGAATAAGCTTGAAAAGGCAAAGCTAAGCGCGTTTGAAGTTCGTTAGTCATTTTCGTGACTTCCGCTAAAGAACTATTCCCATAAGTCAAAGTTACTCCCAGTAAGTCTAGCGTTGGAGCTCCTAGTATATAAAACAATGTTAACCCATCATCGACATCATGATCAGGCAAACCAAAAGTATTATCACAATCCAAAATAACTTTTCTCATTCTAAAACTCCTCGATTTTCGATCAGCCAATGATGCAAATAATGATTTTCTTCCGCCAGATTTTCTTGCATCCTTTTTAAATCACTAGGGTAATCAATATCTTGCAAGGGTGGTAGCAAGCTGACCTCATGTTCGCTTAAACGTTGCAAAGTTTCTTGCAACACTTTCTTTTTTCCCCAAGCAATTTCTGTTTCAAAGATCAGCTTCAAATCGATCTGGGAAGTGCTTCCTACTAAGTAATAACCTCCATCAAAAGAAGGACCAAAAACCAACTCTGTCAATTCAGAAAATGCGGTTAAAATGATTGCTGTATTCAAATTAGGGATATCGCTACCAGTCAACACAACTTTTTCATAACCTTTAGCAAAAACAGTTTGCATCGCATGATTCATTCGTTCACCGATCGTTTTGCCCTGCTGCCGAAAAGTCTGAAAATTTTTTGGCACGCTCTGCAGCAACTCTGTCGGATCTCCTTCATCAGAATAGGCCAGATAACCATCAATCGCGTATTGTTCCAAATCGCTGAATTTTTTGAAACTATCCTGTAGCATTCGCAGCTGGACCTGACTAGCCTCCTCACCACTGAGGCTACTTTGCAATCGTGTTTTCACTTTATTGGCTACGGGAACCCGGGTAAATAAAATATAAGCTGATTTATTCAAAAACTTGCTCCTTTAAGGCTTGATCTAAAAAATCTTCCATTAAATAGCTGGTGACTTTATCAAAGATTTCTTGATTTTTTAATTCTTTCGTATCTTTTTGATAGCTGTCATAGGCCATTGCCGACCAGGCCAAAGCCCGCAGCATCAAATACGGATGATAAATCCGCAAGGCTTCTTCAAAATCGTCCGAAAGAAAGCCCGTTGCTTCCAAGTAATGTTTGAAAAAATGGCGTTTTTCAGCTTGCGTCAGAATTAAATTACTGCGCCAAAGCGTTGTTGTTGATGCCAAAAACTGAGATATATCCTGAACCGGATGACTAATGACCGGTTTCTCCCAATCGATTAAATAGCCCTTCTCACCAATGATAAAATTATGGGAATTCACTTCCGTATTAGTAACACACCATTGATCCAATTGAGTAAAAAAAAGCTGCTGAGAAATGTTTTTTTGACATTTGTCCAACGCGGCTGCCAATTGTTTTTTTGCATGAAGCGGAACAAACTCACTCTTTAAAACAGGTTCTAATAACTGCTGACATTCATTGACCCGGTCAGTCAACAGGGTTGATTTTTCCATGATAAAATTTTTTTCAGCAACTGAATCGATGGGCTTTCGATGGATTTCCCCAAAAATCTGAGCAGCTTCGACTAAATCTTTCCGATAGTCCAAAGGGCTCCCAACCAAAAATTCCATGATCAATAACCCTTGAGGAAAACTTTGGCGCTGATCATCTACATAATAAACTTTAGGCGTGCGACCTGTGGGTTCTAACCATTTTAACGCTTGATATTCATAACTAATTTGATTAGCCAACTGTCTTTGACTGCTATAATTCAAACGGAAAACGTACCGTTTGATACCATCTGAGAGTACAAAATTCTGGTTATATTCCCCTTGCGCCAAAAATTCAACTTTAACGGGGTTCTGTAATTGCAGCCTTTTTACTAGTTGTTGTTCGTCCAAATACTGCTGAATTTTTTCTAACATGGCTGATTCCTTTCTATTTGTAGTAACGACTTCGGAGTTTCTCTGGTGAAACGCCTAATAAATAAAGCAATTTAATTTTGTGCATCCTCAGATGTGTCCGTAGCTTGCCTTTTTGAAAACGGCGACTAGAAGTAACCAGCGTAGCCGATAATTGTTTGAACTTTCCTAATTTCCATAATTTACGACTTAGCTCCCAATCTTCCATCAAGGGGATTGGATCAAAACCGCCGACTTTCTGATAATTCGTCCGAGTGGTAAAGAGTCCTTGATCGCCAAAAATTAATCCCAAGTAACGTGCGCGCCAATTGGAAGTACGTGCTAAATAGCGATAAAAAAAATCATTGGAATTAAAAGCTAATTTGAAAAAACCAGCACTAACTGCTTGATCCGCTGAGACTTCTTGAATTTGTAGCAGCGGATTCTGATAATAGTCTAACTGACTGTCGCTATGTAAAAACCATAAAATCTCCCCGTGACTTTTTTCAGCACCATATTTCAGCTGAATTCCGCGATTTGCATTTTCCAACTGATAAACTGTCGCAAATTTTTGAGCAACGGCAACGCTTTGATCTTGGCTGCCGCCATCAACTACGATCAACTCAAATGGGATTTCATTTCCTAAACTCTCCAGTTGCAATAATAAAGGCAAAAGTTTTTTTTCTTCATTTAATACCGGAATAATAACTGAAATCATTTTTCCATCACCTGTAATTTTTCCGGGAATTCTAAACAGACACTTGTCCCTGAAGTAACTTTTTCTGATAAATTAGTAAAAATACAACGCTCATTCCCAAGTTTAGCGACTACACGTTGGCCTTGTGGTGTCCATTCGCTCTGTTCAATAAAAGCCGGAATGCCGGTTGCTCCCACAATGATTTCAGCTCCATAAGGCAGATATAGCACACCATCACCCGCGATTTCATTGGAATTTCGTACGGATAACGCAAACTGTTCTGTTTGAAAACTCGTTTCGCTAATTATCCCTGGAATAAAATTTGCTTCTCCGATCGCTTCTGTGACTTGACGATTCTCAGGATAAAAATAGATATCTCTAGGTTTGCCAATTTGCTGGATCGTGCCATCCATGAGAATGATCATCCGATTAGCTAGTTGAAAAGCTTCTTCACGATCGTGAGTCACTAACACGATACTAAACTGATAGGTTTGCTGCAAACGGCGCAAATAATCTCGCATGGATTCTTTTAAATGATTGTCCAAATTCGCAAAGGGCTCATCTAACAGTAATAACTTGGGCTCCAAAACCAGCACCCGCGCCAAAGCTACCCGCTGTTTCTGACCACCTGACAACTGGTCAGGAAAATGCCTTTCCAAACCGCTCAAGTCAAAAACTTTAAGGATCTCAGCCGTTTTTTCTTTGATCTGCTGAGACGGGAACTTTCTTGCTTTTAAACCAAAAGCAATGTTTTCAACTACATTCATATGAGGAAAAAGCCAAAAATCTTGAAAAACAAGCAGGGTCTCCGCTTGCGAAAAAGCTCCGTCAAAAGTTATTATCCCTTTTTCTACCGGTTGAATACCTGCAATCATTTTAAGTAAGCTTGTTTTTCCCACACCGGAAGGCCCAAACAGAGCCAGAATTTCTCCTTCTTTTACGTCAAAGGACAAGTCATGTAAAATTTCCTTTTTCCCGTAGCTTAACTTCAAATTTTTAACGCTTAGTCCCATGCGGCTTCCCTCCGATTATTTTTTTTAAGCTAAGTACCCCAATCATTGTACTGACTAAGAAAATCAAACTGTAGGCTGAAGCTAAACCAAAACGACCATTATTCGCATAAGGCAATAGCAGCAGGGGCAGTGTCACAATTCGACCGCCACCAATAAAAAAAGTCGGTAAATATTGACTAAAGGAAACAATAAAAACAAGCATCGCTGCTGTACTCACCCCAGGTCTTAGTAACGGCCAAGTAATTTGTCGAAAAATGGTTCCTGGCTTAGCACCTAAACTTTGAGCTGTTAATTCATAGCCTTCACCTAGTTGCCGATAGCTTTCGATTAGAACTTGCATCGCATAAGGTAAACATAGATAGGTGTGGAGTAAGATGACTCCTAGAAATGTCCCGGTTAAGCGCAACTGAAGAAAAAGTACCTGACTAGACGTAATCACTGCAATTGCCGGTAAGATCAACGGGAGATAGATCAAAACTTCAACGAGTCTTTGCGATAACCTTCGCTGAAAGGCAAAGTACTTCGCCGCTGGCAACGCTATGAATAAGCTGACGACGGTAGTTGCAAAAGCAATCAAAAAACTATTGCAGATAGCTGGGTAAAAATTAGGATCATTTAGCATTTGCTTAAACATTTTATTGCCGATTTGCTGTGGCCAGATAGCCGGGTACATCCATTTTTGACTGAAGGACCAGACTAACATGATCAGTAAAGGTACTAACACCATGATAGCCGCGAGTAATAAGAAAGAGTATTTTTTTTGAACCACAAATTTCATGATGTTTTTCTCCCTCCGGGTAAAACACGGCTAATGGCTAAAACTAACAAAGTAACACCCAAACAGATTCCAGAGATAACTAAATTCAAAGCAAAAGCTTGAGGTCGAGTCATTAGATCGGCTTGGGTAAACAAATCATAAGCAGTTAAAGCAACGGTCTGATGACTGGGACTCCCTAATAGATACGGAACTTCAAAAGAAGCAAAAGTAAAACAAAAGAGAATAATGAATAAACTTGCCAATGTTTTTTGAAGCATTGGTAAAAGAATTGACCAAAAAATGCGCAGAGAGGATGCCCCTAAATTTTTTGCTACTTCCACATAGCCTAATTCCAGCTGCTGTAATATGGCCAAAGTCGAGATCGCTACATAAGGAATTTCTTT
The DNA here is from genome assembly GCF_001544295.1 of Enterococcus pseudoavium NBRC 100491. GTDB lineage: Bacteria > Bacillota > Bacilli > Lactobacillales > Enterococcaceae > Enterococcus_A > Enterococcus_A pseudoavium. Next base: position 10,349 of record NZ_BCQF01000006.1, read on the forward strand.
ATAAAGAAAAACTAATAGGATTCCAATCCCCCCGGGATCATGAATCAATAATGGAAATTGACCAATCTCTTGAATCCAACCTAACTGATAAAACAACCGGGAAAGAATCCCTGTCTGGCTAATCAGTTGCATGACCATTAATGCAACAATGATATGCGGTAGCGAGATTGGCAGACTGATTATTTTATGGAGCCAACCGCTGTTTACTTTTAATAGTAGAAAAGCTAAGAACAGACCTAATAATAATGACAAAAAAGTCGCAGTCAGTGCTAAATAGACACTATAGACAAGCGACTTTTGAAAAAACGGGTTCGTTAAAACCTGCTGGTAATTACCAAAAGATAATTCATCCAGACCGACTAATGGATAATAGCCTAAACTTATTTGCATTCCCTTAAACAGCGCTGCGATAATTATAGCGCTGTTTAATAATAAAAACGGGAGGGCTAATAGTTTTCTTTTATTCATGTAAAACGTGCTCTTTCCATAGAGCTTCGATCACTGGAATTTTTTCGGCCTGAACTTCAGGAATTTGCTTAGCTTGCATCTCTTCTAATGAAAGAACGCCTTGATTTTTATAAAGATCAGTCAGCTTTTGATTCGTTTCCTTCGATAATTTATTCGCATCAAAGGGTGGGATACTGTAGCCATACTTGGCCTCAGCTTTTTTCAACTGTGCATTTTCACTGGTCATTTCATTAATCAGAACAAGTGCGCCAGCCTTCGCTTTCGAAGTGTTGGCAATCGCTAAATAATTTTGGTTAGCGATTGTTCCTTTATCAAAAAGAAACGACTCTGTTGATGCTTTAAATTCATTGTCACTCCGTTTTTCTGCTACATGCATTTGAGAGTAACTATAGTCCAAATCAATTTGACCGGCAGCAAACATTTGGTCTAGCTCAGCAGTAGTAGTAGGATAGGTTTTTCCTTCTTGCCATAAATATGGTTTGATTTCATTTAAATAATCGAGACCTGGTTTGATCACTTTATATAGCTCTTCTTTGTCAGCCGAAGCCTCTTCAACTTTGTCATAACCAACAATATCACAAATAATATTACGGACAAAAGCACTACCGGTAAATTCTGGTGGCGCCGTATAAGTGATTTTCCCAGGATTCTTTTTGGCATAGTCTAGCAATGCTTGGGTATCCGTTGGAAAACCTGTTTCAAATTTTGTTTTGTCTCCGGCAAAAACTAATTGCGCACTCCCGTAAGGCACTTCATAACCGTCAATTTTCACACCAAAATCATATTTTGAATTATGCCCCTTCACGTCCATTAATTTTTCAAAGCTTTCAACGTTTTTTGTGATGGGGCCATAAAGTAATTTTGCTTGTTTTGCGGTATAGAAGTTTTCCCCATTGATCCAAATCACATCAATGTCGCCTTCTTTACTACCGGCTTCTTTTTCCGTTATCAATTTATTCAAAATTTCATCAATCGCCATCGGAACACGTTTCACTGTAATATCATACTTTTCTTTCATCGCTGGGCTGACAACTTCATCGACCCAAGCATTGGCCTTTTCATCGCCACCATAACCATAAAAAGTAACGGTCTGGCCTGCGCCTTCTTTAACTGCCCCAGAAAAACTGCTGATGGAATCAGTCGTCTGGGCGTCTTTTGTTTCACTTGTCTTGCAGGCAGTCAGGGAAAAAAGCATCCCTGCCATCGCCAAAGCTGCTAAACACTTTTTCATAATCTTCTCCTAAGTCTTTGTAACTATTTTTTTTGATTGATAGCGATTTTTCCAAGCCTCGATTGGATTATTCAATGGATGAGTCATCGTTGTATCTTCTTGATAGACAACATCATCAAAGATTAAGTCCAATAAATGCCAAGCATTTCCACCGCCATGGATCATCGCTGAAGTGCAACTGGCACAATAAGTCACAATGTGATCCGTTTTAAAATCTTGAACACGCTTTTGAGCAAAATTTTTCGCTAAAGCGGGATTGGACACACCACACATTCCACCCATTCCGCAACATAAAGTATTCTTTCCTGATAAACGATTTTTGGCCACTTGATACCCCAGTTCTTCCAACAAATAACGGACCGCTTGATGAATCTCAGTGACTTCTTTAGTAGGACAAGAATCTTGAATTGAAAAAACGACATCGCTCGACTTACCTTTGCCAATGACTGCTTTTGGCAACCCCAACTCAGCCATTTTCACCCACAAGGAGGAAGTCGGAAATTGATTTTGAAGCGTCATGGTCTTAATACAGCCTTGGCAGGCCACGATCAGTTCATCAATTTCTGCCGTCCGCACTTGTTGGGTTAACTTTCCAAAGCGTGTTTGAAACAGTTCTTCTTGACCGATCATTCGTGTCGGTTTGCCGCAACAGCCTTGGATGACCGCTAAATCAGGATAAAAAACTTTTAAATAGTCGATAATCTGGGCAACGTGTTTGGGGCTACTTGAACTCAGTGCACAGCCTGCCATAAAGCCGTATTTCATGTTAGTTCTCCTTTTATCGTAAGGATAAGTTACTTGCTAAAACTCGCTTACTTTTTTATCCTCGCTTACATTTCAAAACACTTAACTCTATTTTTCTCTTTCCGTTGACTACTTACCCCGATTGACTGCAGAAAACAATTTACTAGTTGAAAGTTTTTGGTGCATTTCAACACCTTTCAATTGTTTTAGCGGCAACCCGTCTTTGATTAAATCTTGTCGCATTGCTTGAAATGCTTCGTCTAACTTCAATTGTAACGGACAAACCACCGTGCAACGACCGCATAGCATACAAGAATAAGGAACAATCGGTTCCAAGCCTTCGGTTAAAAACTGCTGGAACAATTTTTGGGGATCCTGACAATACTGCTGTAAAAATAGACAGTCCCGCATGCAGCGTTTGCAACTGGTACAGTTTTCTGCAATCATTTGCGCTAACTCAATTGTTTTCTCTGAATAATCCACTGTTTATTTTCCTTTCATTAAAACAATGATCAATTGTACCAAACAAAGCAAACAAAAAATCCCGCTAATTAAAAAATAAATTGGTGTCGTTTGTAGGTCAAAGAAAAGTTGCCAGCTTAAAAAAAGTAAGTTAACAATCACTAACAATCCGGCCTCGAAATTTTTCTTGCTGATCCATAGAAAAATAGCAATTACTAGCAAACAGAGCGGCAGTAAAAACAATTTACTGCCGAATGCGCTGGCTTCAAATTTGTGAGAATAAAAAGAAACATTTCGCATAAACCCTAGATGATTGCGATAAAGATCGTCCATTAGATAAATCGCATAGAGTAGTCCAATTTGGATTAAATGTAAAAGAATGCGTAAAACTTTCATTAGTTAAGGATTTTCACCTTGTCTTTATCTCTTGGATCGCCAACTTGGACAGGATATTTACTTGGGTCTTTTTGATGCGCTTTATCCCAGTCGTACCAACCACCATCGAATAATTTGACGTCTTTCCAACCTTCTTGTTTCGTGATGAAGAAAGTTGTTGCTGCCCGCCAACCGGTTCCGCAATAAAAGGCGACTTCCTTATCTGGTGTAATGCCCCATTTTTCCCAAGCTTTAAAGATCTTTGTCGGTTCTTTGACTGTTCCATCATTGTTCATTAATTGTGCAACATCGGCACTAGTTTTACTTGATTTCGCGTAGACTGCTCCTTCAGGTTCACCAGCATTTTCGATATAATCATATCCACTGGTTTTTCCAGTAAATTCTTTCCAAGAACGTACACTTGCCAAGACCAACTCAGGATTCTTTTCCTTTGCTGCTAGCAAGTCAGCTGACGTTGAAATCAAACTGTCTGGACGACCAGGTACTTTAGCCCCAAAATCTTTAGCCGCCGCAACTTCTTCATTGCCTTTTTCTACTTTATAATCTGCTTTTTCCCAAGCTTTTAGACCTCCGTCTAAAATTTTCACTTGATCCACGCCTAACCAGTAGGCCACAAATGCAACCCGCGCTGCCGCATTAATATCACTAGAATAAACTACTACAGGTGTTGTTTTCGTAACGCCGCGTTTTAAAAATACTTCTTTACACGTTTCGGCAGATAAAATATTCCAGTTATTCTCTTCCGTCTCGATTTCCATCGTATCAATGTGTAATGCTCCAGGAATGTGCGCTTTTTGATACTCTTTTCCTTCACCATATGAAGCTTCGATAACCACCGTCTTTTTATCATCTTTCAATTGCTTGTGTAGCCATTTTGCATCAACAAAGAAATCAGAAGCTTTGATATCATCACTTTTCACTAAGCGCTGAACTTGGCTACTTTTTTTAGCGGCTTGAACCGTTTCTGTTTTTGAATAGATTGCTAATGTTGTTAATAGTAAACAACCGATGACTGTAATAATTTTTTTCATTTTTATTGACTCCTTTTAAATTATAATTTTCACTTGAAACGTTTTCACCGTTAATAGAAAGAACTTTTAAGCACAACAAAAAAACATACTCATGCAAGTATGTTTCCCCCTAGCAGTAATTTTTTACACACTCAATAACCTTTTTAGACAATTCCAAAAAAAGTTGGTTGGAGGAAAGATAATTGTTCTACTTGCTTAGAAACTCTAAGTATTAATCGAATTCATAGTCATTTCTGATAATTTTTAAGCATGAGAACACCTCCTCAACCACTTTATAAACTAGGTTCTTTTCCCTACCGAGTATAACGAAACGTTATTTGATTAGCAAGGGAGATTTGATTAAAAAAACAGAATCTTTTTTGTGAAAAGATCTATATTTTTAATTAATCGCCAGTCCCTGTCTTCGCCTCGAACCTCTTTTAACCCTGGTGTATCTGATAGCTAGATGAATCAAAAAGGACAAGCGTTGAACTTTTAGTTCAAACCCTTGTCCTTTGCTTCTCTCTATCTACCAGTAGTACATTTTTCCCCTTTATTTTTCCCATTTGTTTTTAGGCTCTCCTTTTCAAAATAAGCACTAGTTATTCTGTTGAACATTGAATAATTAACAAACCAACGCTAACTAGCCCTCCTTCACCGCGACTTCTTCTAGCCAGTTTTCTAAGTTATTGTAACCGTCATTCTTGATATAATCATATTCCCCATCAATGATTTCATCAAACCAAAGTAATTCTCCGTCACGCTTTTTACCGGCAATCTTGACCACCGATTGACTAAGTGAGGTTTGTTGACTCAAATTTTTCACCTTGCCGATTTTCACTGCAATAATTGCATTCCCACGTTCATAACTCTTTTCGATTTCATATTGAACATATTTAGAATCTAACGTCTCACTGCCGATCAATACGACAGTGACAGCTGTCCCGCCCAATTGTTTATCGATCCAGCGCTCAACCACATCATCACCGTCACGCTTCATCCGTTCGAATTCGGCTTTGCTCGTGAAACCGGACTCTTCATTTTCCTTCAACGTCCAGTTTTTCTTCACGACCAGCGCTCGTGACAAATCGTTTTCATAGTCAAAACTGAAAAAAACTCTTTTAGCCATTAAAAACACGACCTTCCTCACTTTTTCGTAAAATAGAAATATCACAGTTTATTGGTCATTAAACAACAAAAAAGTCTTGACATTTACCTATAAATCTGAAATCCATTTTCTCTACTCATTATATAATATTCATCAAAATCCGTTGCTTCTTTTTTTTAATAATAGTAATTTTTATGGAGGCCAAGTTTTCAGCGCTCTTTTGCCAAAGAACATGCTGGTTTTTACCTGCTTTGCATGATAAGCTTTTGGTGAGAAAAAGACTGGAGGTATGAACATGTTGGATAAAACCGTTCCTTTTATTCCCTTTACGATGTTTCGCTCTTACAATGCTCCGCCCTTGGCAAACACTCAACTACCACCTGGTTATCGACTAGTTTTTTATCAACCCGGTGACGAAAAAGATTGGTGTCAAATCGAAACAGCCGTTCTAGAATTCGAGACTGAACAACAAGCAGCTAGTTATTTCGAACGTTCCTTTGCCCCATATCCAGAAGAATTAAAACGTCGGATGCTCTTTATTGAAAATCCCAAGGGCGAAAAAGTCGCTACTTTTACTGCTTGGTGGACAGCCGATCATTCTCCACGACTTCATTGGTTAGCGGTGCTACCTACGGAACAACGCAAAGGTCTTGCTAGAGCGTTAGCAATAAAAGTCACTCAGTTACTGCACGAATACTATCCTGATCAAGATCTTTATTTAAGTACTCAAACTTGGAGCCACTCAGCGGTAAAATTGTATCAACAACTTAATTATGAAATATTTCGAAACCAGGACTATCAAAAGATCCAAGATATTTTGACTGCTGCTGATAAAAAGCATTAAGTCCTCATTTTATTCAATCAAAACATCAAATTAAATATAATCGAGAAATTAGCAAAAAGTGAGGAGCTAGCTATGACTGGAAAATTAACCCCGCGCCATCTTGAACTATTGGATCATTATGGTCTGCTGGATCATCAAGCCGTTTCTGAGGTTCGAACATTTAGTTCTGGTGAGACCATTTTTACACAAGGAATAGAGTACAAATACATGATGATTGTCGTTTCTGGTAAAGCCAAAGTTTGTACGAGTGCTCCCACTGGCAAAGACTTGGTTTTAGCTTACTATCTTTCAAGCGGTTTAATTGGTGATGTGGAATTGATGTCAAATACTCCTTACGCAACCGCTTCAGTCGTTACCCTTTCTCCTTTTGAATGTATCGTCGTTCCCTTTGATCCTGAAAAGGACTCGATCTTTAAAAATCTCAAATTTATGACAGCTCTGGCAAAAGGCTTATCAGAAAATTTAATTAATAGTTCTTACAATTACACTTCCAATGCCCTCTATTCTGGCGAGCAACGGCTTTGCGCCTATATTTTACAAGGATCTTATAAAGATTATTTTTCAGATAACTTAACAGATGTTGCTGCTACTATCGGGGTCAGTTATCGCCATTTGTTACGCTTATTGAACAAATTATGTGAGGATAAAATTTTAAAAAAAGCGAAGAAAAGTTTTTGGATTCTTGATCCAGAACAGCTAACCCAGCGTTCCGCTGAAGCTGAGTATTTTAAAAAGAACCACTAAGAAAACAAGAAGCCTCTGATTCTTTAAATCTTAGAATCAGACAGCTTCTTGTTCTCTAATGCTCGTTGGGTTTCAAGTGCTCGATGTAAAATTCGTTGTTTTTGTTGAGCTTCAATTGCATTGATATGTTCCCAATAAATCTGTTTAGCTTGAACTTTTTTTCGTTGTTCAATTACCGCAATGCTAATAATTAATAGTAGTAATAAAATAAGAAAAAACATCTTTATCCCTCCCGTAAGCTCATCATACGACTCTTACAGAAAAACAATTATGACATATGTCACATTTTAAAAATAAAATAAGCCTAGAAAAAATTTCTAGGCCGTGTGCTCAATCTTTTTCAGCAATCCGTTCTCCGCTTAATCGGAAGAATCTTTTACCAAAATTCAGCAATAAACTGCTTTCTTCTTGCCGCATTTTTCTGATAATTCTCTGGATTTCTTTGATAATACGCTTGATGCTCTGCTTCAGCTGGGTAAAATGTTACTGCTGGTTCAATTTGCGTTACGATTGGCTGATCAAAATGTCCACTACTTTGTAAGTGTTTTTTACTTTCCTCAGCCGTCTCTCTTTGTTTTTCATCAAAATAATAGATAACTGGTCGATAGCTACTGCCTCGATCCTCAAATTGACCAAAGGCATCGGTCGGATCTGTTTGTTGCCAATAAATTTCAACTAATTCACGATACGAAATTAGAGTTGGATCAAAAATGATTTCCACCGCTTCCGTATGACCGGTTGTTCCACTTTTTACTTCGAGATAGGTCGGATTTTCCTGATTACCACCGGTATAACCAGAAATTACTGACTCGATACCAGGTAAAGTATCAAAAGGTTGAACCATACACCAAAAGCAGCCACCGGCAAATATTGCTCGTTCCATCGTCTTCACTCACTTCTCTTATTTATTTACTGGGACAATTGAGCCGCCCCATTTTTTCTCGATCCATTTTTGAACTTTTGGTTCATGTAATACTTTAACGATTTTTTCGATATCCTTGTTGTCTTTGTCACTAGTTTTAGTGGCTACAATGTTTACATATGGGGAATCATTTTGCTCAATCATCAATGAATCTTTGACCGGATTTAACCCTTTTTCATAAGCAAAATTAGAGTTTATTGCTACTAGATCGCCTTCATTATTTTCATAAGCAGATGTTAACAAGGTTGGATCCACACTGTGCTCAAAAATCAGCTCTTTCGTATTTTCTGTAATATCTTCAAAAGTTGCTTTGTCAATGGCTACTCCTGATTTCAATTTAATCAAGTTGTTTTTCACAAAAATATTCAATACACGCCCCCATTCAGAAGGTACGTTAGAAACGATGACTTTAGCACCATTAGGGATTGCACTGACCTTTTTGATCTTATGTGAGTAAATCCCCATTGGCTCTAAATGAATCGCACCGACATTAGAGAATTTGTACCCATTCTCTTTCTTCTGCAAGTTGAAATACGGAACGGTTGAAAAATAGTTGGCATCGATCTCGCCATCTTCCAAGGCTTTATTGGGTAATACATAATCATCGAATTTTACAATTTCTAAATCAATTCCTTGTTCCTTCAGTTCCGGTTTAATGTGTTCTAATATTTCTGCATGAGGCGTTGGCGAAGCCCCAATTTTTATTTTATCCGTTGTTGTGGCTGAACCAGAGCCACAGGCAGCCAGTAGTAAGATACTGCTTAAAGTTAATAATGCTAAACCGAATTTTTTCATACAAACACCCTCCAAATTTTTTTGATAAATAAAAAAAATATTCATCCCTTTACCTATCAGACTACTGATAAATAAAGGGACGAATATTTTCGCGTTACCACCCTTATTCGTATTATCCTTACAGATAATACCTCAACGGTACAGACATACCCGGCGATATATCGGTCGCTTCCCGTCCAATTTGCGTGAACAAACTGAATGCTCAGAGCTCATCTTCACAAACTTTCCACGATCCCTCTTTTCACCAGCCGAGGGTCTCTTTAATCGTTTCATGGTCCGTTACTCTTCTCTTCAACGCACATTTATTAATTGAAATCATTCTAATATAACTCTTTTAAAAATGCAACTAAAAACTAATAGTGTGGAATAGGTCTAGCTTAAAATAACTATTCAATCTAATTAAATGACTTGCTACTTTTTCCAAGTAGAAATCTGTGCTTCTTTTGACTTAACTGGTTAACTGCCCGCAGACCAATTGATCAAGCATTCCTAAGCTAAATGAACCGCTAACTTTTTTAAAAGCTAGCGGTTTATTCACTAGTTGGTATAACTGAATTATTTTTCTGATTTCAACAAGGCTAAAAATTGCTCACCATAATTATCTAGCTTGCTTTTCCCGACACCTTTAATCTTTAAAAATTCCAACGATGTCTGGGGCTGTTTTTCAGCTAGCTCCGTCAACGTTTTATCCGAAAAAATCACATACGGCGGAAGATTTTTTTCCTGCGCAAGCTGTGAGCGTAAATTGCGCAGTTCTTCAAACAATGCATCATCGGCTACTAATTTTTTAACTGGAGCTTGTTTGCGATAGACCTTTTGTTTGCCTAAAAGAACTAAAACTCCCTGATCAGAAACTGATAATAATGGATACTGCCCTTCAGAAGGTACTAAAAAGTGTTCTGCCGTCAAGTAATCGATCAAATTAGCAACCTCTTTTTGTGACTGTTCTTTCATTAAACCATAAGTAGGCAACTGCTGAAATTTCCATTGATTGATTTTCTGATCATTTGAACCCGTTAAAACTTTCGCAACTAACGCTTTACCAAATTTTTCACCCATTCGTTTGACACAAGACAGCACTTTTTGTGCATCAATCGTAATATCAACTTGTTCTCGCTCATCTAAACAGTTACTACATCTTCCACAATCTGGCTGATCTTCCCCAAAATAGTTTAAAATGGCACGTTGCAAGCACATTTGTGTATGAGCATATTGATTCATTTCTCGCAATTTGGCATATTCATTTTGTTGATACGTGGTTTCTGATTGAGATTGTTCAATAAAAAATTTCTGGACCTGCAGATCCTGTGGGGCATACAATAATACGGCCTCACTAGGCAGACCGTCTCGTCCCGCACGCCCCGCTTCCTGATAATAAGACTCCAAATTCCCGGGAATTTGCGCATGGATAACAAAACGGACATTGCTTTTATTGATCCCCATTCCAAATGCATTGGTGGCAATCATCACTGCGATTCGATCAAATAAAAAATCCTCTTGATTCTGTTGCCGTTGCTGATCGTTCAAACCGCCGTGATATCTCCCCACAGCAAAACCATGGTGTTTTAAGAGATGATATAGACGTTCGACTTCTTTACGAGTAGACGCATAAATAATCCCCGATTGACCCTGATTCAGTTTCAAATATTCCAATAAATACAAATCCTTTTGTTCCTTGACTACTTGAAAGGCTAAATTCTCCCGAGCAAAACCAGTTTTGACCTCATTTTCTTTTGAAATGTGTAGCAAATCAGAAATATCAGCGGCCACTTGCGGTGTGGCAGTGGCGGTCAATGCAATGATCGTCGGCTGCTGATCAAAATTTTGAATAGTTTCTGCTAACTTCAAATAGCTTGGTCGAAAATCGTGGCCCCATTGAGAAATACAATGCGCCTCATCAACTGCTAAAAGTTCGATTGGAACATAGCGTAATAACTCACGAAAATCAGCTGATTCCAGCCGTTCTGGCGCAACGTATAGCAATTTGATTTCGCCGCGTGCTGCCTTTTTCACCCGTTCATTCATTTCTAAATTCGATAACGTACTATTGATAAATGCTGCTGGGATACCGACTTCGTTCAAACTATCAACTTGATCTTTCATTAACGAGATCAAAGGTGAGATGACTAAGGTCAAACCCTCAAGCACTAACGCTGGCAATTGATAACAAATCGATTTCCCGCCACCTGTTGGCATGATCCCTAAAACATTTTCTTTCTGCAATACTTTTTGAATAATCGCTTCTTGACCACTTCGAAATTGCGTATACCCAAATTTTTCTGCTAATAATTCCCTCATTCGATCCATTTTTGGTTCCTTTCTCAAAACAAACATTATATGACCATTTTTGTCTAAAATTGCTGCTAGGATTTGTTCACCAAATCTAACACATTGGTCCCACATTTAGCAAAAGCATTAACAACAAAAGACCGTTAACAGTAGTCATTTTCACAACTTTGTCAACAGTCCTAAGCATATGCGATACTATTCTAAAAAATTGATTGACTTTCTTTTTAAAGGCTACTCAGCTAATTGCTGCCAAATTTTTAATGCATCTTTCATGCCTTTGACTTGATGAACTCGTACTAATTCAACTCCATGAATCGCCGCAAATAAACTGGCGGTGACTGATCCATAATCTCTTTCTAAAGGACGTTCTTCATCCACTAAATGAGCAATGGTTCGTTTGCGTGAGACGCCATAAAGCAGCGGAATATTTTTGTAACGATATTTCTCTGGATGTTTTAGCAGATCAATATTTTCTTCCATGCTTTTCCCAAAACCAATCCCTGGATCAAAACAAATTCTTTTTTGATTTATTCCCGCAGCTAAACAGGCTTGATATTTTTCTTCATAAAAGGCTTGCAAATCTGCTTCTAAGCTAAGTTCTGATTTTCTAGGACGAGAATGCATAATAATCAATTTCGCTTGCGGATATTTCTTAGCAACCTCCATCATACCATCTAGGTCAAGTCCCCGTACATCATTTAAAATGGTTGCGCCATTTGCTAAAGCATAATCAGCTACCTGGGGAAAATAAGTATCAATCGAGATAGGAATCGTGCTTTTTTCACGAATTGCATTTATGACTGGAGCAATCCGTTTTATTTCTTCTTCCGGAGAAACCTCTATATAGCCGGGCCGAGTCGATTGAGCTCCAAGGTCTAAAATATCAGCCCCCTCTTGAATCAGTTCAAACGCATGCGCCACAGCTTTTTCAGGTTGATAAAACTTACCACCATCGGAAAATGAATCCGGTGTTACATTAACGATGCCCATAACCTTAATCTTTTTCATTTCCATTTGCCTCCAGCACTATCTGATTAGTCAGCTCGCGTAATGCTCTTGTTCGCGGACTGTAACGATTTCGTTCCTCTAACGGTAACTGAGCCAATGTCTTGCCGATACTCGGAATGAAAAAAATCCGATCAAACCCGTAACCTTCAGTCCCGATTTCTTCAAGGGTCAGTTCCCCAGACAGTGATTTTTCAACGACCAATATCGAACCTTTGGGATTAGCATATGCTAATGTCGCAAACAGTGTGACCTTTCGATTGGTTTGGTCTTTCATCAAATCGAACAATTGCTGGTTCTTTTCCTGATCACTCAATCCCGTTTTAAAAAAGCGCGCAGTTTTAATCCCTAGCAATTGGGGAAAAGCTGCCAAAACTAAACCACCATCATCAGCGAGAACGGGCTGGTTCAACGAATGACAAAAATTTTCGGCCTTTTCTACAGCATTTTCCCGAAAAGTTTTACCCGTCTCCGCAAAATCCAGCCTCTGTTTAGTATATTCCGTATAAGAAATCAGTCTCACTTGGTCTGACTGGATACTATCCTGCATCTCGGTTAGTTTGCCTTGATTATTCGTTCCAACAATAATCTTCATTTCTTGCACCTAGTTATTAATTGCCGCTAAGAAATCTTTTTTCCATTCGCGGTCTTCTTTAAAAATCCCTCTATAATGGAAAGTTTTAGTCAAACTATTCGGTGTTTTGACACCTCGCATCGTCATACACATATGTTCTGCCTCGATTGCTACCGCGACCCCTTTAACTGGCACATGCTTGACTAATTGATCCGCAATCATGACCGTTAGATTTTCTTGGACACTGGGACGTTTGGCACAGTACTCCACCAGGCGTGGCAATTTACTTAACCCCACTACCTTATTGCCCTCAGGAACATACGCAACGTGGACTTTTCCGAAAAATGGTAAAAGATGATGCTCGCACATGGAATAAAACTGGATTTCTTTTACTAATACCATATCGTTGTCATTGCCACTATCAAATAACGGGTAATCATTAAATTCTGGTTCATTTAGTGAACTAAATATTTCCTGATACATTTTAGCAACCCGTCTTGGTGTGTTGATTAGACCTTCTCGTTTCGGATCTTCTCCTAATGCTTCCAAAATTTGGGTAACTGCTGCTTCGATCTTCTCTTGCTGCAAATCCATTCCTACTACCAACTTTCTGTACTATTCCATACTTCTTCTTGATTGCCCGTTTGATCAATTAAGTCTTCGATTGCCTGTCCAAATAGTAAACTTTGGGAGTAAACATCTTTCAGCGGAACCAGAACAAAGGAACGCTTTTTGATTTCACTATGAGGAATCGTTAAACGCTGATCAGAAAACGTTAAATCTTCCAATAATAGGATATCGATATCAATCGTTCGTGGTCCCCAGTGAATCAATCGTTCGCGTCCTAATTTTTTTTCGATCAGCTGGGTTTGATCCAATAATTTTAGTGGTTCTAAATTCGTCTCAATTTTTACGACTGCATTTAAATAATTATCTTGCGGAACATCACCATAAGGTTTCGTTTCGTAAATTGCTGATTTCTCTAATACGGTGATTCCTGCCGTCTGATTTAAATAAGTGACAGCTTTTCTTAAATAGTCAATTCGATTTCCTAAATTACTACCAAGAGCTAGATAACCTATTGTCATTTTACTCCCAGCTCTCTTTCCATTTCGATCTCAATATTATCAAAAATCCCCGGCATTGGAACACTATATTTTCGGATTCGAACCATGGCCTTTTGTAATTTTTTTCCATGATTTTTTTCAATGTCATCTAAAATTGCTGAAGCTACTGCTTCAATTAAATCAAATGAATCCTTTTCCAGTCTTGCTGCGATTTGATCATTCACTTCAGCATAGTTGACAGTATCAGCTACATCATCTGTTTTCCCCGCTTTAGTCAAATCCATTGTCAACTCAACATCTATTTCTAATTGTTGTCCTAAAATACGTTCTTCCTTTAGAACACCATTTTTGGTGTAAAACTTAAGATTATTGATTCGAATTTTCCCCATCATCATGCCTCCACTACTACTAGTTTTCATTGTCGAATTCATCCAATGAAATTGCTATCGTTATCTTACCATAGATCGTAACATCTCTAAAATCGTAAATTTCAATGATACACACCTTTTAAATGTGTACCAAGCAAAAATAGATAGTTCCTTACTGCCAATTTTTTATACAGCCTCAAAATATCTTTAGTGACAATAGTAAACGACCAAACGAAAAAGTCAGCCAACATCATCGCAATCGCTTTTTTGAACTTTCTTACAGTCGTTTGTCTTGGGTAAGCGTTCGTCCACTTGATGGATTTTTGATGAGTCCAGAAGCCATAGCGTATGTGGGGAAAATAAGTTAAAACCACTAAAAAAGACCAGATTTTATACTCCTACGTAAATTAAGAAAAATCTCGTTCTCCAATCGTAAACTGTTTCAAAGCCGAAGTAATCATCGTTTTCTGGGATTCTTCCAATCTCTCCACAAATATTTTTAATCCGCAATTGGATAAGAATAAAATATCCTCCCAAGTCTCTAACATACCTTCTTTAAACTGATTCAGCACTAGAATCAACCCTAATCCACGTTCAAAAGGAAGCTGTCGATAAAATAATTCTGGCACAAACTCCACTTCCAAAAATTCAAATAAATCATAAGGTGAAAGAATTTCTTTCAATAAAAAATCCACTTGTTCTATCTCAGTCTCCAGCATATGAAAACTTTCCATCTTTTGATTGAATTCCTTAGCGGTCATTGCCGGTATTAAAGTTAACATCATTTGTCCTTTATCTTCCATTAGCAAAACATTTTTCAAAGAAGAAACCGAGTCCAAGAGGGCGATCCGCTGAATAAAATGTTGGATAGTCTGTTTATGATACGGCTGCTGATCCAATAAAAGTGTGAGTTCATCCGGAATTTTCTGCTGCTGAATACAGCTATAAACATACTCTGCTTCCGGTTCTGTTACCAGTAACGTGGTTTCTGAAGAATTGGCAATCTTTTTGGCAAACCACTGATTCAGCACCACTTGATACAGATTATTAATATCTTTACGATAGTCAAACCGGAGTTTTTTAGTATAGGATTTTAGCACTTCCTGAACCTGCTTTGGCGCAATTTGAATAATAAAATCATTTTCTATCGTCAAACGACTCAGATACTGTTCCACAAAATCGATTCCCTTATATCGTAAATCATCTACAGGATTTGCCAACTGATAATCAATCCAAGCCGAGCCAGATTCGGTGGCCTTGTAATCTATATCGTAGGTCGTGAAAAACTTTGTCAGTTCCTCCAATGTATCCCTCATCGATTCGATTCCAAAGCAGTGATAATTTTCTTTAAGTTGGCCATGAATTTCTGCAACTTTTGCTAATTTTACAGCTAACCTCTGTTTGCCACTATTGAAACGTGACTCTACTGTTTGTCCTTCTATAGCGTGATCCATCACAAATAGAACTGACTGACGAATATTTTCGATTTCGTCCACTGCTAAAACACTACTGCCACTTAGACGACTCTGCAAGTGCTGAATAAAAAATCGTTGAAACTCTTTATCAGAAAAACTTACTTGATACATTTACTCATCCCCCTTAGATCCAGGAAAATCTTCAATATATCCTTGAATATATTCTAAATTGCCATCGAATTTTTCATATAGGCGCCAGATGATTTCCAGTAATCGCTCATCTTCAGCCGGATGAATACTGTGCAAGTAATAAAAACTTTCTTGCAGCACCTCTACGATGTTCAAATATTCTGATTTTGACATCCCACGTCTCTTGGCTATTCCCTTCATAAAATGTACCGAATTATTCAAACTAAAATCGATCAGATGGTGGTCTAGCATCGCTTGTTCCCTGCTGTCCAAAATTTGTTCCACATCTGCGATAGTTAGTGTAAAAGATTGGCCATTCAACTGGAGCACTTGATTGACTTTTTGGACTAACTGTTGCTTATCCTCTTCATTAAATAACAAAGCTTCATAATTCACCATAGAGCTTCTCCACCCTTTCCTAAACTTAATAGCACGGATACTCGGAGAATACAATCTTGATTTTATACCTCTTTTGTGGTATTATGGTTAGTAAGGTTAAGAACGAAAAAATTCGTTCTTAACCTTTTCTTTATGTTACTTTGAATAACATGTCTCCTTTTAAAAAATCGAAAATAAGTTTAGATAACAATCAAATACTGACAGACGCAGTTAATATCTCATACCCACTCCTCACTTTTTTCGCAATAGATTCAAAATAGCACGACCACTTTTGGAGGAGGCAGTCGCATAGCTTTTTTAATACGAATTTATTGTTCCATTTATTCCCCTTAATTTTGACGATCCCAAAACTAAGACCCAGCAGTGGCAAAAATAAAATTCAGACGTATAAAATCGCCCTATTTTTCGTTCCCATAAAACTAAGGGCGAAAAATAGGGCGATTTTAATATATTAATGACATTTCATGAAAACAAACCAATGAACCTTTATTTCTTCTTAGGTTCATCCTCATCCATTTTCAAGACAGCCATGAAGGCTTCCTGCGGTACTTCGACAGAACCGATTTGTTTCATGCGCTTCTTACCTTCTTTTTGTTTCTCTAACAATTTCCGTTTACGAGAGACATCCCCGCCGTAACATTTTGCTAAGACATTTTTACGTAAAGCTTTGATATCTGTCCGAGCAACGATTTTTGTTCCGATAGTCGCTTGGATTGGCACTTCAAATTGTTGGCGCGGGATCAACGTTTTCAACTTATCAACGATGGCCCGACCACGTTCTTGGGCAAATTCCCGGTGAACGATGAAACTTAGGGCATCGACTTTTTCAGCATTTAATAAAATATCCATCTTGACTAGGCGACTTTCTCGATAATCGGCCATTTCATAATCAAGTGACGCGTAACCTTTTGTGCTGGATTTTAGTTTGTCGAAGAAGTCAAAGACAATTTCTGATAACGGAATATGGTAGACTACGTTCACCCGATAATCATCGAGATAATCCATCGTGATGAACTCGCCTCGTTTACGTTGTGATAACTCCATCACAGCACCTACGTATTCATTTGGTACCATTATATTGGCTTTCACGAAAGGTTCTTCAACATTTTGAATTTTAGATGGATCAGGAAAATCGGAAGGATTATCCACAATTAGTTTAGTCCCGTCGGTTAAGTTGACATGGTAGATAACCGATGGCGCCGTTGTAATCAATTCCAGATTAAATTCACGTTCCAAGCGTTCTTGTACTACGTCCATGTGCAACAAACCTAAGAAACCACAGCGGAAGCCAAAACCTAATGCTTGCGAGGTTTCTGGTTCAAATTGTAGGGCTGCATCATTTAACTGCAATTTTTCTAACGCTTCTCGCAAGTCATTGTAGCGAGAAGTATCGATTGGATACAATCCACAAAAGACCATCGGATTCATTTTACGATACCCGTCGAGTGCTTCTTCAGCAGGATTATCAGCTAAGGTGACCGTATCACCGACCCGTGTATCTTGTACTGATTTGATGCTGGCGGTAATATAGCCGACATCTCCTACCATTAAATAGTCACGTTTCACTGCTTTTGGTGAAAAGACACCTACTTCTGTTACATCAAATGTTTTTCCATTACTCATCAATTGAATTTTATCGCCTGGACGAACAATTCCGTCTGTAATCCGAACGTTCAAAACGACTCCTCGATAACTGTCATAGATAGAATCAAAGATCAATGCTTTCAACGGGGCTGCTAAATCACCGCTAGGCGCGGGGACGTTTGTTACAATTTGTTCTAAAATGTCACTGATTCCGATCCCAGTTTTCGCACTGGCAAGTACAGCATCTTCTGCATCGATTCCAATCACGTCTTCGATCTCTTTGCGCACACGTTCAGGATCAGCTGCCGGCAAATCAATCTTATTGATAACTGGTAAGATCTCTAAATCATTATCCAGAGCTAAATAAACATTAGCTAAGGTTTGTGCTTCAATCCCTTGGGCCGCATCAACAACGAGGACAGCACCTTCACAGGCAGCTAAGCTCCTTGAGACTTCATAAGTAAAATCGACATGCCCTGGGGTGTCAATTAAGTGGAAAATATAGTTTTCACCATCATTGGCTGTGTAATGTAACTCCACTGCATTTAATTTGATTGTAATTCCGCGTTCTCGTTCCAAATCCATTGAGTCTAACAATTGTTCTTGCATCTCACGGGAACTTACAGTATTCGTTTGTTCTAAGATCCGGTCAGCCAGTGTGGACTTGCCATGATCAATATGCGCAATGATCGAAAAATTTCGAATCATTTTTTGGCGTTGCTTCAATTCTTCTATATTCATTAAAGTTCCTCATTTCTTTTAGTCAGCACTGTCAATTATACCAACGTTTCTGATATAAAAAAAGTCTTTTCCCCTATTTCCCAAGGTCCATAAGAGAAATATCATCTTGCTTTTGCTATACTAAGAAGGTAAACAGTGAACAAAAACTAG
Organism: Enterococcus pseudoavium NBRC 100491; assembly: GCF_001544295.1. Lineage (GTDB taxonomy): Bacteria > Bacillota > Bacilli > Lactobacillales > Enterococcaceae > Enterococcus_A > Enterococcus_A pseudoavium. The sequence goes on from NZ_BCQF01000006.1 coordinate 28,854, forward strand.
GAGATGAAAGAATGGATAATGACTTTAGGAAGCAACTAGTCTTAAAGCCTGTTAGTGAAGAACACCTGGCTCAGTATGATGAACTACTTAGCTATGTTTTTCAGGTCACCGAGAGTGATATAGAAAATAGCGGGTACGAAAATAAGCGTGAAATGGTTCGAGCGAAAAAACCCGTATTGGAACAATCGAAAGTTTTTGGCTGGTTCCATGAAGATAAATTAATTTCTCAAATCGCAATTTATCCTTGTGAAGTGAATATTCATGGCAAACTTTTTCAAATGGGCGGTGTTACTGGCGTCGGAACTTATCCCGAATATGCCAATCACGGATTGATGAAAGAGCTCATCGAAAAAGCCTTAGTCCAGATGCGGGAAGATCAGCAATGGATTTCATATTTATATCCATATAATATTCCTTACTATCGCCGTAAAGGCTGGGAAATTATGTCGGATAAGCTCAGCTTTAAAATCAAAGATACCCAATTACCTAAACAAGTCGCGTTACCCGGAATCGTTGAACGGAAAGAAGTCGATGATCCCGACGTTTATCAAGTTTATCATGAATTCGCCTTAAACAATCACGGCGCTATGATCAGAAAAGAATTGAACTGGGAAGAATACTGGCGCTTTGAAAATGAAGAAGAACGGACCGCGGCCATCTACTACGATGCTGATAAAAAACCAGCTGGTGTATTGTTCTATTGGATTTCTGACGAAGTTTTTCATATTAAAGAAATGTTCTATTTAAATCAAGAAGCGCGCAATGGCCTATGGAATTTTATTAGCGCCCATTTTTCAATGGTCTATTGGGTCAAAGGTGATATTTTTAAAAATGAACCCCTCTCTTTCTTACTTGATGACAGCGAGATTAGCGAAACCATCGCTCCATTCTTTATGGCGCGAATCGTTGATGTCAAAGAATTTTTGCAAGAATTTCCTTTTGAAAAACCAGTGGAGCCTTTTTATTTTGAGGTTGAAGACCCGGTGGCCAAATGGAACAATGGCGTCTTTGCATTGAGTTGGGACAACTCCGGAAAACTCCACATTTCCGATCAACCAAAGGGCGAAGGTATTCGGCTAAACATTCAGACCTTGACTTGTATGTTGATGAATTATCGCCGAGCTGCTTACCTCGCACGAATCGAACGGCTAGAAGCCAGTAAAAAAGCAATTGAACTATTAGAAACAACAATCCCTGATATGGAGGCGTATTTTAGTGACTACTTCTAAACATATTTATTTTGCGGCACCTTTATTTGCCCAAAGTGATTTACTTTATAATCAACAACTGGTTAAGAAAATTCGTGAACTTGCAACAAACTTGACCGTGTATCTTCCTCAAGAAAATGCTGGAATCAACGATAAGTCCGCCTATGCGGATAGTAAGATGATTGCTCTTGCTGATACAGAAGAAGTTTTGAAAAGTGACTTGATGATTGCTTTATTAGACGGAATCACGATTGATGCCGGGGTTGCCTCAGAAATCGGAGTCGCTTATGCAAAAAAAATTCCGGTGATTGGTTTGTACACGGATTCCCGTCAACAAGGTGCTGACAATTCCCAAAAATTAACGGCTTTACAGACACCTGCCGAAAATCAGTTTCATTATTTAAACCTATATACCGTAGGATTGATCAAACTGAATGGAACAATTGTCAACAGCGAAACAGCCTTATTGGAACAGATTAAATCCTTTGCAGAAGGTCGTGAGCTCCATGACTTATAAAAGATATCGAACAGCCTTATTGGTCTTTTCTGCATTCTGCTTGGTCTACAATATCTATGAATTTGTGATTGGCAAATATTCCACGAAACAAGGCGTTATCTTTATAATCGAATGTTTGGCTGGGATCGCTTTGATCTTCCTACCTGAAATCATCACCAAATTATTTAAACTTGTTTTGCCTGAAAAAATCATTTATTTTTACTGGTTCTTTCTAGTCATCTCGGTCTTTTTAGGAACTTCTTTGCATATGATTTCAATTATTTCTTTTTGGGATAAGATTCTCCATTCTGTCAGTCCAATGGTTTTGACCGCACTGGGGTATGGATTGATTGGTTTCTTTATGAAAGAGGCGAAAATCAGCAAAACGTCGCCTTGGCTTTTCTTATTATTCGGTTTTGCTTTCGCGGGTGTTTGTGGGGTTTTCTGGGAATTTTGGGAATTTCTCTGTGACACAGTCGCAAATATGAATCTGCAACGCTACGCGACTTCAGCCGGAAAATTATTAGTTGGTCGTGCCGCTTTGATGGATACCATGGGCGATCTACTGACCAATACTGTTGGAGCGTTCTTAATGGGAATCTATGCTAAAATTCAAAGTCATGGGAATGCCGGTTATTTTGAAGAATATCGCTTGAAAAAAATTAGTAGATAAAAGAGATTATGCCAAAAGTAGTTTTTCGGAAATAAGTCGAAAAACTACTTTTGAAACATAATTTATTCAGAAACAAGAGGTGTGACAAAATTTTGTCACACCTCTTGTTTTCTTATTTTTCCAATTGGGCAACACGCATAACATCACGAGCAATGATTACTTCTTCATCTGTCGGAATAACCATAACTTTGACTTTGCTATCCGCAGATTCAATCGATAAAGCGTTATCTTGGTTCTTGCTTTCATCAATTTTAACACCTAAATATGTTAGAGAATCACAGACCATTTTACGAACGCTTGCTGAGTGCTCCCCTACGCCAGCAGTAAAAACAAGCGTATCTAAACCATTCAAATCAGCGGCATAAGCACCAATATAATGAATAATTTGATGAGCAAACACATCTAACGCAAGCTGTGCGCGAGAATTTCCTGAAGACGCGGCTGCTTCAATATCACGACAATCATTTGAAATTCCTGAAAGACCCAATAAACCAGATTTCTTATTAAGCAAGTCTTTGATTCCTTGCGCATCTAATCCTTCTTTTTCTTGGATAAAAGGAATAATCTGAGGATCTATATCTCCTGTTCGTGTTCCCATAACCAAGCCAGCCAATGGCGTAAAGCCCATTGATGTATTGATCGATTTTCCTTCAAGAATCGCAGCGATGCTAGCGCCGCTACCGATATGACAAGTAATCATTTTATGAGTAGCAGGATTCAATGAAATTGCTTTTTCTGAAACATATTGATGACTGGGACCATGGAAACCATAACGCCGAATCCCATATTCCTCATAATATCTATAAGGCAATGCGTACATATAATTCTTTTCTGGAATCGTGTGGTGGAAAGATGTATCAAAAATCGCTACTTGTTTAGCGGTAGGTAAAACTTTTTCAAACGATTGAATACCGATTAAATTAACTGGATTATGCAGCGGTGACAACGTACTTAATTCATCGACATGTGCTTCGACAGCTTCATCAATCAAGGTGGCATCTTGATAATATGTGCCTCCATGAGAGATTCTATGCCCCACTCCTGCAATCTCATCATAAGATTTAATGATTTCCTGTTTGATTAGTGTATCCAATACAAGTTGGACTGCTTGCTGATGATCTTTGATCGTTGTCGTACGTGAATTTTTTTCACCAGCATATTTAAAACTAAAAATTGCATCGACTGACCCGATTCGTTCTACGATTCCTTCAGTGATAACAGTTTCTTCTGGCATAATAAATAGTTTGAATTTCAAGGAAGAGCTCCCCGAATTAATTGCCATAATTTTGGTCATAATTTCTTTTTCCTTTCAATTCGCTTAGAATAATGCATGTACAAAACACGCTAGAAATGCTCCGGCAATCGGTCCCAAAATAGGTACCCATGCATAATCCATGTGGGCTTCTCCCTTATTGGGAATCGGTAAAATCGCATAGGCTAGTCGAGGACTAAAGTCGCGGGCCGGATTCAAAGCGTAGCCTGTCGTTGAGCCTAATGCTAAGCCCACCGAGGTAATCACCATCCCGACGATCAACGGTTTTAACCCCACTGTAAATTCACCTAAATTCAACAAAACATACACAAAGAAGAAAGTCGCGATTAATTCACTGATAAAGTTCCAGCTCTTTTTCCCAGGAACTTTGGGGCCAGTACCGAAAATGCCAGCATGATTCCCCTCTTCTTCTGTTTTGGTTGCTTGAAAATGTGGATAATAGTGAATTGCAATAACAACGGCTCCTAGAAAAGCCCCTAAAAATTGTGCAATTAAGTAACCGACAACTTTTGTTTTAGCAAATAGATGAAAAGCTGCAAAAGATAGTGTAACTGCTGGGTTCAGATGTCCTTCAGCTCCAAAAGCACCTGCTACATAGACACCAAACATTACTGCAAGCCCCCAACCGAAACAGATATATAACCAATCGGCTCCTTTTGCATACGCATTTTTTAAATTGACACTGGCGCTTAAACCAATTCCGAGTACAACCAAAACCATTGTCCCCATAAATTCGCCCAAATATTCTCCCATAAATACACTCCTTATTCCGTTTAATATATTTCCCTTAAAAAATGACCCACTCGACAGGGCTACCATTTTTTCACCGCTGTTTCATGAGTCGCACATTCGTTGTCTCTTGAATCATAGATTAGGGACTACTTAATGATTTTTATAATTAATTCTTTCAATTCATCATCTGTTGGTACAATCGGATTTCCTGGGAACGTTCCATCTTCTTTTGCATGACTGACGATCCAATCGATATTTTCAAGAACATCTTTTTCCTTGATAGCAAAATCTTTCAAAGTTTTTGGACAATTCATTTCACGCATCATTGCAAAGATATGTTTTTGCAATCGTTTGATCAATAAATTATCACTTAACGTTGGTGAGCCTAAGTGCGCTTTGACGATTGCTTTTCCGTATTTTTCTGCAACTGTTTTGTCCTGACCATTGAAAGCGACGATATGTGGTAAGAGCATCGCATTAGCAAGACCATGAGGAACATGGAATTTAGCACCTAGTTGATGCGCCAACGAATGACAGATTCCCAGACCAGCCGTGTTGAATGCTAAACCAGCAGCACAAGAAGCTTCATGAATCATTTGTCTAGTTTTAACATCGTCGCCAACTTGATAAGCTGAAACTAATTGATTCGCAATCGTATCGATCGCTTTTTCAGCTAACGCATCGGTGAAAAGATTCGCATCTTTAGCAACTAATGATTCTAACGCATGGGTCAAGACATCTAACCCTGAAAAAGCTGTTACACTTTTAGGCGCACTCATAACTAATGTCGGTTCTAAAATGGCAATATCAGGAATCAAATGATCTCTGATAATCGGGAACTTCACTCCTTTTTTTGTATCAGATACAACAGCAGTATTCGTAACCTCAGAGCCTGTTCCGCTAGTTGTAGGGATGGCAATAAAAGACTCCAGTGATTGATCAACCAATTTTTCACCAAAGAAACGGATGGCTTTGGCTGTGTCAATCGCAGATCCACCACCAATTCCGATCATAATCGCAGGTTTTACCGTCTCAAAAACGGCTACCCCCGCCATGATATTTTCAAGCGGCGGATCAGGTTTTACATCAGAAAATAAAGTTACGCTATTGGAAGGTGCTAAATGACTTTGAATATTTTTTAGACTATCACTCTCTGGTAAAAATGAGTCACAAACCATCAGAATACGACTATTTTGAATTGTATCTAGAACCGATAAACTATCGGTCCCAGAATAAATTTTTGTAGGAATGATCAATTGTTCCATCTTAATCTCTCCAAACTCTCATTGAAAATCCTTCAGGTGAGTTTAGTCGACGGCGGCGAGTAAATGTTTTCGCGGTAGTAGTTCCTTCACCTGTTGGTGTTGAAATTGTTAAGGCAGATGCCCCCGTAAAGCCAACACCCGTTCCAGAATAAGTTGGTCCATTAACAACAAAAATTGATGTATTGATTCGGTGTGCTGCTTTATTGATGTTTGGTAAATATTCAGAATGGATTGAAGCAGTGTGGTGGTTGCCACCTTCAACTTCTACTGCGATGGCTAACATATCGTCAAAGTCACGAGCAGATACAACTGGAACGATTGGCATCAACATTTCTTTGACTACCAAAGGATGATCTTTAGAAGCTTCCAAAATAATTAATTTCGGTTTGCCAGTATAACTGATATGAGCTTCGTCTAAAATGAATGAAGCATCTTTACCGATAAATTTACGGCTAGGTGTTCCATTTTCACGTAACGTGATTGTAGCAAGTGTTTCAATGTCTTTAGGATCTGTAACTAAGAAGGCTCCTTCTTGTTGCATCAAACGAATTAATTCGTCTTTAATGCTATTAACAGCAACAATTTCCTTTTCAGCAGTACATAAAATATTATTATCGAATGCTGCAGAATCAACAATATTGTGAGCAGCAAGAGCAATATTCGCTGTTTCATCTACCATTGCTGGAGGATTTCCGGCACCGGCACCAATTGCTTTTTTACCACTAGTCATCGCTTGATGAACGACACCGGGACCTCCTGTTACAACTAATGCAGCGATATCTGGATGTTTCATCATTTCTTGGGCTGCTTCGATTGAAGGTGTTTCAATCGTGACAACTAAGTTTTCTAATTTAACCGCATCATAGATAAATTCATTAATTTTTTCGACAGCCCAACGAGAAATGACTTTGGCTCCTGGGTGAACACTAAAGTAGACAGTATTTCCGCCAGCTAACATCATAATTGCATTGGCAATAACTGTTTCAACTGGATTGGTACTTGGGGTAACCGCACCAATTACTCCAAAAGGAGCGTATTCATACATGATTAAGCCACCATCACCAGTTTGAACTTCAGGTGTTAAGTCTTCTGTTCCTGGTGTATTGTATAAAGCATTTTGTAATTTTTTAACTTTGGCTTCTTTAGTTCCCATCCCAGTTTCTTTGACGATTTCTTCTGCAATATAGTCTAATGAATCTGCAAAGCCTGCTTTAATTGCTTCTACAACTTTGTTGCGGGTTTCAATTGAACAGTCCACATATACTTCTTGCGCTGCTTTAGCAGCCGCAACTGCATCGTTGACCGTTGTAAAAATCCCTTTATTTCCACGAGTTGAAACGGATGTTACTGCACCTTTACCCATTTCTTCTGCTAAAATTTTTCTGATTTGTTCTTCTAATGATGCCATTATTATTCTCCTTTTAAGAAGGCTGCCACTGCAGTCTCACAAATTAATTGATCTTCTGATACTAAACCACCGCTGACGCCGATTGCCCCTATAATTTTTCCTTTGAAATCAATCGGAATGCCCCCAGCAAATGTCACCAATTTACCATCTAGCATTGTTTCTATTTGATAAAGCTCGCCACCTGGTTCAGTATCTTTGTTTAAATCTTTGGTTGGCGCTTGCATCATCAAAGCAGAATTTGCTTTTTTGGGTGCCAAAGTCAAACTGACTAATTTAGCCTCAGCCATCCGATAAAGGATTCTAGGATTACCAGCCAGATCACTGATACAAATCGTTACCGGAACATTGATCTCTTGCGCCTTATTTTCTGCAATATCGATGGTTTTCTGCAGATTTTTTTTAGAAAAAAGTGCTTCTGCTTGCACTGTGAGAACAGCTTTTTCGATCATTTCTTCTAAATTATTCATTTTGTTCACCTACTTGGTTGAGATAACGTTTGACGATTTCATCGACTTGTTTTTCTTCCTTGTCAAAATGGTCTTCATCACGAGCAATGATGTACAAACAATCAGAGAGACGATTTACGTATTTTAAGAGTTCTGGGCGAATCGTTATCTCCGCTTCTTCAGATAGACGAACGAGCATTCGTTCCCCGCGTCGACAAACCGTTCGGGCTAAATGTAGATGCGCTCCCGCAACGCTAGTCCCTGGCAAAATAAACGAAGTAATCTTAGGTAATTTTTCAGTATAACGGTCGATAACATCTTCCAAACTGAAAATATCCTCCTCAGAAATTTGTTCACTTTTACCGTAGAATTTATCAGTATCCGCAGTCGCAATCTCTCCAGCTAGCTGAAACATTTTATATTGGATTTTTTCTAATAGTTGAATGTTTTCACTGTGTCGACAAAACTTTGCTGCTACACTGATAAACGCGTTGCATTCATCGAATGTCCCATAAGTATCCACTCGATCAGAATACTTTTTTACACGTTTTCCATCGAATAAACTTGTGCTTCCTTTATCGCCCGTTTTTGTATAGATAGCCATACTCACACATCCTTACTTATTAAAGCGATCGATAATTCCTACAATTGCGCAATCGACAACATCACGTGTGCCAGTTGCTTCACGCTGGGTTTTACGAGCGCCAGCTCCCTTTACTAATAAGACATATTCACCTACACCTGCTCCAACAGTATCCGCAGCGACTTCTTCGTAACGAATTTCTTCTTGATTGCTATTGACCTGTTGGACGATCATTAATTTTCGTCCGATAAGTGAAGCATCCTTTTGACTCGCTTCAATCGAGCCAACTACTTTCCCCATATACATGCTTCATCGATCCTTTCTTGTATTTTGATTTTTTTCCGTTGAATAAGTTCAAAAGCTTCAGCCGTTACTTTTTGCTGATTTGTCTTAACTAGTAGCGACCCCTCTTCCAGTAATAACAGATCTTCACGCTTGATTGTCTTTTTTTTACAAGCGACAACTGTTTTCCCTGCTACATGAAAATCAATTGGCCATTGAGTCAACATTTTCCATGGAACAAAGGCAAGTGTCTGCTCGCTGAGGTCAAAGACAAATTGAACTTGATAGGAGATTCCGGTCAAGAGCCAATCAATCCACGGTTCTTTTTCAAAATAATAAAGGTCATGAATCAGCTGAATAGGGACTTGGATCAATCCGATATAATGATAATCAAAAAAGACTCGCTTATCTGGAACAGGTGTTGGCCTAAAATTTTCCTGGCAAAGCAGATTTAGCCGAGCTTTTTCCCTTCTAGTGAGACGCTCAGTGATCAAACTGATGAGTTTTTCTTCATCCATCTATAGGCCTCCTAATCAAACATTGCAATGCCAAGTGGTGTGACAAATTGAGGATAATCAGGTCTTAATATAGAATGTCCCATTACTTTACTGAAGGTCGGAACGAAATCCTCAAAATTCGTCGCGCCACCAACTAAGAAAATTGGTGTCTCTTGATTGAGAGGCACATATTGTTTAGCAATACTAGCCATTTTTTCGACAACGGGGCGAATGATTCCAAAGATTTCCTTTTCATCTTTCGTCTCACGTTTCAAAACTTCAGCTTCGCTCACAGGAATTTTTTTAGCCCCGGACAGTACTAGTGACATATGATAACCACCAGTCGGTTCATCAAAAACGGTGATCTCCTCAGCCTTTTTGAAATTACTGATACCAGTAGTCCCGCCGCCGATATCAACAACACTGCCTTCTTCCAGTTGCAAGAAACGAGCAGCTGCAGTCGGTTCATCAATAATTGCTTTAGCTATAAATCCTGCATCGTTGATGACATTTGCGACCACTTTTTCAGCATTTTCACCAGTACCTGGCGGGATAGCTCCGCTGGCAGAGACCAATTCAACGCCTAATTGTTTTTCCGCTTGCTTTTTCAGTTCTTTTACAATCTTGACTGATTCAATATAATTAACAACAATACCGTCACGAACGACATCGGCATATTGGAACGCTCCGTATAAGGGAACATCATCTTGATCTAAAACAGCCAAGACAATTGATGAAGTCCCCAGATCGATTCCCACTTTTAATTGTTCCTTTGATGAAACTGGTCGAGCAATTTGTTGCTTTTTCACAAGTTCAGCAAACTGTCTCAAAATTTTGTTTGACTGTTTTAAATCCATCAGAAAGCTCCTTAATCTTTTACTAAACGACCCACGGTTCCTTTACCAACATTTGCCGCATTGGCTTCATCGGTATCAATATGCATTTCTAAAACAAATTTAGGATCAGGACGAACGACAACATCATCGTAAATTGTTTTTCGTTGTTCTGTTTCAATCTCTACTTTAACAAGATCGCCTTTTTTAACACCGAAGTTTTCAGCATCTTTATCACTCATATGAATATGACGTTTTGCGGCAATAGCCCCTTGGATTTCAACTTGTCCATCAGGAGTCTTAACCGTGATTACTGGTGTTCCGACTAAATCGCCTGACATTCTGATTGGTACAGGTACACCAATTTGACGTGCTTCAGTCTTTGCCAATTCAACTTGTGAGTGTGCACGGCAAGGGCCTAAGACTCGTACCCGTTCGATCATTCCTTTAGGACCCACAACCGTAACTGTTTGATTTGAGGCAAATTCACCTGGCTGTTTTAAAGGGGCTTTGACAGTCATTTCCTGTCCTGGGAAGAGAACAGCAAAGTCTTCTTTAGTCAAATGGATATGGTGATTGGAAACGCCAATTGGAATAAATGGTTGGCTTTCTTCTGCAATAATTTTACGAATCAGTGTTCTTAACTCTTCTTCATTCATTTCATTCATCCTATCTTTGTATTACAACTTAGTTTTTCTTTGGTAAGATCCCTTCAACATCTGTATGTGGACGAGGAATTACGTATGATGCATAAACATCGCCAACTGTTTCAGCAGCACTAGCACCCGCATCAACTGCCGCTTTAACTGCACCAACATCCCCACGAACCATGACAGTCACTAAGCCTGAACCAATTTTTTCAGTACCTACTAAACTGACATTGGCCGCTTTGACCATTGCATCCGCTGCTTCAATAGCTGCTACTAAACCTTTTGTTTCAATCATTCCTAATGCGTTATTCATAATATATTCCTCCAATTAATCTTTATTTTTCAATTCTTCATAATGAATACAAACTTTCCGTGGCTCACCCTTTTTGCGTGGGCAAGCAGGATCTTTGCATAAATTACAAGTATAATGACCTGCTTTTTCTAATATTTCTATATCTTGTTCAACGATTGGTTCCGCGGCAACAATTGGTTCTTCAATGACTGGATCCTTTAACAGCTCTGGCTCAGTACTAGCATCAATACCATTTTTTAGCCAGATAGCTGAAAGGCCATCAGCCATTCTTGGAATGACCCGTGCTGCGACCAATTTGTCTTGTTGTTGAGCTATTGATTTACCAGCCTCAACCGCCGCATTAACTGCACCGACATCACCGACAACTTTGATGGATAACCAGCCTGACCCTTTCGCTCTTTCAATCCCAATGATTGAAACATTTGCCGTTTTTGCCATTACATCACTTGTATTTACTGCGCAGGCATAGCCAACGACTTCAATTAGTCCTAATGCTTGATTCAATCATTTCACTTCCTTTAATGCTTTAAACGGAATCCCTTTTACTAGACGAGCCGCATTTGTTCCAAGCTTTCTTAGCTCTTCATCGGCCGTATCAATAATAAAAAGTGGTTCATTTTTTGGTAATTTCTTGTAATGCATGACTGCTTGACGTCCATCCATGACGATTCCAACCTCTAATGGCGAATTGACAGCTAATTCGTAAGCCGCCTCTACCAATGTCAACTTTGTCGTCACAACTTCTTCGTAAGGAATCCCTTCTTCTTCAATCCCCAATAAAATCGGAGCTAGAGAAGTATCTGCTACTAATTTAGTAACAAAAATTGTTGGCCTCACCGTCATCGCTATTCCTCCTTAAGCTTGTTGGCATAAGATAAAATCAATCCGGTAGCCACCGCATTTCTTGGTCCTTCAACGCCTCGAATATTCCCTCGACCTGCGACTAACGCATAATGAGATAGGGCATCTGTGACCAATTGTGGAACCTCAAAATCTAATGCCGAGCCCCCTACGATGACAATGAACGGGATATCACGAATATTCCCCGTTGGGCTAACATGAGCCAATGCTCTAAGGGCATTGGTTACAAAGACACGTTCTTTCGCTGTTTGACGAACCAGTTTAATTTTTTCGATACTTAAATCACCATTTACCGGCACAAAACCATCTGGGGTAATCACGACAGTTTTAGCAAAGATGTTGGCAGGCAAAGCTTTGTCAAAAAACTCCACTGTTCCATCTTCATGCCGGATATAGAATAAGCTTTCTACTTTTGCTAAAGGATATTTCTTGATTTCTTCAGCTAAATAGCGATCTTCCAGTCCCAGTTCAGAATTAATAATCATCGTGACCATGTCGCCGGCTCCAGCTAAATGAATAGCTGTCGTTTTACCGGTTTGATCAATGATCGAGGCATCCGTCGAACCAGCTCCTAGGTCTAGAATCGCCAATGGTTTATTCGTCCCTGCCGTTGTCAATGCACCTAAAATAGCCGCTTCTGCTTCAGCTCCACCAATTTCTACAGGTATCCCCAGTTGTTTTTGGATCTCCTCAGCAATTAGCGCCATCTGTAAATGATCTGATTTCACCATGGAAGCAATTCCTACTGCTTGTTCAAGTGAGAATTCTCCAGCTAAACCGCCTTTAACATTTAGCGGAACGAATGTATCGATAGCCAATAAATCCTGAATACGAATATCTTTTAATTGTTTATTCGTTAATTCTGACATCGTTAGGCGGACACGTTCCAACATCCCGCCAATATTCGTTCCAGCCTCGCCAGTTACATTATCAATGTTCTTAAAAGCAGAAATGACCTTCATGATCTTTTCAGCACCTGCTGAGATTCCAATAGTCTCTGTCCGGCCATCCCCTTGTAAGACTAAATTCCCAGCAGGTATGACCCGTGCTTTAACATCCCCCTCAGGTGTCTTAATAACAACTGCTGAACGATTACCGATTAATGCCCGGGACACTGGAACGATATTTTTGGTTTCGTCTGAAGACAAGTCAAAGACTGTTGCGATTCCATAAGGATTAGAAAGTTCAGAAATAACTTGTCCCTGATTAGCCACTTCGACCGCTGCCAGCATCTTTAAAGGAACTTTTTCAATAAAAGCAACTTCATCAACGATCGGAATTTTTTTATGGAGACGATTGTGAATCAATACGCCATCATCTTTTTGTAAAATAGCGGCGCTCACTTGATAACCATATTCAGCATAAAGATTGATCAGCTTAGCCGCATCATCAAAATCGATTGCTTTTGGCACTACTACAATATATTTCCGCTTTTTATCGGTTTCCTTAAAAAGCTCCGTCAATAAAATCGTATAACCAATCCCTAACCCCTCGCCACCAGGCGTTTTAGGGTCATGCCCAATCATTGTTGATTCTGTAATGATCGTTTCCGTAATTGTTTCCATTGCTACATCCCCAATAACAGGAGTAGCTTCGTTGATCCGAATCAAATCTATTTGTTCTTTAGCTAAATTAGCTTTAGCTAAAACTGTTTGAATCGACTTTTGAATTCCAATTAAATTTCTTTTCGTCCCCTTGATTCCGGTTGTTTCGGCAATTGCTGAGGCGATGAATGTAACATCACCGTTGTCTGAAACATCTGCTAATGCTACTTCCGTTGAGGAATTACCGATATCGACGCCTATGACTTTTTTCATAATAAGCCTCCTCGTCTAGTTATCCCCTTTAAGTTTCTTGCGTGTTTCATAATATTCTGCTGCTTCCCGCACAAAATCTGCGGTAATCTTTGCATTGTATTTCGTTTCTAATTCATCTGCCATTGCTAAAAGCTCCACTTTTGAAGAACGGTAAGGTCGTAATTCACCATACATTTCTAATAGACGTTCATCAGGAATCGCTGTTAATTCAGCAGCTCGTTTGAAGTTTTCTTGTAATGCGTCTCGTCCAGCATCACTGGCAATTTGGCCTTGATACTTCAAAGTTTCCCGTGTAATACGTAAATCTTTTCCGTCTACTTCACCAGCTAAAACTTTATCCAGGGTAATCTCATTAATTCCTTTGCCACTAGGTGAACGTACGATGTCAGGATGTTTTTCAAATAATGGATAATCACTGCGCTTCATTTCAGTTTGAGGAGTCGACGCAACAGTTGCTGTTTGTTGTGTACTTTCTTCAGCTGCCATCTGCGCGCTGATTCGTTTGATTAATTCATCTATTTCAGCCATTTTTTCCCCTCCTATGCTTTTGTGAAATCAATTTGAATTTCTTCAGCAGGTTTTCCGATTACAACGTATTTTGTTTCTTTGATATGCATCAGAGCCGATTTCGCTTGGTAAGCAACCCGAGACATTTGATCACTAACCGTAGGAACGGGATCAGGGGATTCACCTTTAGCATATTTTGCGGCATTTTTGCCGATTGCTCGATAGGTATCTAAAGTCAAAGTTGGTGCTTGTGGGAATAATTCAAGATTTGATAGTGGTTCCAAATCTTTTTGATGAATGATTGTTGTTCCCTTCGATTGAATAGCAATTGCGATTCCAGAGCCTGAAAGCTTATCACCTTCAGCACCTGCAAAAGAAACATCGGCTGTACGATAAACTTTGATTACTCGAGCCTGTAAGCCTTCTTCTTCGATCCCTGCAATCATTTGGCGTAAAATTTCTTTATGAGGAATCCCTAAAAGATTCTCTCCCATCGCTTCAGCAAAACCAGGTGCAACCGCGATGACTACTTCATCTTGAGCGACTCCCGGTTGAGCTATACCGGTATGTTTAAACCATGCTAGTTCTTTAATCGCTGTGGGCACATTTTGTTTTTTTTCAATGGCTGGTTGTCCTTCATTAGCTGTAGGAACTTCCCCGATACTCTCTTTGAAGGTCACTGGTTTGTCATCCAGTGGCATTTCTTTTAAAACATCTCGAATAATTGCGCGTAATAGCGATTCATTGATCGTTGTTTCTGACATTTGCTTCTCCCTTCTGTCCCAGTTAAATAGAACGAGGATCCATGGCCATTGGGATATTCTTGACTTGTTCCCATTTTTCTCCTGATAGACGATAGCCGCTACCTGGACCCATATAATCATTGCTGTCATTAACCGCTGACACAACATGCCAATTGTTATCAAAAATTGCAGATGTTTGTAAGAAATCACCGGCAACCCTTTGTTTTAACAGACTCAACACTTCCTCAGCCACATCCATAAAACCACCTTCGGCTAAGGCTTTGACGATATCTGCTCCATTCAGCTTGCGATCTAATAATTCTTGTGCCGCTTTCATATCCTCGACTAAGTTACGAGCAGGCATATCTTTAGAACCATGGGCATATGTCGCAGCTTCAACTTCTTCATCCGTAATTTTTGGCAATCCTAGGCCTTCAAAAACAGCTTGAATAGCACGAGCAGCTTTACTACGGATCTTGATAACTTCTTCTTCTGTGACTGGACGAAGCCCCCCGTCAACTTTTAAGTCACGTTGAAAGACTAAATAATCATCGACGTCTTCAATATCGGTATTAGAACCAGCAAACATGTTGTCATAATTAGGTACTGCCGAATATCCACAAGAAATAATGTCGGTCCCTGGTAAAAATTGACACATTAATTTTTCGGTCCGACGCATATCTGAATGAGAAAATGCTTGGTCATTTCCTGAAGCAACTTCTAAGTCCATCATGACGCAGATCAAATTTTCTGCTAAAACCGCCCGAATACCAGAGGGTACGCTGCCGGGAATTCCAATACAACTTACGGCACCGTTTTGTAGGCCTTGAACACCACTAGCTTTTGTGATGAAAATACAACGGGCTTCTAAATAAAGCATTGATTTTCCTTCAGCATAACCCATCATAACTTCGGAACCAGAGCCGGAAGTAAAACGCATTTTCAAGCCACGAGAAGCATAACAGGAAGCTAAGAATCCTTTTGACCACGGTGTATCGTCTCCATCAGTAAAAACTGGCTCAGTCCCATAAACAGAAATTGTTTCTGCATAGGATGTAAAACCTCGCATCCCTAAATCAAGTTCAAGAGCTTCTTCTACGGAACATTGAGTCAAGACGCCTGGGCGACCGACTTGTGAACCAACCATGATTGAAATCGCGTTGAATGGTGCGTAACGGGCAACCGCAACGGTCGTTTCTTGTTCTGCAAAGCCCCGCAAAGCTCCTTCTGCCGCATCCGCAGCAATCTGAACTGGATTATCGCGTAAGTTTGTCACGTGTGATTGAGTCGCGACACTACGACGTGGATGCATTTTTTGCATCGCCATCATCATTTCAACAACATTCATTTGGCTGACGACATCAACCACTTTGGCCGGTGTCATAGATAATGTTAATTTCACGATATCTTCACGAGCGACATTTGGATTACATAGCATATTGGCTAATTCGACTGAGTCCATTGCCAAAACGCGTTCAGCACCTTCTTTGTCGATCCCATGTTCCGCGATATATAGATCAATCAAATCAAAATCTTCACGTTTCTTTCCATCAAGTTCTGTAATCACACCGTTTTCCACTTTGATACTAGGCTTTGGATCATTTGGGCTTTCCATTGCTATAAACCCTTCATCGATCCATTCTTTAACAAAGCCATCTTGATGGATTGGCCGTTGTTCAAGTACCTCAAAACGTTTAGAACGTTTCATCATTTTTCCTCCTAACTAACAGGCAACACGCGATCAATTAAATATATGAAGGAAAATCATTGATCGGTTCGCTACCTAACGTGTTTAATAGATCGATACCGACTTCACGAGCCGCGATGACAGCTTGACGAACCGCTCCTGAGTCGCCTTTAATATGAATCGTTACTTCATTTGAATATTTTTGTCCATGATTAGGTGAAGCATAGGAAATAACTTCGACATTCGCTGCTTTGACAGCTGTGTCAGCCATAACCACACCAATTGCCGCAGGTGCCGCAGCAATTAAGCCGTAAGACTTCCCAACTTCAGCGCCGAAAGCTTCAGCTAAAGCGAAACTAGCACGAGCTGAATATTGCAATTCGATATGTCCGGCTTCATTATTGTAAACATCACCAAATGTCCGTTCTGTTTCTTTTAATGTCACTTCAACTGCTCGACGTACATCCGAAACATCTTCTCCGCCAAAAATAATCAATACACCGTGACCACCGCCACCTTTAGTATCACGAGGTAATTCAACACTGACGATCTCTGTATTGGTTGCTTTCACTGCTTCATCAGCAGCTGTGATTTGCGGACCAGCACCAGAACGCGCTCCTACAATTCCTAATGAACGGTAATTCTTTTTTAGTTTCATTGCTTCAGCTAGATGACTGTCTACATTAGCAATGACTAAACCAATCGTATCTCCGACTGGGGCAGTACCTACAAACTCTGTTAATGAACTTACTTTTTTATCCACAGAAGTTCCCTCCTTTTTATTGGCTAAATCGGAAGAATTAGTAGATACGATCAAACGTTCCATAATTTTATTGACTAACTCTTCTTCCATAATCATGTCTATTCACTTACGCTTTCTGGTAAAAGTCCTTCAACATCCGTATGAGGACGAGGAATCACGTAATTTGAAACGACTTCACCGATATTTTCAGCTGCTGCGACACCTGCATCCACGGCTGCTTTGACAGCGCCAACATCACCACGTACCATGACAGTAATTAGTCCTTGACCAATCTTCTCTTGACCAACTAATGTAACGTTTGCTGCTTTGACCATTGCATCTGCAGCTTCAATAGATGCGACTAAACCACGTGTTTCAATTAAACCTAACGCTTCTTGTTGCATTGTATTGCCTCCTAAAAGATATTTTTTAACAACCCGAGTATAAGAAAAAAAGCTATGACATATTAGCCATAGCTTTTTTGTGATCTTTTTCTTATTTTGGAAAAAAACGATGATTTTGCTAAAAATCAGCCTTCGTTTATGAGAAACAATTAAATAAACCCTTTGTTATAAATACTTCACAAAGAATTCGATAATGCGTATAATAAGAACTTGTAACACGATTTAGCTTATTCAAAAGCAAATTTATATGATTCCGACTGAAAGAAGGGTACTTTAAATTGGAAGAGTATTATCAATATCTTGAATCTAATCAAAAAATCTTAGATAAAATTTTAAGTGATTTCACTAAAGCAACTGGTTTGGCAACGATCTTGGTTGATACCCATGGTATGGAACTTACCGCAAGCTATGGTTTTTCACCTTTTTGTCAATTGATGCGTAATAATGAGGAAACGCGCCATCTCTGCCAAACTTGCGATATGTTTGGAGGTCGCAGTTCCATTAAAAACAATGTGACAACACCTTATATTTGCCATGCTGGTTTAGTTGATTTTTCTTACCCAGTAACCATTGATGAACAAGTCGTTGGCTTTATCCTATGCGGACAAACGCGAATCGAAAACAAAGACGGCTTTTATCCGATCATCAAGGAAACGACTGACTGGAAAGATGACCCAATTTTTGTCGAAGCTTATGAGAACATGCCGATTACAACCCCTGAGAAAATTCGTTCAGGTAGTGAATTGCTAACGATTATCATTAACTACTACCTTTCCGATATCATGAGTAAACATCTGGTTATTCAGCAACCAACTCAACTGATCAACCAAATCGATTATTCTGAAAAAGAACTTGCTGAGGCTCGCATGAATCACGAACAAATTCCTTTTACTTATCATGAATCTCAGGAAAACGCGGCAGACTCTGCTCAAGTAAAAGTAAAAAATAAAATTAGCCGACCAGAAGTTATTGAAGCACTAGAATATATCAATCATCACTTAAACGAAGTAATCACGCTAGATGAAGTTGCCGACCATGTCTATCTGTCAGGCTATTACTTCGGTAAGCTTTTTAAAAAAGAAGTCGGTATGAACTTCGTCGATTATATCAATGAGAAAAAAATCAATCGTTCGATGATCTTGTTACAGGATTCCACTTGGTCGATTGATAGTATCGCCCACAGCTTAGGTTTCTCTCAATCGAGTTACTTCAGCAAATTGTTCAAAAGAGTTACCAATCTCTCTCCCCGTGAGTATCGTCAAAGAATTCAAAAAGAAGCACTCCGAAAATAAATCGGAGTGCTTCTTTTTCACATAAAAATGTGCAGCAAACACGCCGATCTTTTTTTTCCCGAAAAGATCATGCGATGAAGTATCCTGGCTTTGCTTCTTCCGCCACAGGTCCTTCCAGCAATAATTGCCGTGGTTACCTGTTTTGTCCACAATACAGTTGCGGGTACAGTATCAGATTCTCACTGATTTCCTTCATTCTATTCAATTAATGATTATCGTCCACGAAAATAAAGCAGGCGAATGATTACTTTTAAATAATCAAAGATTTCTAACATATCTTCTGAAGTAAAACTGAAATAAGGCAAAAGCACTTCATTTTCGGCAACCGTTGTGTTGCTTTGAGTTTTAATAACCATCGTTGGAATTTTACGTTCCGTTAACATTTGGCGAAATGTTGTATACTTCTCTGGAATGATAAAATAATCAACTTGTTTCAAATTTGCTTCAAAATCAGTCAGCTCTACAAAGGCTTTCAGTTGATTCATCACTTTCACGTGACGTGTAAAAGCCAAACAAGCAAAACTCAAACCATTGCCAACACTAGCAAGTGGTTCCAGTAAATCAGGCTTATTCAATAAACGGCTAACCGTTTGAATACATTTTTCTGTTTCTCGGTCCAGTACCTTGACAATTTCATCACTGGCACCAGTCAATGCTTGATTCTGATAAGAAATACCCTCTTCTCCTACCAAAAGATCCAGCTCTTTTTTATCAGAAAGAATCAAGTATTCATAATTGAGCCATTTTTTATCTAGTCCCTCATAGGAGAAACTACTGATCTGCCCAATTTTTCCACCACTAATCTCAAATGAACGGCCTTGAGCATTGTAAAAGGTCATCCCTAATTCTTCGAACATACCTAACCCTAAGTCCGTAGCGATACTGTAAGTATTCATAAAAACAATTTTTTGCGTTTCTGAACGTACAATTTTTTTCAAAACAGTCCCGATAATATTACTGCTGGAAATCAATGGTGACTTTGCAATCGTTGGCACGGTAGTAGGCCCCACTAACGATGCGATATCCAAGAAAAGAATTTCCTTATCTTTTGAATAGCCATATCTTGGCTTAATCGAAAAACCAAATAGTCCATCTTCCTGTAACGTCTTTATCGGCTGTTGATAATATTTTAGAATCATTTTCAGTGGATCCTTGTGGTCAACAAAAGGAAATGAACGCGCTTCGGCTTTACTCTCATCTTCAACTAAGTACTCATTGAATTTTTTTACAATATTTTCATCGGTTTTTGTTTCATCTAAAATTGGTGCAATGGCAAACACTTCTGTCATAATTTTCACCCATTGTTAGTATAACAAAAAAAGGTGTGATAATTTAGCTATTGACTAGTTCATTTTGGCTAAATCAAAGACAATTTTGTCGTTTCCTTTCACTTTCACTTCTTTTGCACCTTTCATGATCTCTTTGTCGTTAATTTTAAAGGTCCAATACTTTTTGGCATTCTCATCTTGTGCATGTCCTTCAATTTTAGTGATAAAACCATCCTGATCCTCAATCGTAAAATTCTTGGCCATTACATCATATAACGTTGCACCTTTTTCAAAGTTGATTGTTTTTTTAGAGAGTTCCTTTCCATCTTCTTGTAGCTTAACCGTTGCTTTTTGTTCAGTCTTTTGACTGACCGAAGTTTCTTGTGATGTTGCGGGTTCATTTTTTTGACAGCCGGTAAAACCGACCAAACTTACTAATAGAGCTGCTAAAATCATTGTTTTTTTCATCTTATTTTTCTCCTTAAATTAATCCATATTTTATTTTGATACGTTGCAATTTTTCTAACATCGGTTTGGCTAAAACAGCCAGAAAGATCACCGTTGAGATCGCGTGAATCAAATCCATCGGTGCACCGGAAATAAAGACCGCAATCAGCGCTTCCTTGCTGATCATAGGTGTGAACATCAGTAATGAGGCGGGGTTCATAATTAGTCCATAAATCAGGAAAATACTAAAAAAACCAAATAGACATAAGGACAAGCGATTGGCTCGCAATAAACCGCAACGATAAAAGACTCCGGCCACAAAGCCAATCATGCCAAAAGCAAACATCTGCCATGGCGTCCAAGGCCCTTGACTAAAAAAGATATTTGAGACTAACGCCGTCCCACTGCCAACTAAAAAACCGACTTCTGGTCCAAAAGAAACAGCACTGATAATTACTAACGCTGCCACTGGCTTAAATTGCGGCAACATGAAAAATGCACCACGTCCAGCAACACCTAATCCTATTAGAACTGAAATAATGATCAGTTCTCGTGCCTGTGGCTTACGCCCTTCAAAGATCAGTAGGAAAGGAGCCATTGCCAAAAAGATCAATAACAGACTAACTTTTAAATAGCTACGATCCCCACTTTTTATTCCGTAATAAATCACTAACGGCATACATAGAAAAATAGCTACTAAACTGAGTTTAGTTCGTCGTGAGAGTTTTTTTGCTTCAACCTCTTGATTCCATATTGGCAAGCTTGGTGGATTCTCACTTTTTTTAGGTAATGGCTTCTGGTAATTATCATCTCGATAGAAGTGGCTTAAGAAGTCTGATTTTTTTTGAGACATTCAATCACCTCCTCAACCGTCACTGCGTTAGGAAAATAGCCTCGAGCCATTCGATTAGCCGCAGTAGTATAAAAACTATTGCCCGCAAAAAATTCCCGTGCCGGTTTGGTGGTGACGATGGAACCATCAAAAAATAAGCCACACAGATCACTGAATTTCGCGACAAATTCAACATCATGAGAAACCATCAAGATCGTCACACCTTGCTCTTTTAGTTTCAATAGAATTTCACCTAATTCTTCTTTAAAAAAATCATCCAGTCCCTTGGTAGGCTCGTCAAGCAATAAAATTTTAGGACGTAGTAACAGGACTTTCGCCAAAGCTAGCCGTTGCTGTTCGCCACCACTGAGGTCATAAGGATGTTTCATTAATAACTCTTCTAAGTGAACCAGCTCGACAATTCCCGCAATAGCAGATTCCTTACTCATATTCAAAGGATAGGCCGCTGTTCTTTTTGCTTGTTTCCCGTCAATGATCTCATAAAGATCTTCCAGCACAGTCTTCTTAACAAAAAGGCTTTGGGGATTCTGGGGTAATACACCTAGAAATTGATGATAAAGTTCATTATCAGAAAATTTATTTAAAGGTTTGCCCTTTAGCTTTATTTTCCCACGGTATGGCTGTCGAATCCGACTGATTAAAGATAATGCGGTACTTTTACCTGTACCATTCCCCCCGACAATGCTATAAAAACACCCCGCCGGAACACTTAAGGACAAGTCTTTGATGACATCTGGCGCATCTCGATCATAACGAAACCACAGGTTCTTGACTTCAATCATTGTCGCTGTTTCAGTTATTTTTTCTTCAGGGAATGATTCTGCTGACTTATTTGCCCGACCCTCCAGCCAACTGCGACCTTCTCCAACAGTCAGCGGATAGTCAGAGCCAGCATCACAACTGCCATATATTTTCATTGGAGCAGGCATCGCGATAAAAAGGTCATTTTTAGTCTCTTTTAATGCTTTCCCTACTGTTCTAGGTTCTCCACTGATCATTATGCGCCCTTTCTCCATCATGAAGACCTGATCAGCCATTGGTAAAACTTCTTGCAATCGATGCTCAGAGATTAAGACGGTTGTTCCAATCTCTCGATTGATCTTTGCTACCGTTTCTAAAAAGTTGGTAGCGGCGATTGGATCTAATTGCGAAGTTGGTTCATCTAAAATCAATAGTTTCGGATGTAAAGCCATGATACTAGCTAAGTTCAATAATTGTTTTTGGCCGCCAGAAAGTTCATTGATATTTTTTAAAAACCATGATTGGATGCCGAAATAAGAAGCCATCTCAGCAACCCGCAGGCGAATGGTCGCTTGATCGAGGCCCAGACTTTCTAGTCCAAATGCCAGTTCGTGCCAAACTTTATCCGTTACAATTTGATTATCTGGATTTTGCATGACAAAACCAATCTCTTCACTTTGCTCTCGAAGAGTTAATTCGGTTAATGGTCGATGATCAAATTTAATTAAACCGGTCATCTCTCCAAACGGGCTTAAGGCAGGCTTTAATTGTCTTAGTAACGTTGTTTTTCCGCTGCCACTTTTCCCAAATAGAACATTGAAGCTCCCAGCTGCCAGTTCAAAAGTAACATCATCAAGACGTTTTTCTGAAGACTCTGGATAAGCAAAACTTACTTTATCTACACTTAAAAGTCCCATTTTCTTACTCCTTCTGTCCAATTTGGTTGAAATAATTTGGTAGTGTGGTCGCTTGATTTACCTTAATACGCGACCATTTATAAGCATCCCATGCGCGCAAGAACAGCGGTAGAGAAACTAACAAAAAGAAACTCACGGTTCCAATTCCACTTGACCAATTCAAAGGCCAACCGTGTATGATAATCTGAGGATTGTAACTCACATAGAGCGCCTGATTAGCAAAATTCCACAAACAGCCTAGCGAAGTTAACAACAAATATCCCAAGATGATCCCGTCTCGCAAATCAAAACGATCCAGTGAAAAAGCCGTGCGCCCCTTTAGTCCGTATCCTCGTGCTTTCATAGAGTCAGCTGTTTCAATCGCATTTTCCAACGCCCAAGTGACCATGATTGAAAAAATTTTAAAGGCTCGACGGATCTTCTCGATAAAGTTGCCGTTACTAAGATCCCGTCCGATACTTTTTTGACCATTCCGAACGACGGCTAATTGTTGCGTAAATTTAGGTACGAAACGAAATGCCATTGATAAAATCAATGAGCTGGCTGGAATGAGCTTCCCAAAAAGATAAATGAATTTGTCACTAGTCATCACTTGATTGTAACAAGTAAACCAATTAATCGTGTTAGCAAAAACCAGCGCTAGAGCCAAACCAATGATAATTGCTTCCAAAGTAATCGCATTTCCATTTTCCATCCGATAAAGTTGGGTAACACCGTAATGATTGAAAGCTGGGTTGACTACTGCCACTACTAACATTCCTGGAATAATAAATTTCAACTGAAATAGCAAGCTTTTTTTAACTCCAACTAATAGGGAACTATAACTGAGCGCACCTAAAAAAGAGAGTGCTAAAATGTATGGGTGCAGTGAAAACATACTTATTCCAATCACAAGCAGAAAATATATAAAATTATTCAATGGATGAACTTGTGAAAAAGGATCTCTCATCGCTGCTCCCCCTTATTTTTGATTATTACCAATATCATGTCCTAAATCACAGGTATATTCCCATTTAATCTCATCGCCAGGATGAAGATCTTTGTACTTTGAACAACCATAATTAGGGAACCAACCATTAACTTGATACATCCAGCCAGAAAGATTTCCACAATCAAACTCGTATAGCTGATGAATACCAGATACATAATAGGCATCATACATCGGAGTCCACCGTGATTCCATTTGAATGCCTCTTTCTTTAGTGGCTCGAACTAATAAGTCATAAACACTATCCCCTGATTTCAAGGGAACTTGAGTCGGCGGCAAGATCCAGCCATTACTTGGAACATAGGGTTGTTTTTCTTTGACTAAATCCGACCAATTCGCCAAGATAGTTCTAGCTGATATTGAAAAAGTAACGGTCGACTCAGTTGACTGTTGCTCTCTTTTTGTTTTGTCACCAACCACTTGTGTCTGATTAGTGGCTTGTCCAGTCGGATTTTGCGCCTTTGTCTCTGCAGGATTTTCTGTATCAGCAGTAGTGACTGAATTTTCGGTCGCTTGTTCGTCATTGTTATCTATCTCTTGATCAGGAGTTGCTTTCTGTTGCTGATTAGCTTCCTGCTTGCTTTGATCATTTGAAAGAGCTTGGTTTTCTGTCTCCCCTTCGGTAGTAGCCTGTTCTTGGGTTGAACCACCGGCAACGATATAATAATCTACGCCTGCTTCTAATACCCTAAAACGCAGGAGCGTTTGATTGTCCTTATTTTCTATTGTAATAGGACTTCCTTTGACTTTTTTCAAACTTCCTTTGATATCGCTGACTAAGTATGCCTTATTAGCTTGCCAGTTACTGGGGATCGTTAATTGTAATTCTGGCGTTCCCGCTAGTTCCATTTTTTCGATAGAAAAACCAACAGCATGATTGGCATTATTAGCCGCCTTTTTGACTTGATCCAATCCCTGAGTTTTGAAGTGTAAATTCAACTTTTGTTTGACTGGATTTTGGATTTGTTGTCCTTGATAGGTCCAGCGATAATTAATTTTTTGGTTTTCACCAATAAATCTAAAAGCTTGGTTTTTTCCCACAATAGTTGCCATTTGAGCTTTGCTGATCACGCCATTTTCAGGCAGGCGTGTCTCAGTTTTTAAAGGAGCAACTTTTTCATGTTCTTTTGTTTGAACCTGCCCGCACGCTCCCAAGATTATGCCTGCTGCAATCAGCAGCAAGCATTTGAGAAACTTTTTCATTTTTTACTTATCCTCTCACACGAAATTTTTTGAAATACCAAAATATCCCACCGGTAATCGCTAAAATACTAGCAACCACTTCACTGATTATTGCAACTTTATGTTTATTGTTGGACTCTTTAGCAAGTGATACCTGAGGGGTTTTGGTTGCTTCTCCTTTTGGTGAGTAGGCTTCTCCAGCAAAATCCCATGCTTTTTTATTTTCTGAGGCTTTATCAAGCTTTTTAGTAGTCGGAACCTTCCCATCATTTAGATTTGAATGACTCGGCTGAGCTTTTGTGATCGGTGAAATAGCACTGATATAAGGACTTCCTTCACTGAGAGTATCGCCCTCTTGACTAGTGGTATTTCCAGTTAATCCACTGATCAACCCTCCATTAATTGGTGAAATAGCTGGAAGCATTTTGTTTGATACTTGATTTGTCATTTTCTGACTTTGCTCAGCAGCTGGCTTTTTACCCTCTGACTTCTTCGCTGTTTGCTGCTCATTATTGGTATCAGTCGTTGGTTTCTTCTCTGACATTAATTTTTGAATCGTTGCTTCTGCTGCCTCTAAACACTTCAGATCGTTGGCCGCAATCAAAGCTTTTTGCTTTTTCGTCAAGCCTTCATAGGCAGCTCTAGCAGCTGCTACTTGATTTTTCTTACTTAAGGTAATCGTTCCCAACGCTCTAATTTGATTTGTTACCTGATTACTAATCAATGTATCACTTTCTGAAGAAACATCGTTCATATCATACAACCTGTTTTCATTTTTTAAGAAACGTTTATAGGCAACTAAGGCATACATTCCTTGTTCTGTCGCCATACCATCTACCATTCCCGGTGTCGCACCACCGTTACTATCACCGCCTGGCAAGATATGCATAAAACCACTGCCAGCCACATGATACTCAGCAAATGCCTGAAATAAACTTCTGTCTTTAATGAAGCGAGAATCTTTGGCTCCATCAATCCCTAAAGCACTTAACGCCGTAAGAACTTGTGCACTAGATTCTGAAGTTGCCCCATTACTACCAGAAGCGTTCGATGAAAAGCCACCATCTTTATTTTGTACATTACTTAAAAGGATTAGACCTCGATCTACCGACGCTTTAACTTTAGGTTGCGTTTCATAATAAGGTGCGAGCGCCTGCAACGTCATTGCCGTCAAATCGACATCAGGCTGTGCACCAAACAAATTCCAGCCTCCATTTTTCAGTTCTTTAGCTAAAATAAACTCAATCAATCTCTCCCGTGTGGTTTGATTTCCCGCTGGTTGATTTTTGGGGAATTGATAATTGCTATTTGAATCCACTGCCAACAAAGCAAAATCGGCACCATTAATTCCTTGGAAAGTCGTTTGCTTAAAATCACTGAGGGGTGCAAATAGGTTATAAGTTTGATTTCCTGCTTCAACCCGTTGTGCATCTTTTCCGATTGCAGTGATAGCCAGAATAACTCGTGAATATTCAGTATATTTTCTCGAATCTAGGTTGCCTTTTGTCGCTTCGACAGCTTTCGTTAAATTACCGTAGTAGCTCTGATATAGCGGCTGTTTTCCTGCATACCCATCATAGCCATTTCGAGCTAAGCCCAAAATACTCCATTCTGAACCGTAATCAATAACCGTTTTTTCTGGATTCAAAACGCTCAGCAAGTAGTTTTGCGTTTCCTTAATCAGCGGTTCAACCGCTGGATTTGGTTTTGGAGAGGACAGCTCCTGAATTTTTTTGACTGCCTGCTTCAATTTAGTTTGTAAATCTTTGTCTACTTGTTTCTGTAAAGTAGCTGACAATTGATTGAAGCTTTGTTCAGCAGCTGAAACGAGTGCTTGATCTTTTAGCATCAATTGATTCGGCGCTGGTAATGCCGCAATCTGTTTTTCTACCGCTTTGATAGCTAGATCTGCTTTGGCTAGTTCAGAGATTTTTGCTGTTGCTTCTTTCAATTTTGTTTGTAATGATTCAGCAACCTTAGCTTGCTGTTTTTTTGTCAACTTTTCAAAAGCTTGTTGTGCTTTTGCGACAACCGCTTGATCTTCTAAAGCTAGCTTGTCAATTGCTGGTAAATCTTTAATCTGCTTTTCAACGGCTACAACAGCTGAATCAATCAACGGTTTACCTGGATTTTTTTCGAAGTCGTAAAGCCATCCTTGGTTATTTTTCTGCATCATAATCTGAGTCAATGCTTGGACTGCCTGCTGTGTGGCCATTCCATTTTCGTTGCCATCGTTGATTAACCATTTAAAACCACCATTAGCAAGTTGGAATTTAATTAGAGCATCAATTGGATTACCTTTTTTCATCTTATATGTTTTACTCGTCAAATCTTCTCCGACTGAAGATAATCCTAAAATTGCTTGCGCTTGACTATTGGAGTTGGGTTCTTTCGCATAAAAAGTTTGGATGAAGAAGTTTCCGTCTTGATTTTCAACTTTTTTGAAGAAAGCAACGGCTTTGTCGATGGCTTTTTTCACTTTTTCTTGATTTCGATATGGTGCCAAGGCAGTCAAGGTCATCCCAGTAATATCAATATCACCAGCACTTCCAAATAATGCCCAACCACCGTCAGATAATTGTTGAGTCAATAGTTGGTCGATTAATTGATCAATTTGCTTTTGTTGATTTTTCTCAGTCGCTTTTTTAGCTGACAGAACAATTAAACCATAGATTTGGTTGTTAATCGTTCCATTTATATGACTATCGGATAAATCCGCTACAATATTGTAGCCCTTTATATCTGTCAAATCTCCCCCCAAAGATAAGATACCAATTGCTTGCCGTTCAGCATCTGTCCAGGGGGTCTCTTTCCCATACTGATCCTTTTTATCGAATATTTTTCTGACAAGTTCATCATACGAACGTTGTTGTTGGGCCTCACTGATTGAATAGCCTGAGTGAACAAGAGCCAATGCATCCCACTCTGTTAACGCTTGACCTTCATTCTGACTAATGATCCGTTCAGCACCACTATTCCATGCTGTCTCATATATTTTATCTAAAGAAAACTCATTCATTTTTTCTTTAGCTTTGTCTAAAATTGCTTTATTTGTAACAAAACCTTTCTGATCTTGATCCAGCGCATCAAAAGCTGCTAACGCAGCTTTAATTTCGGCTACATTTTTTTCAGTTAATTGATCATACTTTGGTAAAGCATTGATTTGATCAATAACGGCTTTGACAGCAGCTTGAGTTTTTAATTCATAAATACGTTCTTCTGCATCAAATAGTTTGCTAATAAATTCTTCCGAGACTTGTTCTTGCTGCTCGTCAGTCAATGCATAAAAAGCATTTATCGTATCATAAACTGCCTTTTCATCACTTACTTTTAATTGATCAACTGCCGGAAGACTTTTTATCTGATCCTCAACCTTTTTGACTGGAAGAAGCGGGTCCGGTTGGCCGATCAATTCTTTAATCTTTGCTTCGACTTCAACTAAATAATCAAGATCTTCTTGATTAATATATTTTCTTTGATCAGCGGTCAATTGCTCATATTGAAACCGGCCGTTTTCCGCGTAAAGCTGAACCATTTTAA
Organism: Enterococcus pseudoavium NBRC 100491; assembly: GCF_001544295.1. GTDB lineage: Bacteria > Bacillota > Bacilli > Lactobacillales > Enterococcaceae > Enterococcus_A > Enterococcus_A pseudoavium. Next base: position 57,502 of record NZ_BCQF01000006.1, read on the forward strand.
GATTCGAACTATTTATCACTTTGGCAATTTTTCTCAATGTTTCAATTGAAGAAGTAAAGTTGTTTGCTTGGTTCTTATTTAATTGAATGACTCTAGCTTCCAATGCTTCAAGCTTAGCCAATGATTCGGGAGAAACTTTCTTTTTCGCCTCTGGACTTAGCGCATCATATGCTTGGCGCAAAGGTGGAACTTTCCCCATACTTATAAACCCTAATTTATCTGGATCGGGTAAACTGGCTAACTGTTCTTCAAAACTGGCTACTTGGGTGAGTTCCTCAATCAGAGAGACTACTTCTTGCAATTTGTTTTGTAATTCTGCAGATACCTTTTGCTGTTCAGCAACCGATAAAGCTTCAAATGCTGATTTTGCTGCTAAAACAGACTCTTTGTCTGTTAATTCTAGTTGTTCCTTATTTGGTAGTTTGCTGATTTGCTCACTGACTTTTGTTACTGCATCAGAAACAGCGCTAGGATTATTTACTGCATTTAGCGCTTGGTCGATTTCAGACTGTGAAGCTGTCAGATTAGCTAATTCTTCCATCGCATTTTGATAAGCTGCTTGGTAATTACTCCCTTGGGCTTGCCAAGCGTTCTTGTCTTGATTAATTTCGGCGATTTTTTTGGTTAAAGCCGTTTTATCAGCCACTTCTAGTGCAGAGCCACCAGTCGAATTTCCTAGATCAGCTCCTAAACCAGCAACTGTATATTGAATTCGGAAAACATCCCCATCTGCTGGTATTTTATCACTCATACCCACACCTGGAAAAACATTATTTACAGAATACATCCAGCCAGCTGTTTGTGAATAATCAAATTCGGCTAAATTATCATCTGAATTATTTTTCAGTGATAAATTATTCTCTGAGGCAATTTTTTTCACTGCTGCCGGAATTGCTGGTTGACCATTGTCTCCATGATCGATTCCGGATAAATAAAATTGTTTATCTAGTGATCCAGTATGCTGATAAGTCATCCCTGCTGATTTAAATGCCTCGTCTAAAAGCGTGGCATAATTGATTTCCGTATTAACCTGTAACTGAACAGGTTCAACGATATATCCTTCCCCTAACGTAAACCGTTCAACGGAAAGTGTAATCGTCTTTTCCTCTGCTACTTTTTCTGAACTAGCCTGTGTTGTAGCATTTTCCGTTAGTAAAGCTTGAATTTTTTTGGCACCTTGCTGCAATACACTACTATTTTTTACTTGAGCCTTTTCCTCATCCGATAATTGATTATAACTTTGAATCAATTGATCTACTTTTGATTGATCGGCGATTGTCAATGTCTCTAACTTAATCTCCGCAATTTGATCATTTAGATTTACGACTTTCTCAGAAGGAGCACTGACCTGAATCGTACTACTTTCGGCCAAGACCGTTACCTCAGTTGTGAGTACAGTCGGGCTCAGTATCATCAATGCTGCCAACAATTTCATTACTTTTTTCATTTTCTTACCTCCAAAATCTTTATAGAAAAAAAGACACTCAAAAAGAGTGTCTGCTATCCCCAACTATTATGAGAACTGAACGTCACACCCTGATATTGTTCAGAATCAATGAATAAGGTATCCTGACTCCGCTTCATTCTCTATCTGCTCTTCCCAAGTCAAAAACTTAGTGAGTCAACTCAGATATCGTCCACGTTACAGTAGATAGGGGCTGTTGAAGAATTGCACTTCATTCCCTTTCTCCATTGATTAGTATTCAATTATGTTTGATTTTAGGTGCGAGTAATACCACAGATTACCGTGAAATTGAGGACCTTTTCCAATCCTCTAAGTGCCGCGTTCAAACCTTCTTCGACTGAGCCAACATCTCCAGTAATCACAACGGAACCAGAAAAGCGATCAATAAAACCTATTTCAACATTGCCGCTTTTGGTTGCAATATCCACAGCAATGATCGCCGCCTCACTGGGCGTGATCGTCATGATCCCCAAAGCATCGCCTTGATTGTCCTGCAAGCCTAATTTAGTGTACAGGTTGTGATCAGGACTAGCAATGACATGCGCCATCGTGACTTGTTTTCCTGGAACATATTCTTGAATCATCCGTTTTGTTTCTTCCATCGTTCTACTCCCCTTCTAAAAAACTTCGTAATTCTTCTAATCCAGCCTGATTGACAGACGAAGCATAAAAGATTTTTTCTGCTCCAGCTGCTTCTAATTGCTGACGGATCTGTTCGATTTGCTCATCATTTTGTGCCAAATCCGTCTTACTAACAATCCCTACGACTTGTTTCGGAAACATTGATGCAAACCCTGGTGAAAAAACTTGTTCAAGTTCTGTAACACTTTGAACGATACAAACCACCTCAGCATCTGCCGCTGAGACAGAAAGCGCACTATAATACTGACGATGCAAAATAAATTCTCCAGGTGTATCAATCATATCTGGATAATAAGAAACCGCTTGAGTTTTGTTATAACTCAATGCTTCTCCCTTCAACGCTTGACATAAAGTTGTTTTTCCACATCCTACGGCGCCCATCAAGATAATTTTTCTCATCTATTCCCCTCCAAGCTAACGAAACAAGGATCGCCTCTTCTTAACTTTTCAAATCATAGCATTTTTTTGCAAAAATATTACCTACTCCAACGAAGTCACCTAAATCCTATTAAAATTTCACCGGAAACCATGATGATTCAATCAGCTAAACAATATTGCTCTTCTTTAATATCCGGAATAGTAGCACTATTAAGTTAAAAAAGTACAATTCTGCTTTAAATAGTTTATAAAAAAAGAAGTGTGACAAAAAATCTTGTCACACTTCTTTGAGCTAATTTACGACTTATCCGGATGAATATTCTCTTTCATAGTGTATGAATCCACAACAATCTTAATGATTCCCGTCCGCTTCAGCATCTGCTCAGGAATCTCATCAAAAGCTCGCCCTGTTGCCGCATGTTCCATCAATAAATGTAGCGCCTGCCGCTTTTCGGCTAAATCTTCAACGACTTCAGCTCGTCCAAAGCCAATCAAGCTCCGATAAGCATAAGAATAAGAGGCCGCATTCTTATTTCCTAGAATCAATTGGTGATTGCCATCCATTTCTACCGCAACTTTAGGATCGTTTTGAATCATCGTTAGTTTCTTTCCTTCATTGGCTCCATGGATGAACAGGGTTAGTCGTTCTTCTAACCACTCATAGCCAAAGTTCACTGGAACAACGTAAGGATATTCTTCCCCATTTATCGCGATTCGCAAAACTTGTGACGCTTCGACGAATTCTTTGATTGTAATCAGATCCGTTACTTGTCTTTTTTTTCTACGCATATTTTTTCCACCTACTAAATATTTTACTCTAATCATAATAGATTAGAATTTAAAAAGAAATCTTTTTTTTAGTCAAATAAACTGAAAATTGATAGACTGCGGTCTCGCTTTTTTAGTAGGAAAAACCTTTTTATATCAAGACATTTCCTCTTTTTTTACTACTCTATTTGTACTAAACTATCTTTTGTAATTAACTGAAAACTTGCTGAAAATGAAAGGCGTGTCAATTTTGATTGAAACTGTAGTTTTTGATATTGATGATACTATTTACGATCAACAAGAACCATTTCGTAAAGCGGTCCAAAAGTTATTTCCACTAGTCAGTGAAGAGGATATGTTGCCTCTTTATACCCGGTTCCGAGTGCACAGTGATGCCAACTTTAATAAAGTCATCACTCAAGAATGGACGTTAGAATACATGCGTACTCACCGGATCAGTCAGTCTCTAATCGATTTAGATTATCCTGCGATTACTTCCGACCAAGCTTTAATTTTCCAAGAGGTTTATGAGGCTGAACTTGATGCCATCACAATGCATCAAGAAGTCGAAAAAACGTTAGACTATCTAAAAGCCAAAAAAGTTCCAGTCAGTATTATAACGAACGGTCCCACTGACCATCAGTACAAAAAAATCTTACAGTTGGGGCTATTAAATTGGGTTGATGAAGATAACATCATTATCTCGCAAGCTACCGGTTATGAAAAACCCGATATCGAGATCTTCGACTTGGGTAAAAAACAATTTTCCTTGAATCCTGAAAATTCTTTATATGTCGGTGATAACTTCAATAATGATGTCGTTGGTTCAAAGCGCGCAGGATGGCAAGCTCTTTGGTTGAACCACCGGAATCGGCAACTTCCTGAAGGTACAACTAAAATTCAAGATATCGAACTGACTTCTTTCGATCAATTATTACCAACTTTCCAACATATTTTTGCCTAACAAAAAAGAGAGTGTGACAAAAAAATTTGTCACACTCTCTTTTCTTATTGATGATCCTCATCATATTCTTTTTTTCGATATTTTTCCATTTTTTTACTGAACAGCGCTCCATTTGATGGCGGGGTATAAGTAATCGCGTTCGCTCCTGCATCAATTGTTGCTTCAATTGTCTCGTCATCTGGACCACCAGTAGCAATAATCGGCAATTCTGGATAACGTTCCCGGAAGTATTTGACCGTTTCCACGGTGTCTTTTCCCGCACTGATGTTAATGATCGCAACACCGGCGGCCAACTTTTCTTCGATTTTAGAATATTTTGATGTAACGGTCGCAATGACCGGTATATCCACGACATCATAAACTGCTTGGATCGTTTCTACGGGAGTGGGACCATTTACCACAACCGCCAAACTGCCTTGAGCTTCCGCAAACATTCCCATATAAGCTGAACGCTTTCCGTTCGTTAATCCTCCAGCTACCCCAGAGAACACCGGAATATCTGCCGCTTCAATGATACTTTTAGTAATCGCTGGATGTGGCGTGAAAGGATAGACTGCAATTACTGCATCGGCATCAGTATTTCGAATAATCGCAATATCGGTAGTAAAGATTATCGAACGAAATTTTTTTCCAAAAATAACGATACCTGAAGCTTTTTTGATTACTTTAGGAACCCGCACGATATCTTGTCGCAGTTCTGTCATAATTTCGGGTATATTGTTTTCTACCATTTAATCATCTCCCTTAATAAAATCATCTAAGTTAATTTTACTATGAGTGATCGTATTGCTCCAGATTATACGTTTCAATCACAGCGATAATCTTATTCGCATAATCAGGATCGGTAGCATATCCCGCCGTTTGCAGTGCTTGAGCTGCTTGACGATAATCAGTTGCAGTCAAGACCCCCACATACAACTGTGGGTTCCAATTGGTCCCATTTACAAACAACATAGTGTGATCGTCCAAGGATTCTTCCCAAGAACCATAAACCTTGAAATCACCTTTGATGGTCACCCACTGTTCGTTGATATATTCTTTCGTTTCAAGACTGATTTTTGCTTGGCCTCCGGATGCTTTGATGCCGAAAAGATTTTTGTATTGACTAGCTAACTGGGATTGTCCCCAATTTGATTCTAGGATTGCCTGACCTAAAATAATACTCGGTAAGACACCATAACCCTGCTGCAATTCTTTTGCGTGAGGAGCCAGCTGATCAATAAAGGCCTGATGAGACAGTGTCTCAGTAGTCTCCTCTTTTTCAACTCCAAAATCCGATAGTGTATGTAAAGAAAAAACGAAAGCGACCCCAATCACTAAGATCCCAGCAAAAATAAGCGGGATCGAAGTTTGAGACTTCCGTTTTTTATAAGTTTTCTTAGGCATGGTGCCTCCTTACTTAGCTGACAATTGTTTCAAGAATTCTTCGAGCGTTAATTCATGTTTGGTAATATACTCGGCATTCGCTTTGCCAACGTACCGAATATGCCATGGTTCGTAAGTAATTCCGGTAATGTCTTGGCGATCTTTAGGATAGCGAATGATAAAACCGTATTTTGGGGCGTTTTCAGCGATCCATTGAGCACCCGGCTGATCACCGTAGGCAGCGTCTAATACTTGAGTTGAGTACGAATTGTACCAATCCTGATCCACGATATCAACAGCCAGTCCCGTGTGATGCTCACTATAACCTGGCTCAGTGATTGTTTCTTTAGTCTTAGCGATTGCCTCTTCTTCCGTCATTCCATTTCCATTCATCAATCCGCTGACGTTCGTATCGAATACCTCATTTTGTGATTCAACGGAACGAAAAGCTGAAATGATTACTAACGGAAAACCCGCTTTTGTAGCAGCTTCCGAAAAGGCTTCATAGTCTTGGGCGATTCGGCTATCAACCTGATGACTATTATCAGACAAGGTCGTTAATTGGCTCTCAGTAACTTCTTTTTCTATCTCATTTTTAGGTCCGACTAAGACAAGATTCCAATCACTTGTCTTAGCATCAGGTAAAGCCTTTTGGACCGCAGTTTGTTTTTTAGTAGCCGCCTTTTTTTCAAAGGAATAAGTCGTCGCAGTCGTCTTTTTAGCCCCTGATTCCACAGGAGAGCTATAAAAAAGCGAATACGCCGTCATTCCGAACATAATAATCACCGAAAGTAGTCCGACTGTTCTTTTCAATTTAAAAAATCCTCTCATTAATCGTCTAATGACGTATAGGTTTCCGTTAAGTTCTCATTGACCCAATCCAACAATGCCGTCTTTTTGTGGGTACTAGCAATTTGATTTTGAATGTGGGCTGGTAAGCGAAAACTTAGTATATCACTATATCCCCAGTTATCATAATCGATTGTTACCCGCAAGTCGATAAAATCTGTATTTTCTTCTTCGTTTTTATTTTTAAAAGGAATCATTTCGACTTTAGCTAAGCCGTTAGCAATCCATTTTTGGGCAACGATCGTCTTCATCTCACGATATTCGGCCACCGCTGTTGGACGTTTTTCCGGAAACAAAAAGGTTTGGCGAATAACTTTTTGACTCAACATCCATTCGTAATCACTAAACAGATTTTTAATTTTTTGATTGACTTCTGGTGATAGATTGTTTTGACCGGCTTTCCATTGCTGCCATTGAACCTCATTGACGCCTAAATAATCTTGGTAAAAATCTTGTTCTGTATGAAATTGTTCAAAAATTGCACTCATTACTAAATCTAAATAAATTTTATTCACGAAAAATCCCTCCTATACTATTCTACTGATTTTTAAGAAAAAAAACACCTCTTTAGCAAATGGATTGAAATATTTTAATATTTACTGCTATACTTTTAAAAAAAGGTCGCACTTTTTTTGTTCTTTTTACACACTTTCAGAAATTGCGTGACAATTAGGAGGAGCATTATGACCAACCTACAATGGGGTATCATTGGTCTGGGCGAGATCGCCCATGATTTTGCAGCAACCTTTAACCAAACAAGCAGTAGTCTAACTGCTTGTGCTTCGCGAACACTAGCAAAAGCAGAAAAATTTGCAAAACAATATGATTTACCAAAGGCATACGGTAGCTATGAAGAACTGCTTGCCGATGAGGCGATTTCCATCATTTACATTGCCGTCCCAAATCGTCAGCACCATCAGCATATTATTAAAGCGTTAAATGCCGGCAAACACGTTTTGTGTGAAAAAGCCATTACGATGAATTTAGCGGAGTTGCAAGAAGCCATCGAATTAGCGGAAGAAAAACATTTGATCCTGGCGGAGGCCATGACCATTTTCAATATGCCTCTCTACCAAGAACTTCACTCCTTAATTGATAGTGGACGGCTTGGAAAGCTAAAAATGATTCTGGCACCCTTTGGCAGTTACAAAGATCCAGACCCGACCAACCGCTTTTTCAATCCTGAATTAGCTGGCGGTGCTTTATTGGATATTGGAACCTACGCGGTGTCTTTCGCCCGTTGGTTTTTGACCGAACAACCGGAAGTAGTAGCTTCAACGATGATCCCCTTCTCTACTGGAGTCGATGAGCAATCTGTCACGATTTTACAAAATGCGAACAATGAGTTAGCGACGGTCAGCCTGTCATTCCAAGCAAAAATGCCCAAAAAAGGCATCGTGGCTTTTGAAAATGGTTATCTGACGATCAATGACTATCCCCGTGCCGATGTCGCTGAATTGTTCTTTAACGACGGAACGAAAGAAGTCATTGAATCCGGCTTTACCGCCAATGCTATGAACTACGAGATTGAAAATATGGTACAAATGATTAAAGGTGAACGGCCGAACCACTCGCTTTTCTTTACCAAGGAAGTCATTGCGCTCCTAGACCAGATGCAACAAAAATGGCAACTTCAAAAATAAAAATTTTTTCAAAAGGCATCCCTCAAGCGATGCCTTTTGTTTTTTTGTCAAAATTCCGCTAAACTATTAGATAGAAAGAAAAGGAAGTGGGAGAAAATGCAAATTGGTCGATTTCGTTTAGGGATGCGAACAATGAAAACCGCACTGGCGGTCCTGCTGTGTATTCTATTATTCCATGTGACCGATCGTGGTTCGCCATTGATTGCTGCTCTAGCTGCTGTTTTTTCACTAAGACAAGATTTGAATACGAGTATCTCCTTCGGTCGCTCCAGAGTCTTGGGCAACTCCCTCGGTGGTTTACTAGCTTTGATTTTCTACTATATCCAAGCTTTTTTTGAAAATGATTTTTTAGTCGAATTATTCATTTTGCCTCTGTTTGTCATCTTGGTCATCGTTCTATCAGATGGTCTCAATAATAACTCCGGGATCATTTCAGCAATAGCCACCATGCTTTTGATCGCCTTGAGTATTCCCCAAGGTGAATCGTTTATCTATGCTCTCAATCGGGTATTAGATACATTTATTGGTACGATCATTGGTATTTCTTTAAATGGTGTCATTTCGCCCCAAACCGATGAAAAGGAAAAACAAATTAAAGAGGATCTTGTTGAGCTACGAAAAAAAGAAGCGGACCTGAATAAAATGCTCTACGAGGTCCGAAAACAAATTAAGGATCAGTCTCATAAATAAATGAGATCGATCCTTAATTTATTTAGAGCATTTTACCATTCAATATCTTCAATTGATTGTGGATCACTATTTAATTCCTCACTACGAACTTGAGCATCATTAATTCGAATCACCCGATCAGCCATCGGAGCCAACGCCGAATTATGAGTGATGATGACAACGGTCGTTCCATTTTCACGGGCCGTTTCCTGTAAGATCTGTAGAATTTGCTTGCCGGTTTCAAAATCTAAAGCGCCGGTTGGTTCATCACATAATAGCAATTTAGGGCGCTTGGCCAAAGCCCGGGCAATCGTGACCCGTTGCTGTTCTCCACCAGATAATTGTGCTGGAAAATTGTCCATCCGTTCACCTAAACCAACAGAACGCAACACTTCTTCTGGATCTAAGGCATCTGTTACAATCTGAGATGCCAACTCGACATTTTCTTTAGCAGTTAAATTAGGAACCAAATTATAAAATTGGAAAACAAAACCGACATCATTTCGGCGATAAGTCGTCAGTTGCTTATCGGTGAAAGTTGCAATATCGGTGCCATCAACCACGACTTTTCCTTCATCGCAACTATCCATTCCGCCCAAAATATTCAATACCGTTGATTTTCCAGCACCACTTGGTCCGAGAATCACTGCGATTTCACCTTTTTCAATGGAAAAATTAATTTTTTCGTTGGCCTTAATAATGGTTTCACCCATCTTATAATGTTTACTTTCATCAATCACATCAATATAGGACATCTCAGACTCCTCCATAGCATTCATCTAAAGCAAAAAAAGTTTTTGTTCTCTTAGTTTAACACAGAGTAAAAATCGCTAACAGTAACTATCTCCCTCATGATCAAAAAGATGAACCGATTTCCAATTAAATGTTGCTCTGTTTGATAAACTAAAAATTTGAAAAAAAAGACTCGATCAAAAAGCTGATCGAGTCGGTTGAAGTTTTTTAAGCGTGATAACGTTCCACACCATCAAGATAAGTTGCTACAAGATCCATCGTTGGTTCTAATACGATGAAGTCAGCGGCACGACCTTCAGCGATCATCCCACATTTGTCATCGATTTTGCAGCTGACAGCTGGAACATAGGTTGCCATCATGATGGCTTCTTCAGGAGTTGCGATATCCCATTCAACCACGTTTTTAATAGCTTCTTTCAATTTCAAAATACTTCCGGCTAAGTTGCCAGATTCAAGACGAGCAGTTCCTTCCTTAACAACTACTGGGAACTCCCCTAGGTTGTAATTGCCATCCGGCATCCCGCCAGCCATCATACAGTCAGTAATCAAGGCCACATGATCATGTCCAGCTTTTTCCATCAAGATTTCTGCAGCTTGTGGGTGCACGTGGTGACCATCACAAATCAATTCAGAAAAGACATGTTGCAATGATAACAATGCGCCGACCATCCCAGGTTCGCGATGATTCAAACCACGCATTCCATTGTAAGCATGAACAAAGACACTAGCGCCCGCTTCTACTGCTTCTTGTGCTTCTTCCAATGTCGCATTTGAATGCCCCAATGAAACAACGACGCCTTCATCCGTCACAGTATTAACAAATTCTTTGACGCCTTTACGTTCAGGAGCTAACGCGATCTTTTTGATCAAACCGCCAGAAGCTTCTTGCCATTCATGGAACGTATCCAAGTCAGGATCCCCAAAGTAACTAGGATTTTGAGCGCCTTTGTGTTCTTCTGTGAAGAAGGGGCCTTCAAAGTAAATCCCTTGAATTTTCGCACCATCAACCTCTTGGTAAACTTTTCCAATTGTTTCAGCGACATCTTTCAACCGTTCTTTTGAAGAAGTCAAAGTAGTCGGCAAGAAACTTGTCACGCCACAAGATAAAAGACCTTCTGACATTACTTTAATGCCTTCAGCATCATTATCCATCACGTCATGATTCATATAACCGTGAATGTGTGTATCAACTAAACCAGGAGCAATCCATTTGCCAGATTGATCGATGATCTCTGCATCGACTGGTTTTTCTTTCGTATATGTTCCAAAAATGCCGTTCGTGACATCTAAATAGCCTGCACCTTTAACACCAGAGTTCAAAAAGAATTTATCAGCATAAATAAATGTTTTCATTGTAAGCTCTCCCTCTTTTTCTTAGTACTTTAAAGTTACTCCTGAATTCAAAATAAGTCAAGAATGGTGTAGACCAGTTTACAAATCTTTGATTTTTTCTAAGGCTCGCAGCATCTTACGATAATTGATGATCGGATGTATCTCATCCCGTGCTTCTAAGAAACGAATCTTTAATTCTATCAGCTCCCGTAATTTATAATAACTACACTGCTGACGATTCCAATTGATTCCCATATCAACAACTTTTTCCGCTAAATCCAAGCGTTCTTGTTTTGCCAAAAAAGTTCCATAATTAACGAATAAATTACTTAGTTCGCTGCGCTCTGAATAGTCTGCCATCATCGTTTGAAATAATTCAAAGCTCTGATTGAAGTAGCCTTGTGCTTCATTGATTCGGCCCAAAATAGAAGACATTTTACCGGCAAAACTCAACAGTAAAATACGACTATCAAAATAGCCATCACATTTTTTTGATACGCCAATCGCTAATCCTTGCTGGACTTCTGCCAGCGCTTTTTCCGGATCTCGATCGATAAAGTATGCACAAACACCTTTAAAAAAGTATGCTTGTTGCCGATCTTTATCCAAATGAGTGATTTGACGTTCTTCTAAATATTCCATCGTTGTACGAATTTCTAAATACTTACCAATCCGCAAATACATATACATCTTATTAAAGTATTTTCGCAGAAACAACTCTTCCGGTAAAAAATCAATCATTAATTGATCAATCGTTATCCCTAGACGATGACACAGCTGTTGGATCACAATGATATTAGGAATCTCTTCATTATTTTCAATTCGACTCAAAACACTCTGGGAACAAATCCCTTGAGACAAATCCTTTTGTGTCATGCCATGTTCTTTTCGGAACTCTTTTAAGACTTGACCAATTGCTTCCATGACTACTTCCTCCAAAATATGCAAATTCACATTTTACTGACTCAATTTTAGCCGATGACAGAACGTCAAGCAACTCTTGTGACCAAAATAGAAAAAAGAATTGCATGAGAAAATCTAAAATAGGTAATTATTAGTATCGGTACTCGTTTTTCATAAAAAAGCGGGGTGACTAGAATTCAGTCACTCCCGTTTTGCAAAACAGTCAAAAAGCTTACAGCTTATTCTCTTCTGATAACTCAAATGCGGTGAATGGGATTCGAACCCACACGAGCCAAGCTCATACGCCCCTCAAGCGTACGTGTCTGCCATTCCACCACCACCGCAAAACCTTTTTAATCATAGCTAGCTACTCAAAAAAAGTCAATAGTCTAAACAATCGTCGTATCGTACACGTAGGTGATATCTCCTTTTAAGCCAGCGATTCCACGGAAAAACTTCTTATCTTCTTGTTTGATCCAGGCCTCACGGAATAAAAAGAACTCAGTCCGAGAAACTTCGATTTTTTCAATTTCTCCAGCCCGTAATTGACGAATTTTCTCTTCAAATGGATTCATTTCTCTTCTCCCCCATCATCGCAAAACAACAGAAGGATGCCCCATGGCACCTTCTGTGTTAGTCATGAAAATATTTACTGTCCTCAATTTTTGAATTTTCTTCTTGCATAATCCCTCTTAAGGAACGATCCAAGCGTTGCCGCGAGTTTTTTCTTTTGGCAACAGATTGCGCTGCTTCTTGCTCTGTCGCAAATAGAATATAGGACTGACGCGGCTTTTCCATTCGCTGTAGCAACTCTCTTGCTGGAATTGCATCTACCGGTTGATCGGGAATTAAAGAAGAAGGAACGTATTTCGGTGCGAAAGGTGTTGCACTTCGTCTATTTTTGGTAGTAAAGGTTGACTTGGAAACTTCCTTAGACTTTCGTTCTTCAAATAAATTGGCTTTTTTAGCCTCTTTTCGCTCACCATTGTAAGACGGTAAATTAGCCTTATGCTGATTTAATTCTCTTCGTGGTTCTTCAGCTAAATTAACCCGTCGTGTCCGCTTGATTTTAGGTAAGGGACGTTCAAAAATATCTTTAGCTTCTAGGCGATAATTCGTAATCAAGTCGTCATCTCCCCCAAACAAAACGCGCTGGCTTGTCTGAGTGATTTTTACTCCTGATTCATCGTCAAAAGCTGGAAAACGACTTTTCTTTCTGCTGTAGGTTTGCATATACTCATCCTCATCGTTCTGATATAGCATAGTTTAGCATAAATGCTAAAAAAATGCTGTGATAATTCTAGCAATTGAAAAACAAACAGCTTCCATTTAATTTACTTCGGATACGAATAAACTTCCTTTTGGTGCCAACACTTCACCTTCCATGATTCGCTCCAAAACGTCATATTCTCCTTGATAAGCACGAGGACTTGACAATTCACCGACATGTAGCGTCTGATTCTGGTCGGATAAATTAATCGCGTAGACAACATACGAATCCTTCAAGTAACGAATAATCCCAAAAACCTGTTGCGACTGAGAATAAAATGGGAAGAATTCTCCTTGTTTTAATACATGATAAGTTTTCCTACGTTCGACCCACTTTTGACAATTTTTAAATAAGCGCGGATCAATGGATTGCCAAGGGAAGAATTTGCGATTATCCGGATCCTTACCGCCTGTTAAACCTGCTTCATCCCCATAATAAATGCAAGGAATTCCCGGCATCATAAACATCAGGCCCCATGCTTGATCCAACGCTTCAACGGAATCATCCAACATCGTTAAAATCCGCTCCGTATCATGCGTTCCGATATTGTTCAATTGATTATAATAAAAGTCTGGCGGATAATTTTCTTGATAGCGAATCATCTCTTGACAGATGTCTTGCAGTGAGCGCGACTGTTTTAAGATATCTAAAATTTGCTGACGCAAGGGATAATTCATAACACCTTGTAAATGATCACCAAAAACATATTTTCGGCGAGTATCGTACGCGATCTTATTCGAGGCGTCTTCCCAAACTTCACCGATCAAGATTTTTTCCTGATAGGCTAATAGATTTTTACGAATGCCGGCAATAAAATCATCGGTTAATTCATCGGCCACATCTAACCGCCAACCATCTACTCCCATCGAAGTCCATTTTGATAAAACACTGTCCAAATCGCCGTAAATAAATTCTTGATAGCTCGGATTTTCCTTTCTGACTTCCGGTAAATCAGCCACTCCCCACCAAGCTTTATAATCATCAGGATAGTGATTGAAAGTGAACCAGTCATAATAGGGGCTTTCTGGATCCCGTGCAGCACCGCTCTTTTCACCGTAAAGACCCGCTCTATTAAAGTAGCGACTGTCTTTGCCAACATGGGAGAAGACCCCGTCTAAAACAACGGCAATTCCAGCAGTATGCAAAGCAGCGATTAGACTGCGAAAGTCCTCTTCAGTCCCTAACACACTGTCAACTTTAAAATAATCATTGGTATCATAGCGATGATTAGAGGTTGCCTCAAAAATCGGATTCAGATAAAGTGCGGTGATCCCTAATTCCTGCAAATAGGGAATCTTCGCTTGAATCCCTTTAAAATTCCCCCCAAAAAAATCCCAACGCTCAATTTCATTCTGATGATTTTTAATATAGAGTGGTTGGTCCTCTTCTGTTGCATAAATAAAAGAGTTTTTCTTAGGATGATTAATGATACGATCAGGATTACCATTGGCAAAACGGTCGGGAAATATTTGGTAGAATATTGCCTCACGGTACCACTTAGGTGCAATCTCTGGTTTTTGGTAACAAGTTAATTGATAAGGGATAACGTCCCGCTCTGAACCATAGATCTGACCTTCGCCCCCTTGACCACTGAAGCCATAGTACTGGATCGTTTCATATTCATCCGATTCTCGAATGATTTTAAAATAATAAAAATACAGACCCCAACCTTGTTCCAGCTTTACTTGAAAGTGGAGGCGATCCTCAGAAGCAGGTTCCATTAAAAAGTTTTTTTGACCGCTCGAACTACCTTCTTTGCGAACGATCAAATAGACTTTAGCAGTTTCCTGATCTGGAACAGAGAGCCAGATATTTACCATTGTCCCTTCTTGAACAGCCCCAAACGGTTGCTTGTAACGCTCCAGCCATGGATTAAAGTAGATATGAGTCATGTTGGGTCACTCCTCGATCATCTTCATGAGCAAAAACGGGCTCAATTTGCCAAATGTCATCTGCATAGCGTTGAACCGTATTGTCGGAAGAAAAACGCCCTGCATTGGCAATATTGCGCAAACTAATTTGACGCCAGCGCCGCGTATCCTGATAAGCCCGATTGATAGACTCCTGCGCTAAACAATAAGCTTCAAAATCACGTAAGACAAAAAATTCATCATTATATTTGATCAGTGAATCAAATATCTCGTAGCCTTCCGGAACAATATTAGGAATCGTGCCATCGATTAAGGCCTTCACGACTTTGTGGATGACTCCATTACTTTTGTAGATCTCCGTAGAAGAATAATTTTTGTTTTCATAATATTGATAAACTTCTGACTCGGTCAAACCAAAGATCGCAATATTCTCATCTCCAACAGCATCACGAATCTCAACATTCGCACCATCTAAGGTAGCAATCGTGACAGCCCCATTCAGCATTAATTTCATGTTAGACGTTCCCGAAGCTTCTTTTGAAGCTAAAGAAATTTGTTCACTGACATCCGCTGCTGGAATGATTCGCTCAGCCAAGCTGACGTTGTAATTTTCTAAGAAAACTACTTTTAATTTATCTTTGATTGTCGTATCTTGGTTGATTAAACTGGCCGTCTCATTAATTACCTTAATAATCGATTTGGCATAATGATAGCTCGGTGCTGCTTTTGCCCCGAAAATGAATACGCGTGGTTCAATTGGTAATTCAGGGTTTTCCTTCAAATCTAAATAAAGCTTGATAATGTGCAATAGATTCAGCAGTTGCCGTTTATAAGCGTGTAATCGTTTGATCTGAACATCAAAAATCGCGTGAGGACTAACCTCAATCCCACAATGCTCTTGAATATACGCCGCTAGACGTTCCTTATTCGCTAATTTAGCTTGCGCTAAAGCATTAAGTACCTGATCGTCTTCTTCATAATTCAATAGACGTCTTAAATCACTTGGCTGTTTTCGCCATGAGGTTCCGATTGTCTGATCTAAGACTTTGCTCATCTGTGGATTGGCTATTTGGGTCCAACGACGCATCGCGATCCCATTCGTTTTATTATTGAAACGAGCTGGATAAAGTAAGTAGAAATCATGTAAGACAACCGATTTTAATAGGTCAGAATGTAATTTAGCCACTCCGTTAGTCGAATGAGACCCAATAATCGCCAGATGGGCCATATGCACCTGATCACCAATGATAATTCTAGTTCGCTGGACTAAATCAAAATCATGAACGCCCGTCATTTCTTCCACAAAGCGACGGTCAATTTCTTCAATAATTTGATAAATTCTAGGACAGACGCTCTTCATCATAGAAATCGACCATTTTTCTAGCGCTTCGGCCATAATCGTATGATTCGTATAGCTCATTACTTCCTGAGTTAAATTCCAAGCCCGTTCCCAGCCGATTTTTTCTTCATCAACTAAAAGACGCATAAATTCAGCAACACACATTGCCGGATGCGTATCGTTAATATGGATGGCAATCGATTGATTGATCTTATCGATTGGTTTATCCAACTGTTTATAGTAACGCAGAATACTTTGCACTCCGGCTGAAACAAAGAAATACTCCTGAGATAAACGTAATTTTCTACCTGCTTCGCTAGAATCATCGGGATATAAAACCGAGGTCAAGTCTTCTACTGCGCGCCGATCCTCAATACTCCGATAACGATCTTCTTCCTCTGGCGGGATTTCTACTGACCATAAACGCATCGTATTTACGATGTCGTTTTGATAACCAACCATCCCCGTATCGTATGGGACCGCGCGTAACAGCATACCACCCGAGTAGTGAGGCATAAGATTGCCAGATTCGTCAGGGCTCATATAAACATCACCACCGATGCGGACATCCACTGCTTTGCTTTCTTTACGAACTTCCCAGAGATTCCCTTTTTGTAACCATTCATCGGGTAGTTCTACCTGATAATTATCTACGAAACGCTGTTTGAAAAGACCATATTCATAACGAATCCCATTACCATTTCCAGGTAAGCCCCTCGAAGCGATTGAGTCCATAAAACAAGAAGCTAAACGTCCTAAGCCACCATTTCCTAAGGCCATGTCTGGCTCTACTTCTGCTAAATCTTCTAAATCAATTCCCAACTCAGCCAGTCCTTCTGTCACCATCTCTAGCCAGCCCATATTAAGTAAATTACTTTTTAACAGCTTTCCTGGTAAAAACTCGATTGAGAAATAATAGGCCTGTTTTTGTTCTGCTTCGCGATAATCTTTCCACGTTTGCTGCCAATTTTGCGAGTATGTCGAAGTCATCAATGAACCCAGTGTTTGATAAAGTTCGTTTGGTGAAGCATCTGCGACGCCCATTGCAAATTTCTCAGCCAAGCGACGACTGAAACATTGTTTAAATTCTGTCTTGTTCATTTTTCCATCTCCAACCTGCATTTTATATATATACGAATAATAGCTACCATCACTTTACTATAAATGATCTATTTAAAACAAATTTATGCTGAAAAAAGCCAAAATCCATAGCCTGAGGCCTTAGATTCTGGCTTTTCGAATCCTACATTTGTTTATATAGCGCTAAATATTGCTGACTTGATCCGTCCCAACTAAAATCACGAGACATGGCTTCCAACATCAATTTTTTCCAAATGTCTGGATGTGCTTGATAAAGCTCAATCGCTTGTTTCAAAGTGTTCATTAAATAAAATGGTTCAAAAATATTAAAGCCAAATCCTGTTCCCTCATTTGTTACTGGATTATACGGTTCAACTGTATCTTTCAATCCACCAACTTCGTGAACAACCGGTAGTGTCCCGTAACGCATCGAAATCATTTGCGATAATCCGCAAGGTTCAAAGGCGGAAGGCATCAAAAACATATCCACTCCTGCATAAACTTTTTGAGCCAAATTCACATCAAAAGCAATTTGAATACTTGTTTTATTAGGATATTTTTCGCCAAAATAGCGGAACTGATTTTCAAAATTCGGATCACCGGTTCCAATCAAAACCAATTGTACGTCAAATTGCATTAGATTTTCCATCTCTTCTAGTAAAAGATGAAAGCCTTTTTGATAAGTCAAACGACTAACAATCCCCATCACTGGTACCTCTGGTCGAACGGGGAGACCCAAGATTTTTTGCAATTGAACTTTGTTCTCGATTTTTTGATCCAAGTGTTTTTGATCGTAATTTGCAAAGATGGCTGGATCTTTCGCCGGATTAAAGCTGTCATAATCAATCCCATTCAAAATCCCTTGTAGTTTGCCACTCTCCATCCGTAAAATCACGTCTAAACCAGCCCCAAATTCAGGTGTTTTGATTTCTTCCGCATAGGATGGGCTGACCGTTGTCACCCTATCTGCATAAAGAATTCCTGATTTCATGAAATTCACGCAATCTTTAAAACGGATAGTCCCGTCAACGTAACGTTCACTCCCCATTCCGAAAAGATCATAAAGAATCTCACGATCATATTGACCTTGGAATTCAATATTGTGGATTGTCAGCACGGTACGAATATGACTAAATTTTTGAATCCAATTATATTTTTCCTTTAATAAGAATGGGATGAAAGAGGTATGATAATCATTCAGATGCATTACATCGGGAATAAAATCAATCTTTTCCATCAATTCAATGACTGCTTGTTGAAAAAAGGCAAAACGTTCGCCATCATCATAATAACCGTATAACTCAGGACGATTGAAGTAGTAACGATTGTCTAAGAAATAATAATCAATCCCATTTAACTGAAGACGTTTCACACCGCAGTATTGCTTGCGCCAGCCAACATAGACATCATAAGAAAAAAGATCCTCAAGTTGTTCCTGATAGTGTTTTGCCATCTTAGTGAAAAAAGGCAATACAACTTTAATATCGGTTCCTTTGGCCTTCAACGCTTTAGGCAGCGCGCCAGCTACATCGCCCAAACCACCTGTTTTAAAAAAGGGGGCGCACTCTGCTGCTACAAATAATGTTTTCAAACTTATTCGCCTCCGTAGATATCGCTTAAGACGTGTGTGTTCTTTTTAATTACAATCGGTTTATTCGCCGAGCCAATGATTTTGACACCTGCCTCAACTACAACGTTCTTATCTAAAATGGCATTTTTAATTAGCGCATTTTCATGAATGCTGCAGCTGGCCATCACGATTGAATCTTCTATTTGAGCCCCATTTTCCACTACGACACTGCGGGAGAATAATGATCCATGGACTTTCCCGTAAACCATACAGCCTGTCGCAAATTGACTATCTGTCACTTCTGAGGTAGGGGCATAATAAGTCGCCACTTCATTTTTTAATTTAGTGTAGACTTTTTGTTTTGAATACAATAATGAAGCGAATTTTTTTGGATCCAGCATATCCATATTAGCCTTGTAATAAGAATTGATATCAAAGATATTGCTGACAAGCCCAGTGTATTCATAAGCCGACGTCTTAACTTTATCCATCGCCAAGATTAGGAAATCTAACAACGCAACAGGGCCCCCGTGATTTTGGCCTTCTTGTAAGGCACTGATCAGCCAATCCGTGCGACAAACAAACAGCTTCATACTCATATTCAATAATTCTTCATCTGACTTGTCTGCTAAGAAATTATGATGGTCGGTTACTGTACCATGTTCATCCACATCCAAAATTTCATCTTGCCGATAGATTTGCTCTTTCGGCATTTTTTTATAAACAACCGTCAAAGTACTATCATTTTGCTGATGAATTTTTAAGACAGCTTCTAGATCAATGTTATACAACATCCGATTTCCCATAAAGACAGTATATTCGGATTTAGACTTATTTAAGTAATCGATCACTGATTCAAAATACGGACGACCTTCTGCTTTCTTTTTCAAGAAGTCTTGATAAAAATGAATAAAGAAGCGACTATCGACGCTATCTAAATGCCATTCACGGCCACCACCGATATGGTCAAATACCGATTTGGTAGTTCCTTGATTGAACACTATATAAACTGATTTAATATTAGCATTGATCGCATTCGACAAATTGAAATCGATCAAGCGATATTTACAGTCGAAAGGCAATGTTGCCAACGGCCGTTTTTCAGTTAAAGGTAATAATTCTGGACACTCATGAACATTGCCTAAAATGGCACACATTTTATTCGCTCTCACTTGTCAACACTCCAATCACTTCTGAATATCCTACAACCGCTATTTCTTCAGTTCCATCAACCACAGCGTCATCCCCGATAATCGCATTTTCACCAATGATCGCTTTTGTGATCTGTACATTTTTACCAATTGTTGCACCCGGCATGATCACACTGTCGACCACTTTGGCTCCTTCTTTCACTTGAACATCATTTGATAAAATGCTGTGTTCCACTTCTCCAGCTACGTAACAGCCATCAACAACTAACGAGTTTTTTACGTCTGCACTTTCTGTTAAGAAATGTGGTGGCGAAATCGTATTTTTAGCTAAGACACGCCAATTTTTATCGCGAATATTTAAATTATGGGCCGGATCAATAAATTCCATACTAGCTTCCCATAATGAATCGATCGTACCTACATCCTTCCAATAGCCATCAAAACGGTAGGCAAAAACATTTTCGCCGCTTTCAAGATAAGCCGGAATCACATGTTTACCGAAATCCAACATCTGATCGTCCTTTTTATAACTATTTAACAGAACGCTGCGTAGGCGACTCCAGTTAAAGATATAAATTCCCATCGAAGCCAGGTTGCTTTTAGGTTCTTCTGGCTTTTCTTCAAATTCAATGATCCGGTCATTTTCATCGGTATTCATGATCCCAAAGCGAGAAGCCTCTTCCATCGGCACTTCAATTACTGCAACAGTCAAGGAAGCATTGTTGGCTTTATGATCTTCCAACATCGCTTCGTAATCCATTTTATAAATATGATCTCCTGATAAAACTAAAACATATTGAGGATCTTCTTGATCAATATAATCCATATTTTGATAAATTGCGTGAGCGGTTCCTTCAAACCACTTGCTGCCGTCATTACTTGAATATGGTTGCAAGATTGTTACACCAGAATTAAGTCCATCAAATCCCCAGCTTGAACCATTTCCGATATGATTATTCAATGCTAAAGGCTGATATTGGGTTACGACCCCAACTTTATTAATTCCAGAATTGATGCAATTACTTAAAGTAAAATCAATAATCCGATAACGACCGCCAAAAGGGACAGCAGGTTTTGCAATTTTCTGTGTTAATTTTCCAAGACGAGAACCTTTCCCGCCAGCTAAAATCATTGCTAAAATCTCTGTTTTCATTTTATTTGATGAAGGGCTTGCCTTCATCGACCTCCCCTCTATTTCTTACGTGTGTTAATTGACTCTGGTTTCAAAATAATGGCACCTAAAGCCGGGACAGTCGTCTTAATCAACTGGCCGTACTCTTTAAATTCGATTGACTCACTTTGGCGAGTTTCATTGTGTTTTGTCCAAGTCCCACCAAACTCTTGCATTTCAGTATTCCAAATTTCTTCATAGGTTCCTGGATAAGGCACGCCCACGTGAAAATCTTGTCGCTCAACGGGAGTCATATTTAGAACAACGATTAAAAAATCTTTCTTTCGTTTCCCTTTGCGCATAAAAGTCAAAACTGATTCAGTTGTGTTGTCTGCATCAATGATTTCGATTGTATCGTATGAATCTTCCAACTCCCACAAAGCCGTTTGTTCCTTATAGAATTTGTTCAATTCGGCGGTAAAGTGCTGCATTGAAAGATTTAGCGGATCATTTAAATCAGCCCATTCTAAACCTTCGTCAAATTTCCACTCTAAAAATTGGCCCCATTCGCTACCCATAAACAATAATTTTTTCCCAGGGTGAGCCATGAAATACGTATATAGATTCCTTAGCTGCGCAAACTGTTTATAGCGATCGCCCCACATTTTGTGCATCAAGCTCTTCTTGCCATGGACAACTTCGTCATGCGACAATGGCAGAATAAAATTCTCTTGCATCATATACATGAAAGAAAAAGTGATCAAATTGAAGTTATCTTTGCGATAAATTGGATCCATTTCATAAAAACGTAAAACATCATTCATCCAGCCCATATTCCATTTATAGTCAAAACCTAACGAACCGCTTTCGATCATCCCCGTTACCGGTGTCTCGGAAGAACTTTCCTCAGCAATCATTAAAACATTCGGATGAGCCAACTTGATAACAGCATTTAGTTTTTGTAAGAAATAGTAGCCTTCAAGATTACGATTTCCACCCTCATGATTCGGCGTCCAAGGCCCCTCATCGTAATCGCGATAAATCATATTGGAGACAGCATCCACCCGGATTCCATCAATATGAAACATCTCAATCCAATACATGGCGCTAGAAATCAAAAAGCTTTGGACTTGGGGCTTACCTAAATCAAAATTGATTGATCCCCACCGATTATTTTTAGCTCGATCCGGATCGGTATATTCGAATTGTGGTGTGCCGTCATAATAAGGAAGCGTGTCATCATTGATACAAAAATGACCTGGAACCCAATCGACAAAAACGCCGATATTATTTAAGTGGCATGCTTCTACAAAGTCTTGAAATTCTGCCGGCGTTCCATAATAAGAACTCATCGCAAAATAGCCAATTAATTGATAGCCCCATGAGCGACCCAGGGGATGTTCCATCAATGGCATAAATTCAACATGAGTGTAGTTCATTTCAACCAGATAGGGAACAAGCTCCGTTTTTAATTCAGCAAAACTATAGGGCGTTCCATCTGCATGATGCTTCCATGAACTTGCGTGCATCTCATAAATGTTTAAGGGACGTTTAAAGTGATTGATCCGTTTATTTCGTCCTCGCCACAAGCCATCCTTCCATTTTTTTTCAGGGAAACTGTATAGTTCAGCGGCGTCTCCTGGTCTTTTTTCAAAACGTACAGCAAAAGGATCAATTTTCAAAATTTCACGTCCATCTGCTTGTCGAACTTTGAACTTATAAAGATCTCCTTCACTGGCAATCTCCGTATAAACTTGCCAGATTCCACTTGCTTCATCTTTTTCCATTGGCAGATCCTGCCAATCGTTAAAATCACCAACTAGAAAAACTGCACGTGCATTTGGTGCCCATACTCGAAAAACATAGCCTTCTTGCTCTTTATGTGCTCCTAATAAATGCTGTGCATAAAAATTTTCCCCAGACAAAAATGCTTGTTTAGCCTCGCCGACTTGTTGTACTCCGTCTTGCATATTATTTTTCATGAGAGCTCCTTTTCTAGCAAACGACATCATGTTCTTAGATTGCATTTCGCTGTGCGAAATCTAATAATAAGAACATTCCTTGTTCTATTATAATAACACAAATACCTAATAAATAACACAATACAATTAGTTTAGATCGGTTCCAATGTGATTAAACACCTCTATATATTATTATATTATAATAAGAATTAAAATAGAAGAGCAAATTTTCAATTCTTTTAAATAAGTTCCTTTTTGGTCAAAAATAACATAAATTATTTCGAACTTTTATTTTTATAACGGATATCCCTTCCTCTTCTGGAGCTTTCTTCTCTTATATTTGCCTTTTGATAAAATTATCGTTAGTCTAAGGTATGCGATCTGAATTTTTAAGTCTTATTTTAATGTTCCGGAAAAATCACACGTTTCAGGAGGTTATAAAAATGGTCGATATAAAAATGCTGGCAATGATTTTTTTTATCAATTTTGCTTACGTCACACTAAATACTCTGCGTTTCATGCTGACGATGAAAGGTTACCGGATTTTAGCACCATTGATGAGCATGGTTGAGATTACAATTTATATCTTGGGACTGTCCTTGGTTTTAGACCGCTTGGATAATCCCCTCAATTTATTAACTTATGCCTTGGGATACGCAATTGGAATCAGCGTCGGGATTAAAATCGAAGATAAACTGGCTTTAGGCTACATTATGGTGACTGTGATCCTTCCAACAAATACCGATCAAGAAGCTAGTTTACCTCGCATTTTACGACAACAAGGTTACGGCGTCACCCAATCTTATGGCGAGGGACGTGAAGGTGCACGGATGGTTTTAGAAATTCTTTCGCCACGAAAAACCGAACGGACCCTTTATAAATTAATTAAAGATGTTGAAGAGCGAGCCTTTATTATTTCTTATGAACCAAAATATATTTCTGGCGGTTTTTGGACTAAAAAGGTGCGTAAACGGCAAAAAACGACTTGAAGTTTTAGCTTCAAGTCGTTTTTTGCCAGATAAAGCGTACTAACTCCGCTTCCAATTGGTCACTTTTAGTTATCGCAGAATGTCCCCCGCTATTGCCCTTAACAGTTACTTCACGATAGCTCTTCGCATGCTTTTGAAACAACAGACGTAACGCAAAAGCACTATGAATTGAAACTACCCCGTCACTTTCCGTTCCATCCTCTAGGTCACCCGCAACATCTAGCACTCGAAGGTTCTCGGGAAGTTTGTTCATCGCCCGGTCAAAGTATTGATAGATAGGTGTCTCGCCGCTAGGTCCATTTTCCGTTAATTCATAAGCAAAAATGTCCTCAGTATCCTCCGCAATCTCCAAGTCATTAAATGGTGCCGCAATCGTCACAAAACGTTCGGTCAATGGCGTCTTATCCCCGGCGTACTCCAATAAATAGCGTAGTGCTGACACACCACCCATCGAGTGACTGACCAAATTGACCCGAGAAATCTTTTGCTGATAAAGGTAACGCATTACTTTATCAATCCACTGACTTTGCGTAATTTCATCCGTGACATCTTTAGCAAACAGAACCATGATTGTCGGATTGTCATGATTGTTCTCTAATTTACCTTCAACCGACAACTGACCATCTGCTTGTACAACAATCGTCAGTTCTCGCTTAGCGATATCCGCTCTTTCTAAGCGGCGCAACAACGGCCCGAAAGAAAAAGAATTCCCTTCGTACCCGTGAATAAAGACTGTTGGAACATTTGAATAATGGATATCTTTTTCTTTTGTTAGCGTTCCAGGACTGAAATAGCGAATTCTTGCATAATAAATCCCTCCAAACACCAATAAAAAACTAACTATCAAAATGATCCCTTTGATTATTCGTTGCATTCTTTTATGCCTTCTTTTTTATCAAATAAGAAAAGCTCTCTCGTCCAGCTAATAATTTTTCAGCTAACTGGTGGCTGAAAAAGAATGGATTGGCTTCCTGTGGTAATTCGACATCTAAGGAGAAATTATCTGGATAAACCGGAATAGTCAGCTGCCAGGTAGGTGTGTCTACAATTACCTCACTCATCAATAAACTTTCTACGAAGATCGATGAGCGCCGTGGTGCTTGACCTTCTATCACTCTTTCTAAGATTAAATCTAACTGATTAGCAAAAAAATCAGGGTTCACATCCCCCACAAGACCAGCTAGTTTTGGCGAAAGTTTTGGCTGACTAATTTGCTTAAAATAATTAGGCAAGGTCTCCGCCAATTTTTCGCCGCGATTAATCGTCACTAGCCGAAAATCATCCATCTCCAAATAATTTCGTGTCGGTAAAGTTCCCTCAAAAGCGACGGTTTCTGTTAATTCATCACTCCAGTGTTTCTCTGCTAGAAAGACTAATAATTCTTCTTTCGAATATCTCCCTTGGTTCACCTGCAGAAACTCAGTGAGCAATTCAGTAGTCGGATACTCCACTATCGGCTTCAAAGAAAACTGGTAACGGCGATCTTGTCGAGAAATCACTCGATGATCGATCAATAAATCCAATTCCTTATCTAAGTGTTGCTGCTGTGGAAACGCCTGCCGAACTTCTCTTAAGATGACTGGTTCTTGTAGCTCCTGAAAATAGCTTAACAACGCTTCAATCTCCGGCCGCTCCAGGGCTTGCTGGAGTTTTTTATCCTTTGTATAGATTTGCATAATATCCTTCTTTCACTTCAGAAAAGTATCTATCTCTGCCGAGCTACTTCCTCTGGCATTATAATCCTATTTAAAAAAATCTACAAAAAAGTGGACTTTTAGTTCTTTTAAAAGTCCACTTGTTAAATTCGAATTACTGTTCGAAGGCTTCAGTTAATTGCGGTACAATTTGTTTTTTACGTGATACCACACCTGGTAAAAAGGCCCGGTCATTCTCTAGTTTTACGTTAAAGGCTGTAGTAACCTTTTCTCTCGGTTCTCCAGCGACTAATAACTCTGAATCAGAATCCAAAACATTAGTTACCAATAATAAGAATAAGTCGTAGCCATTTTTAACATTTTCTGCAAGCATCGCATCCCGCAAAGCATCTTGACGAGCAAACACTTCTGCTAAATCAACAGTGTTGACTTGAGCAATTCGAACTGTTTTATCGGCCATTGGAAATGACTTAGCATCTAAATCTAATAATTCTGCTTCAGTCTTCGTTCCTAAGTTTGTACCAGCTTTTAATAAATCTAAACCATAGCTGTTTAATTCAATACCGGCGATTTCAGCTAACTCATTGGCTGCTTCAATATCCTCTTGTGTACAAGTAGGTGACTTGAATAATAGCGTATCAGAAATGATCGCTGATACCATCATCCCAGCGATTTTGGCCGGAACTGCGATATTTTTTTCTTTGTAAAGTTTTAACACGATCGTTGAAGTACAGCCCACTGGTTCAGCGCGATAATATAGTGGATTCGCTGTTTGGAAATTCGCAATCCGATGATGGTCAACAACCGCTAGAATATTCAATTCTTCAATATCCGCCACACTTTGTTGGAATTCATTGTGGTCTACCAACATCACATCGCTCGTTTCAGCAGCAATTTTTTCTACCACCCGTGGAGCAGTCAAACCAAAATGGTCCAACGCAAATTGCGTTTCTTCATTCACAGCTCCCAATGCTACTGCTTCTGCATCTACTCCTAATTCTTTTTGCAAATTAGCAAATGCAATCGCTGCACCAATCGCATCAGTATCTGGATTTTGATGTCCAAAAATTAAAACTTTTCCCATAGTTGAATCGCTCCTTTAAATAAGTTCTTCTTTATCATATCAAAAAAAAGGAAAAGAGCAATAATATGCAGACTTTTTTCAGTGATAAATCAAGGATTTCCGTAAATTGCTGAAAATTGAAGAGTGATTTTGCTACCAGCTCCAAATCAAAAAGGTCTAGGAAACTAACCTTCCTAGACCTTTTTCAACAAAAAATATTGATAACACTTCTGCAGAATTTTTTTCTGCTGAGTGAATTGCCATAATTACTAATTTTTACGTTTCAGATAACCTTTATAGTCTTCCGTATGCAATAATTTTTTGGCATTTTCGACACGATCATCCGTTGGTGGTTCAATTCCTTCCAGCGGATAAGCTAAATCCATTTCTTCCCATTTGTATTTACCCATTGTATGGTAAGGCAGGATCTCAACTTTATCGACATTATTCAAACCTTTGATAAATTTATCTAATCGAATTAAAAATTCGTCATAGTCACTTCTAAATGGTACTAACACATGACGGATCCAAACAGGTTTATTGATCTCTGAAAGGTATTTCGCCATTTCCAAAATATTACTGTTACTTTGACCAGTCAACTCACGGTGTTTTTCATCATCGATTTGTTTGATATCAAACAAAACCAGATCGGTATATTTCATCAATTCTTCAAATTTCGAGAAAAAAGGTTCTTTATAGGTAAAGGGATTTCCACAGCTGTCTAAAGTTGTGTTAATGCCCATTGCTTTTGCTTTTTTAAATAGATCGATCAAAAAATCAATCTGTAATAACGGTTCGCCACCACTAACTGTCAAACCGCCTTTTTTGCCCCAATAGCTTTTATAATTTAACGCTTCTTTTAAAACATCATCGGCCGTTCGTTTTTGGGCTTTTGGATCATTGATTTTCCAAGTATCTGGATTATGACAGAATTGACAACGCATCCGACAGCCTTGCATAAAGACAATGAAACGCACGCCGGGTCCGTCAACAGATCCGAAGCTTTCAATTGAATGGACATTTCCGAGAATAGGTTGTTCAGTCACTGTAGACATAAACAGTCCCCCTAGCTAAATTAGTATGGATCATTTTCCAAAAAGTTACTTTTGTCATTTTTCGTACAAAAAGAACTTCTTTTTGCCTCTTTTATTTCAAAAAAGTAAGGCGAATAGAACTCCGTCCATCCGCCCATACTTCCTTATTCAACTACCTTCAGCTCTTACATTTTTGCGTGGAATGTCCGGCTGATTACGTCTTCTTGTTGTTCACGACTCAAATCGATGAATTTAACAGCATAACCAGAAACACGAATAGTGAAGTTAGCATATTCTTCTTTTTCTGGGTGTTCCATTGCATCGATTAATTTTTCTTTACCAAAGACGTTGACGTTCAAATGGTGTGCCCCTTGATTGAAGTAACCATCTAACACGTTCGTTAGGTTTTCGATTCGTTCTTCTTCATCATGACCTAATGCATCTGGATTAATACTTTGTGTATTTGAAATACCGTCCAAAGCATATTCGTAAGGCAATTTAGTCAATGAGTTTAATGAAGCCAACAAACCGTTTTGTTCTGCACCGTAAGATGGGTTCGCACCTGGTGATAATGGAGCACCAGCAGGACGACCATCAGGCAATGTACCTGTTGCTTTACCATAAACAACGTTCGAAGTAATCGTTAAGATTGAAGTTGTTGGTTCAGAATTACGGTACGTATGATAATGTTCAAGTTTTTCCATAAATGTCTTCAATAACCATACAGCGATATCATCGGCACGGGCATCGTCGTTACCATATTTAGGGAACTCGCCTTCAGTCTTGAAGTCAGTAACAATACCATCTTCATCGCGGACTGGGTAAACTTTAGCATACTTGATTGCTGCTAATGAATCTACTACGTGAGAGAATCCAGCAATACCAGTTGCAAACGTACGTTTTAAGTTTGTGTCCATCAATGCTAATTCAGCAGCTTCATAATAATATTTATCATGCATGTAATGGATTGCATTTAATGTATTTACATACATTCCAGCTAACCATTCTAACATATCATCATATTTTTCCATGACTGAATCAAAGTCTAAAGCATCGTCTGATTCGATTGGACGGTAATCTGGTCCAACTTGAACTTTAGATTTTTCATCGACCCCACCATTGATTGCATATAACAAAGCTTTCGCAAGGTTCGCACGAGCACCGAAGAATTGCATTTCTTTACCAGTTTGTGTAGCTGATACACAACAACAGATCGCATAGTCATCTAACCAAACTGGACGCATAACATCGTCATTTTCGTATTGAATTGATGAAGTATCGATTGAGATCTTAGCTGCGTAATCTTTGAATCCTTCTGGTAAACGAGAAGAATACAATACAGTCAAGTTTGGTTCTGGAGATGGTCCCATGTTTTCCAATGTGTGTAGGAAGCGGAAATCATTTTTAGTTACTAATGTCCGTCCATCCATTCCCATACCAGCGATTGATAAAGTTGCCCAAACAGGGTCGCCAGAGAATAATTCATTGTATGAAGGAATACGTGCAAATTTAACCATCCGAAGTTTCATTACTAAGTGGTCGATTAATTCTTGTGCACCCTCTTCAGTTAAAGTACCATTTTCGATATCACGTTGGATATAGATATCTAAGAATGTTGACACACGTCCGATTGACATTGCTGCACCGTTTTGTTCTTTAATCGCAGCTAAGTATCCGAAGTAAGTCCATTGAACCGCTTCTTTTGCATTTTCAGCTGGACGAGAAATATCGTAGCCATAAGCTGCTGCCATTTCTTTGATCCGTTTCAATGCATTGTATTGATCAGTGATTTCTTCACGCAAACGTAAATCTTCTTCCGTGAATTGTCCGTGTCCACAATTTTCATGATCTTTGAATTTTTGTTCCATCAAATAATCAATTCCGTATAATGCTACACGACGGTAGTCACCAACGATCCGTCCACGTCCGTAAGTATCTGGTAAACCAGTAATAATCTTGTTACGGCGAGCTGCACGAATTTCTGGCGTATATACATCAAAGACACCTTGGTTATGTGTTTTGTGATATTTACCAAAAATTTCAGTATATTTAGGATTTGGTGTGTAACCATAGCTTTCCAATGCTTCTTCCGCCATACGAATACCACCGTAAGGCATGAATGCACGTTTCAAAGGTTTGTCCGTTTGAATCCCTACAATTGTTTCTTGATCTTTCATGTCTTCATCGATATAGCCAGGACCGTAAGCGTTGGCTGCAGAAACAATATCTGCTTCCATATCTAAAACGCCACCGTTTTCACGTTCTTGTTTTTGAAGATCTTGTAATTTACCCCAAAGTTTGTTTGTTGATTCTGTTGGCTCTGCTAAGAAGTCAGCCGCACCTTCATAAGGTGTGTAGTTTGTTTGGATGAAATCGCGAGTGTTGATTTCGCCTTTCCACAAGCTACCTTTAAAGCCTTTCCAAGCAGACTTTTCAGTATCATTCATTTTGTTCAGTTCATTTGTTGCAGTTCCCATTTCAAAAGGACCTCCTTAGAATATAAAAACTTTATTGCTACAGCTTTACGATCACAGTATAACACATAAATTCTTTTATGCAAGCCTTTCCTTGTGAAAGAATGATTAGAAATAAATGACCTTTTGAAATCGTTCGCAACTCGTTGATATCAGCGAGTTTATCCATTCTATTAATTTTATAAGAATTGCTAAAAAAAGGCTCATTTATGGTGTTTTGTGATAAATAAAACGGGCGTCTGTATTAAAACAGACGCCCGACTGTAACATAATTATATAGTACAGATAATTAATCTTCCGTTAATTTTTGTGGTTGATACACAGAGAATACTTCTCCATCTTTTTTCTCATCGATGGCAAAAGTCCCATTAGAAATTCGATCACTGATTGCAACATCGGAAATGATCAATTCTTTTTCAATTCCCTTAGTAGTCGTTATCATCAGTTCTCCTTCTGTCTCTGTTGTCATAAATGCTAGGCGATGAGGATGTTTTTTCAATTCACGGAAAATCATCAAGCCCCGTTTCGCCCGACCTAATTGTGGCAATTCCTGCGCAAGCATCCGTTTTGCCGCACCACGCTGACTAATCAATAGCATTGGTGAGTCACCTTCTGTTGGAATTAATGCACCCGCTACTACGTAATCTTCGTCTTTTAAGTTAATTGCTTTAACACCGGCTGCTTTTGCTCCAACTACTGGAACCTCTTCCAACGGATAACGCAGTCCAAAAGCGCGATGAGAGGCAATAAATACGTCAACATTATGAACAGAATCCGTTAAAAACACGGAAACAAGTTGATCAGTGGTATTTTTCATTTTCATCGCCGTTGTCGAACGGCTACGATAAGTCCGCCAAGGTGAAAATTCAGTCATCCGTGTTTGCTTAATCATGCCGTTTTTACTCATAAAGATAAAGAGCTTATTCGCGTCGATCTCTTTATAAGGAAAAGCAGCAATAATTTCTTCCGTCATGGATAAATTCGTGATGGTTTGAGAAATATGTTCCCCGACGTCTTTCCATTTTAGTTCAGGGATTTCATGCACCGGACGATAGATCATATTGCCATGATTTGTCAAGATTAGCAAATGATCTAAAGTATTCAGTTTCTCGATAAAAATAATCGAATCGCCATCTTTCATCCCATGCTCATTCGGTCTAGAGGCATTATACGACCTTAAGCTGCTGCGTTTTAGATAGCCTTCTTTCGTCAAAGTGACAATAACATCTTCTTGGGTAATCAAGACCTCAGTTTCAATCTTAATTTCGCTGATTTCATCTTCGATTTTGGTTAAGCGATCATTCCCGTAGCTTTTTCTAATTTGGCGCAGTTCTTGTTTCATAACTTTGTGCAATTCTTTTTCGCTATCCAAAATCAAACGCAATTCTTTGATTTCAGCTGCCAATTCACTGGCCTCTTTTTCTAATTGCGTAATATCCGTATTGGTTAACCGATACAACTGTAAAGTTACAATCGCTTCAGCTTGTTCTTCACTAAAGTCAAAGCGAACAACTAAATTGTTTTTAGCATCCTTTTTATCTTTACTGCTACGAATCGTTGCAATAACTTCATCCAAGATTGATAAAGCTTTCTTTAAACCTTCAACAATGTGCTGACGTTTCTGGGCCTTATTTAGTTCGTACTGGCTGCGTTTTGTAATGACTGCTTTACGGTGAGTAATGTAGCTTTCTAAAATATGTTTTAAGCCAACTTGTTGTGGCGTCATATTATCGATGGCAACCATATTAAAGTTATAATTAATTTGTAAATCGGTATTTTTGAACAAGTAATTCAAAATTCCTTCAGCATTAGCATCTTTTTTTAATTCAACTACTACTTGCAGTCCTGTACGGTCAGATTCATCACGTACTTCCGCAATCCCATCGATTTTTTTATTTAAGCGAA
This sequence comes from Enterococcus pseudoavium NBRC 100491, assembly GCF_001544295.1. Taxonomy (GTDB): domain Bacteria; phylum Bacillota; class Bacilli; order Lactobacillales; family Enterococcaceae; genus Enterococcus_A; species Enterococcus_A pseudoavium. Next base: position 89,706 of record NZ_BCQF01000006.1, read on the forward strand.
TCTCATCCATCTTTTTGACTAAAACCGCTTTGTTAACTTCATAGGGAATTTCATGAATCACGATCTGCTGTTTGCCGCCTTTTAGCGGTTCAATCGATGTTTTTGAACGCAAAATGACTTTACCTTTGCCAGTTTCATACGCTTTTTTGATTTCGGCTTTCCCTTGTAAAATGCCACCGGTAGGAAAATCCGGTCCGGGGATGTATTCCATGATTTTTTCTAACGGAGCAGTGGGATGATCGATTAAATAAATCGTTCCGTCGATTACTTCCGCCAAATTATGGGTTGGTATTTCAGTTGCGTAACCTGCAGAAATCCCCGTGGAACCGTTAACTAATAAATTGGGATAAGCCGCCGGCAAAACGGTTGGTTCCTTTTCGGTATCATCGAAGTTCCAAACCAAATCAACCGTGTCTTTTTCGATGTCTTTTAACATTTCACCACTCAGTTGCGACAAACGGGCTTCGGTGTAACGCATCGCAGCTGGCGGATCGCCGTCCATTGAGCCATTGTTTCCGTGCATCTCAATTAAAACTTGGCGCAACTTCCAATCTTGACTCATTCGAACCATTGCTTCATAAATTGAGCTGTCACCATGGGGATGATAATTCCCCATGATATTTCCGACTGATTTGGCCGACTTACGAAAACCTTTATCATAAGTATTGCCATCTTTATTCATCGCGTACAAAATGCGGCGTTGCACGGGTTTCAAGCCATCACGGATGTCCGGCAAAGCCCGTTCTTGAATAATATATTTTGAATAGCGGCCAAAACGGTCCCCCATCACTTCTTCTAATGTTAACTCTTGAATTGAATGTTTTGCTTCCATCTTGCGACCACCTCCTACTCATCAAACAAACTAATTGATTCTATCTCATCAGTTGTTCCCTTTGTTTCATCTTGTTCTGAAACTGGAATCGTTGGTTCTTCTTTGTTGTCCAATAAACTGCCGTCCTCTTCCAACGTGAATTGCACATTGTTTTCGATCCACTTACGACGGGGTTCAACTTTATCACCCATCAATGTCGTCACTCGCCGTTCGGCTTGAGCCGCATCATCGATTCGGACACGAACCAGCGTCCGATATTCTGGATCCATCGTTGTTTCCCACAATTGCTCGGCATTCATTTCCCCAAGCCCTTTATAGCGTTGCAACATATAGCCTTTACCGACTTTTTTGATGACATCTTGTAGTTCATCATCGGTCCAGGCATATTCAATCACTTGTTTACGACCGCTTCCTTTAGAAACTTTATATAAAGGTGGTAAAGCAATGTAAATTTTTCCGGCCTCAATCAATGGTTTCATGTAACGATAGAAGAAAGTCAATAACAGCACTTGGATGTGGGCTCCATCTGTATCGGCATCGGTCATGATGATTACTTTATCGTAATTACAATCAGCAATCGAAAATTCTGGTCCTACACCGGCACCAATCGTATAGATCATAGTGTTGATTTCTTCATTTTTTAAGATGTCCTGCATTTTAGCTTTTTCTGTATTGATAACTTTTCCTCGTAAAGGCAAGATTGCTTGGAACTTCCGATCGCGGCCTTGTTTAGCTGAACCACCGGCCGAATCTCCTTCGACTAGAAATAATTCATTTTTAGCCGCATTACGAGATTGCGCAGGCGTCAACTTACCTGAAAGCAAGGATTCACCTTTTTTACGTTTCTTGCCATTGCGGCTTTCTTCGCGCGCTTTCCGAGCGGCTTCACGGGCTTCACGGGCTTTGATTGCTTTACGAACCAGCATTTGACTATTTTCGCTGTTTTCCTGTAAATAAAAACCCATTTGTTCGCCGATCACGTTATCTACAGCTCCGCGAGCAGCTGGCGTCCCTAATTTTTCTTTGGTTTGCCCTTCAAATTGCAATATATTTTCTGGAATTCGAACAGAAAGAACTGCCGATAACCCTTCTCGAAAATCAGAGCCTTCCAAATTTCTATCCTTTTCTTTCAATAAGCCCGATTTACGTGCATACTCATTGAACGCTTTCGTCATAGATGTTTTCATCCCAGCTTCATGCGTCCCACCATCTTTAGTTCGAACATTATTTACAAAAGACAGCAAATTCTCAGAATAGCCATCGTTGTATTGATATGAAAATTCCACTTCGATACCATCACGCTCACCAGAAAAATAGACTACTGGTGTCAGAGTATCTTTGTCTTCATTTAAGTATTCAACAAATTCTTTAATGCCCTCTTCGAAATGAAATACTTCTTCGACTTTTTCTTCACCGCGTAGATCAGTCAATCTGATTTTAACGCCTCGTAATAAGAACGCTGATTCTCTTAAACGTTCAGATAAGATTTCATATGAAAATTTTAGCGTTGAAAAAATTTGGGCATCCGGTAAGAAATGGACAGTTGTCCCGTTAGGCTTACGGGTCTTGCCAATTTTTTTCAGCGTTCCCTGAGGTTTCCCACCGTCTTTAAATTCTTCGCGGTATTCAACACCGTCACGGACGATCGTGACATTCAGCCACTCAGATAAAGCATTCACTACACTGGCACCTACGCCGTGTAACCCGCCAGAGGTTTTATAGCCACCTTGCCCAAATTTCCCGCCGGCATGGAGAATCGTAAAGATCACTTCGACCGTTGGAATGCCTGATGCGTGTATTCCGACTGGCATTCCGCGACCTTTATCACTAACTTCGACACTATTGTCTGGATGAAGAATCACTTCAATCTCATTTCCATAGCCAGATAAGGCCTCATCGACCGCATTATCAACAATTTCATAAACTAAATGGTGCAGACCACGACTATCTGTCGAGCCGATATACATCCCTGGCCGTTTTCTAACCGCTTCTAATCCTTCCAAAACCTGAATTGAAGCGTCATTGTATTCATTGTTTTTCTTAGCCAATCCTACAACTCCCTATTTCTCGTGATTATTTTTTTATAAGAATAAATTGATTGTTCGTACTAGCTACTCCCGCCTCTAGCTCAGAGGATGTCCAATGATCGCGCTGACTTTCTTTTCATTTCAGTCAGGTTGTCTGTAGCCGCTGGTATAACGGGGTAGTATGCTAATCCCAAGTACATCATTTGTATGATACGCTAAAAAAGCTCAAAAAAAAAGCCTCTCATGATTATGAAAAGGCATTTTAACTATTTTTCTTAAGAAAACTTACGAGATTACGGACGTTTATTCAATTCAATTTTCACACAACGATCCATCACGATGTCGTTCCGCCCTTGCTCTTGTAGCATCTTTGCGGCTTCTTCACTGCTTAGTCCTAACTGTGCCCAAAAGACTTTGGCATCCGTTTGCAAGAAATCTTTTGCAACCTCTGGTAAAAATTCACTGCGTCTGAAAATATCCACGATATCGATTGTTTCTGGGACGGCAGTCAAATCTGCAAAAACTGGAATATCATTTACGGTTTGGCCGGCTAACTTTGGATTCACGCCATAGACCTTGTAGCCCTGTACTTTTAAAAGATCGGCAATTTGAAAACTGGTCTTTAGCGGATTGTCACTGAGACCCACTACCGCGATTACTTTAGCTTCGTTTAAGTATTGAAAAATCTTTGTTTGACTAGGATTTTGAAAACTCATTTGCTTTCCCTCCAGTAATTTCCTTTTCTTATTCACGACCATCAGTATAGCACGAGAATCCGATTTGTTCACTCATTTGAAATCTGCTAAAATAGCCTTACTAACAGAGAAATGAGGATTCATATGAAAACTGCTATACTTTTAGTTTTAGCATACCTTTTAGGTTCGATCCCTTCTGGTATTTGGATCGGAAAACTTTTTTTTAAGAAAGACATTCGTGAGTTCGGCAGTGGAAACTCTGGGACTACCAATACCTTTCGTGTATTAGGCAAAACAGCTGGTTTGATTGTTTTTGCAATGGATTTATTGAAAGGAACGTTAGCTACCTGCCTGCCACAGCTTTTCCATCTAGATATCAACCCGTTATGGTTTGGCTTAATCGCAGTCATCGGTCATACCTTACCGATCTTTGCCGGTTTCAAAGGCGGTAAGGCGGTTGCCACCAGCGCTGGTATGTTGTTAGGCTTCGCACCGCTGTTCTTTTTTTATTCATTGGTCTTCTTTTTGATTGTCCTTTATCTGACCAGTATGGTTAGCGCAGCGAGTATCACTTCTGCCATCTTTGTGACAATCTCATCTATTATTCTGCCCCATATTTGGCCTCAGATTCTGCCAAACCAGAATTGGCTACTGACGCTGATTTGTTTCGTCTTAACTTGCTATATTATTTATCGTCATAAAGATAATATCCAGCGGATCAAAGACGGCACTGAAAATCGGGTTTCTTTTGGTCTAAATAAGAAGGAGCAAGAATGACGGAAAAACTTTTAGATTGGGCAATCGAATTGCAGGCCTTGGCACAAGCCGGTTTAGCCTACAGCAAAGATCCTTTTGATCAAGAACGTTTTGAACGCATTCGAACGATTGCCGTAGAAATGTTGGCAGTTCAATCGCCATTGCCTATCAAAAAGCTACGTCAATTATTCGCTGAAGAAAGGGGATATCCCACTCCTAAACTGGATACCCGAGCAGCTATTTTTAAAGAGGATAAAATTTTATTAGTTCAAGAAAAAAATGAATGTTGGTCACTGCCGGGGGGTTGGGTTGATTTTGACCAATCTATCAAAGAAAATACGGTTAAAGAAACCTTAGAAGAAACCGGTTTAACTGTAGAACCGTTAAAAATCATCGCTGTACAAGATCGCAACAAACATAATCTGCCACGCTACGCCTATAGTGTCTGCAAAATCTTTGTGGAATGTCACTTGCTCCACGGAAGCTTTATTGAAAATCTTGAAACCCTTCAGATCAACTGGTTCAACCTGAATAATTTGCCAGCCTTAGCTGAGGAAAAAAATACAAAGGAACAAATTCAATTATGTTTTAGTGCTCATATTGATGCCAACTGGCGCGTGCCTTTCGATTAAAAAAGCACAAATTCGTTCAATGCGAATTTGTGCTTTTATTTTAACTAACCGTAATAGAGAACTCTGTTTTGAAATTCTCTTTTGCAGCTAAGCGGTTCATGCCTTCCTTGTCCTCTAAACGTCCGGTACTATCCACTGTGTCAGCAAACCCCCACCAAGGTTCAATACAAACAAATGGTGCTTCAGTTGGATATGGTGACCATAAGCCTACATAAGGAATATTATTATATGCCAATCTCACACTATGGGGGGATTCTTCACTGCCTAAAGTATAAGCATTTAAGCCCCGTGTTTCATAGATTAACGCATCTTCTTTAAACAAATCATGACTCAGTTGGATATTCGTATTGGTCTGTCCAATCGTTTTTTGAGCCAAGTTGGTATAAGGACCCTCCAAAGGAATCTTCACTCGCGATTTCTGTGGAGAGAAAGCAATAAAGTAATCTTCAAACGACAAATCATCCGTCAATGGAATGTTAAAGGCCGGATGTCCCCCTAGAGCGAAAATCATTTCTTCTGTACCAGTATTTTCTACATTAAAACGAATCCGCAGACCTTCGCCCCAAATCTCATAGTTAATCGTCAAAGCAAAATCAAAAGGATAGACTGCTTTCGTTGCATCATCGCTCTCAAGTAAAAACGTCACGGTATCTTTAGCTTGTTCCACCACAGTAAATTCCTTATCACGAGCAAAGCCGTGCTGCCCCATCGAATAGGTTTTACCTTGATACGTATATTGATTATCTTTTAAGCGCCCTACAAATGGGAATAAGAATGGCGCGTGGCGTCCCCAGTATTTTGGATCCGCCTGCCAAATATATTCAATTCCGTTCGCTTGTAAGCTAGCTAGTTCTGCCCCTTTTTCATTAATCGTCGCCTGCAAAAAATCATTGCTGATGGTCACTGACATAAGTATCCCTCTCCTCACTCTTACTGATGAAATTACTTATCGGATTTTGTTAATCATTTCTAAATAGCCTGCCTGATACTCATTGATTATTCTTTCAAAATCACTTTGATGAGCCTATTTATGACGAACTAATTCTTCCTTAAACAACGGATTCAAAACTTTCAAATACGTTCCCTTCATGCCTAGCGAACGTGACTCAATAATCCCAGCCGATTCAAGTTTTCGCAAGGCATTGACAATTACCGAACGTGTAATTCCGATTTTATCCGCAATATTTGATGCCGTCAATCGACCTTCGTCTCCTTCCAACGCATCAAAAATTGCTTTGACAGCCTTTAACTCACTATAGGAAAGTGTAGAAATCGCCATTTGAACAGCGGTTTGACTACGGATTTTTTCTTCGACATTCAGAAATTGCTGATACAAAATTTCCATTCCGATCACTGTTGCACCATATTCCGCCAAAACTAAATCATCATCATTAAAAGCTTCTTCGGTCCGTGCTAACACGATCGTCCCTAAACGTTCTCCCGAACCGAAAATAGGAATGATCGTTGTCAATCCCTGCGGATATAACTCGGCCCGTTCAGTCGGAAAAGCCGTCAGATTATTGGCAACTGGGATATTGGCTTCCGTTTTAAAAACTTCCTTCATGTCCGCGACATAGCTATCGGGAAATTGACGATCGACTAAAAATGAACGGACCCGATCGGTATTAATATCAATTTTTTCATTTAATCCCAACAATTTTCCCTCGGCTCCAATAATATAGGTTAATGAACCCAAGATATCCCCTAAAATACGCGCCATATTGTTGTACGGTAATTCTGCAGCCGGCTCAAAGGCATTCTTTTGCTGCATTAATTTGTTAATTTGGCGTGTTTTTTCTAATAAAGTTTCCACACTTTTTCCCCCTTTTTTTTAAAGAATATAACGGCTTAAATCTTTGTTTTGAGCAATCGAAGCTAATTTTTCATCAACATAGGCTTCCGTAATCTTGATTTCACCCATTTGCATGTCAGGCGCTTCAAACAAAAGATCTTCTAATAATTTCTCCAAGATCGTGTGTAGACGGCGAGCACCGATATTGTCCGTTTCCCGATTTACATCAAAAGCGATTTGGGCAATCCGCTCGATTGCTTCTTGTGTAAAGATAATCTTGACATTTTCAGTTCCAACTAACGCAACGTATTGTTTAATCAATGCATTATTCGGTTCTGTCAAGATCCGAGTAAAGTCTTCTGCTGAAAGATCACTCAATTCAACTCGGATTGGGAAACGCCCTTGTAATTCTGGAATTAAGTCACTAGGTTTTGAAAGGCTGAAAGCACCACTAGCGATGAACAGAATGTGATCTGTTTGGATCGCACCGTATTTGGTGTTGACTTGAGAACCTTCGACAATTGGTAGAATGTCTCGTTGTACCCCTTCACGCGAAACTTCCCCTGAATTTTGCTGTGATTTAGAGGTAATCTTATCGATTTCATCAATAAAAATGATTCCAGAACTTTCTGCTAATTTAATTGCTGCCGTTGAAATATCGCCTTCATTGACCAACTTTGCTTGTTCTTCTTTGACTAATAGCTCTTGCGCCTCTTTGACCGTTACCGTCCGTTGTACTTTTTTCTCAGGCGTTAAAGCACCTAGGGTATCTGACAAATCGATCCCCATTTGTTCCAAACCATTGTTCATTGGCATTGCTTTTTTAGGTTCGGTAATTTCAATCGTCACTTCACGTTGATCCAAAAGTCCTTTTTCCAATTGATCAAGGACGGTCTGACGATTGACTTTAATATCTTCAGTCACTTCTTCTTTTTGTTCAGTTTGCGCTTGGTTGAAGATATTCATCATTTGTTCATAAGGATTTCCGCTTTGCTTTTGTTCTTTTTTGATTCCTGGAACTAAAATCTTCACTAAACGTTTGTTGGCGCGTTTTAAGGCTTGTGAATAGACCTTAGAATATTGTTCTTTTTCTACGATTGTAATCGCATTTTCAACCAAATCACGGACCATTGATTCTACATCACGACCAACATAGCCGACTTCGGTAAACTTAGTCGCTTCGACTTTTACAAAAGGCGCCTTAACAATTCGGGCTAGACGACGAGCAATCTCTGTTTTACCAACTCCTGTTGGTCCAATCATTAGAATATTTTTAGGCGTCACATCCTGCTGCATGGATTCTTCTAATTGCATCCGACGGTAGCGATTGCGTAAAGCAATGGCAACTGACCGTTTTGCTTCAGTTTGACCAATGATATATTCGTCTAATTCACTGACGATTTCCTTAGGTGTTTTATTCACTTCAGTCATAATAAATTCTCCTTTGTATTAAACTTCAAAAATGTTTTACACTACGAATTTTAAGGGCCGTAGCTCCATTAAAAAAGGGCCTCGATTATATTTCTTCTACGATAATGTTATGATTCGTGAAGACACAAATATCCGCCGCGATATTCAAAGCACTTTCGGCGATTTCTTTTGCGCTCATCTCTGGATTGTGCTTTTTCATTGCTCGTGAAGCGGCCAAAGCATAGTTACCACCCGAGCCGATCGCCAAAATACCATCATCTGGGGCAATGACTTCACCATTTCCGGAAACTAATAACATTTCTTGGTCATTCATAACAATCAATAACGCTTCCAAATTTTTCATCGCTTGTTGTGTCCGCCATTCCTGAGCCAACTCAACAGCCGCGCGCTGGAGATTTCCATTGTATTCGTTCAGTTTACCTTCAAATTTTTCTTCCAAGGTAAAGGCATCCGCCACACTCCCAGCAAAACCGACAACGACTTGACCGTTATAGATACGACGAACTTTTCGTGCGGTTCCCTTCATGATGACTTGTTCTCCCATCGTAACTTGACCGTCACCAGCCATGGCTAACTGACCATCTTTTTCGATTGCACAGATTGTTGTTGAATGAAATTGTGATTCAGACATTTTAATCTCTCCTTACACTGATTAATAGGTTTAGGTTTAGTTTTAGATTTTTAAGCTCTTGGATGAAACGAGCGATAACTTTTTTGTAAACTTTCTTTTGTCACATGAGTATAGATTTGGGTAGTCGACAGATTGGCATGTCCTAGCAGTTCTTGCACAGTTCGTAAGTCCGCACCATTATTCAACAAATGGGTCGCAAAGGTGTGGCGCAGCATATGGGGGCGAATGTCACTTTTCAGACTGCTTTTCTTGATGATCTGATTTAAGACGTATTCGATACCTGTAGGCGTGATCTGATCTCCACGATGATTGATAAAAAGATACTCGTGTTCTTTGCCAAAATGAAGCATCAACTGTTTACGTCCCTCATGGACATATTCTTGAATCGCGTCAGCCGCATACGAACCCAAAGGCACATAACGATCCTTATTACCTTTTCCGTGAATCAGCATCACACTATTGTCGAAATCAATTACTGATAATTTAAGATTTGCACATTCACTAACTCGCAATCCTGATCCGTACAGCACTTCCAATAATGCGCGATTGCGCTGGTCTAAAGGCTTTGTACCATTGACACTGTCAAAGAGCACCTCAATTTCTTTTTCATAAAAAAAGCGTGGCAATTTTGCTTGCTTTTTCTTGAGGTGAACATAAGAAAAAGGATTTTCTTTGATCTTTCCATGCTTCAAAAGATACTGATAAAAAGAGCGCAAACTAGCAATCTTGCGACTAATCGTATTGCGACTATATCTTTTATCATTTAGAAAAGCTAAATACACTCGAACATCTAAATGATCTACTGCCAATAAGGTCGCTTCACCTGAGTCTTTTAAGAATTGACAAAAGTCATTTAAATCACGTTGATAAGCCTCTTTCGTTTTCTCAGAATACCCGCGTTCAGTGATCAAATAGCTCATAAACTCTTGGATTTCCGCTGCATTTTCCAAACTTTTTCTCACCTCGCAAACATATCACAAATGTAGCATAAGAGCTTTTTAATTACAATTGAATTGTCAGAATTTATTGATTTTTCACGAATATACTAACAATTATTTACAGATATTTCATAATTACTGACAAAACAAACAAGAATAGACTTTATTTTGTCCAATTAAAAAATCCGCTGCTTAAAAGCAACGGATTTTTTTCTAAAGTTTCATTTCAGCTAGCGCATTCAACGCTCGCTCGGCCAAGGTTTCATAGCGTAGTTTTTTATCACGAATACGTTCCGGTAGACTTGGGAATAAACCAAAATTAGCATTCATCGGTTGGAAATGTTTGCCTTCTGCATGAGTAATGTAATAAGCCATTGAACCAATCGCTGTCTCACGTGGAAATTCAATCAACTCTTCTTCTTTAGCTAATCGTGCAGCGTTTAAGCCCGCCACTAATCCGCTACCGGCACTTTCAACATAACCCTCGACCCCGGTCATTTGTCCAGCAAAGAATAAATCAGCACGTTTTTTGCTTTGATAGGTTGGTTCTAAAAGTTCCGGTGAATTCATGAAACTGTTGCGATGCATCACACCGTAGCGTAAAAACTCCGCCTGTTCTAATCCTGGGATCATTTGAAAGACGCGCTTTTGTTCGCCCCATTTTAAATGAGTTTGGAAACCAACGATGTTATACATAGAAGCGGCTGCATTATCTTGACGCAACTGAATCACGGCATACGGACGTTTACCCGTTTTAGGATCTTCTAACCCAACTGGTTTCATTGGTCCGAACAACATTGTTTTAATCCCACGTTTTGCCATAACTTCAATTGGCATACAGCCTTCAAAGAATTTTTCCTTTTCAAATTCTTTTTGTGGCGTGACTTCAGCTTCAATCAAGGCTTCATAAAAGCGCATGAATTCTTCTTCCGTCATAGGACAATTTAAATAGGCTGCTTCACCTTTATCATAGCGTGACTTCAAATAAACTTTCTCGCGATCGATCGTTGCCCCATCGATGATTGGGGCAGCTGCATCGTAAAAATAAAAACCATGAGAGCCATTATGAGCAGCGATTTCTTCTGCCAATGCCTCTGAAGTCAAAGGACCTGTCGCAACGATTGTGATCCCTTCAGGAATTTTAGTGACTTCTTCTGTGATCACGGTCACCATCGGATGTTCTTTCACTTTTTTCGTGATCAAAGCAGCAAAATTATCGCGATCCACTGCTAAAGCTCCACCAGCCGGCACAGCCGTTTCATCCGCTGAGGCAATAACGACCGAATTCAGGCGACGCATTTCTTCTTTCAAAACACCGACTGCATTTGTCAGTCCGTTTCCCCGTAACGAATTACTGCAGACCAATTCCGCAAAATTTGCGGTGTGATGTGCCGGAGTTGATTTCACCGGCCGCATTTCATATAGATTCACAGGGACACCTGCCTCCGCTAACTGCCAAGCAGCTTCACTTCCGGCCAGTCCGGCCCCGATAACATTGACTGTTTTTACCATTGGGTTCCTCACTTATGGAAAATTTATTTTTGAACGGCTTCTTCATAATCGCCATTGATACAAACGACTTGTTTACCACCTTTGACTTTTTTCTCAACTAAATAGCCTTCACATTTCGGACAGCTTCGACCGACTGGTTTGTCCCAAGAAGTAAAGTCGCAATCTGGGTAACGAGAACAACCGTAGAATAAACGATTTTTCTTAGATTTACGCTCAACAACTTGACCTTTATGACAGACCGGACATTCAACACCGATTTCTTTGATGATCGGTTTCGTATTACGGCAATCTGGAAAGTTACTGCAGGCATAAAACTTCCCGTAACGACCTAATTTGATTACCATCGGATGTCCACAGACATCACAATCAAAGCCCGCAGGTTCATCTTTAATTTGGATCTTTTCGATGCCTTCTTCTGCTTTTTCCAGTTCAACGGCAAATGGTTTATAGAAGCGATCCACAACTTTGGTCCATTCTTCTTTGCCTTCTTCAACCTTATCTAAATCATTTTCCATCTCAGCTGTAAAATTAACGTCAACAATCTGCGGGAAGAAATCGACAATTAACGTATTAACGATCTCACCTAATTCTGTTGGTTCAAAGCGTTTTTGAGTTAACTTGACATAATAACGGCGTTGGATCGTATCCAGCGTCGGCGCATAAGTTGATGGTCGGCCTACTCCGTTTTCTTCCAAGGTTTTGATTAAGGTTGCTTCACTGTAGCGCGCAGGTGGTTGGGTGAAATGCTGTTTTGGTTCGATATCCACAGCTTGTACTACATCGCCCTTTTCAAGTTCTGGTAAAATATTTTCTTTATCTTCTTTACCGTCATCACGGCCTTCAATATAGACTTGCATAAACCCTTTAAACTTGATCTTCGAACCATTAGCAATAAAAATCACACCATTTTGTTCTAGTGTCACTTTCATTGTATCTAGCACTGCTGCGGTCATTTGACTGGCAACAAAACGTGACCAGATCAACGTATATAATTTCAATTGATCTTTATCTAAATATTGTTTCATCTCTTCCGGTGTCCGCTGTACACTCGTTGGCCGAATTGCTTCATGGGCATCTTGTGAGCCTTGGGGATTTTTCACCTTACGGGCATGGTGTTGCGAATATTCCTTGCCATAGGTTTTTTCAATAAATTCCGAAGCTTCCGTCTTCGCCGTATCTGAGATCCGCGTCGAATCCGTCCGCATGTAAGTAATCAGACCGACCGTTCCCTGCTTACCAAGGGCGATCCCTTCATACAACTGTTGGGCCACCATCATGGTTTTTCTCGTCCGAAAATTCAATTTGCGGGCTGATTCTTGTTGCATATTACTCGTGGTAAAAGGCAACGCTGGATTCCGTTTGCGTTCCTTTTTCTCAACTTTGGTCACTTCGTAATCCTTGCCGTCGATTCTTGAAGTCACTTCCTTGACTGCTTCAGCGTTTGGTAATTTTTTCTTTTTACCGTCCACACCCCAGAAATTAGCTTTGAATTTTTTTGTTTTCTTCTTGAAATTACCATCAATGCTCCAGTATTCTTCTGGCACAAAATCACGAATCGCCTGTTCGCGATCGATGATCATTTTTAAGGCAATTGATTGAACCCGACCGGCACTCAAACCTTTTTTAATTTTTTTCCACAAAATCGGCGAGATCGAATAACCCACCAAACGATCTAATGCACGCCGAGCTTGTTGGGCATCAACTAAAGATAGATCGATTGAACGTGGTTCTTTAAAAGCTGCTTTGACTGCGTCTTTGGTAATTTCATTAAAGACCACCCGATTCTTATCTTTCAAATCTAAGCCTAATAAATAAGCTAAATGCCAAGCAATTGCTTCCCCTTCTCTATCCGGGTCACTTGCAAGATAAACTTTTTGTGCTTTTTTTGCTGCTTGTTTTAGACTTTTGATGACATCGCCTTTACCGCGAATGGAGATGTAATGGGGTTCATAATTATTTTCAACATCGATCCCCATTTTACTTTTAGGTAAATCACGGACATGACCAACACTTGCTACCACTTTATAATTTCTTCCTAAATATTTTTCAATGGTCTTGGCTTTTGCTGGTGATTCCACGATAACTAGGTATTTATAGGCCAAAAATTTTGCCTCCTTATTTTTTTCTACTATTATATATCGGCAACTACTGACAAATCGTAGCCTATAATACGCTATTCAAATTTTGTTTGTCAAGTCTAGTCTAATGAATTTTGTTCAACAAATCATAAGGATCAAAGATATCTTTTGTTTTTTCAACGCAAATCGCCCCATCTTGAATCAGCTGATGACAGCCACTTGAGCGCCCATCTAAAATCGATCCTGGAACTACAAAAACCTCTTTGCCATAATCCAATGCCTGTTGCGCTGTGATCAACGAACCGCTGCGTTTTTTCGCTTCAATGACTAATACACCGCTACTTAATCCTGCAATAATTCGATTACGCATCGGAAAATGAAATTTTGCTGGGGGCGTACCATTAGGGTATTCACTCAAAACTAACTGATGTCTGCTCATCTCGATCTGCAAATTGCCGCTTACTTTAGGATAACAAATATCCAAGCCCGTTCCAACCACCCCAATCGTCTTTCCTTGATTACTGATGGCAAATTGGTGAGCAAAGCTATCGATTCCTTTGGCTAAACCACTGACAATGATAAAACCACGCTTGGTTAGTGTTGGCATCAATTCTTGCAAGACTAGATAGCCGTATTGAGTAGCATCTCGTGCGCCCACTACGGCTAATAATTCACCCTTTAGCAAAGCTAGGTCTCCTTTGTAAAAAAGGACTAATGGTGGCGTGGGTACATGTCGTAAGGCTTCTGGATACAGTGGATCTTCGATTGTGAGGTATTGATGGCTCGCCTCAATTTCTTGGAGGCGTTCTTCGGTCCATTCGTTCCAATCATTTGGTTTGGTGGTCTGGGCCAATAATCTGATTTCCAAGCTGTCGAACTGCCACCATTGATGCCGTTTAGCAAATTGATAAATCCGATCTTTGCCAAATGCTCCGATTCCATGAGTCAAACTTAACCGTAACAAAAATTTATTTTTCAAAAAAACCCCTCTTTTCAGTTCTTTATCAAAAAGATACCGAAAAAAGGAGAATCTTATTTTTATTTATTTTTAATTGGTGCAAACGTTTTACGATGGATTGGTAAGATTCCGTAATTTTCTAGCGCTGCCAAATGCTCCTTGGTACCGTAACCAGCATTTTTTGCAAAACCATAAGCCGGATATTGCGTTCCATAATCTGCCATCCATTCATCTCGATATACTTTTGCAACAATACTGGCAGCCGCAATCGAAACCGAACGAGCATCGCCTTTAATAATTTTTTCTTGTGGTAAGCCATTCTCTAAAACCATCGCATCGATCAACAAACAATCCGGGGCGATTTCCAACTGATCAATGGCTCGTTGCATTGCAACTTTGGTCGCTTGATAAATATTCAATTGATCGATTTCTTCAGCCGTTGCTTCACCAATTCCGATGGCTCGAGCATTGCGTTTAATTTCTGCAACTAATTCTTCACGCTTTTGCGCCGAAAGCTGTTTAGAATCATTCAGTCCTAGAATTTCATGTTCTTCATTTAAAATAACCGCAGCTGCTACGACTGGCCCCGCTAAAGGCCCCCGACCGACCTCGTCAATCCCACAAATCGCTTGAAATCCTTGCGCTTTCTTTTCCTCTTCAAAAACCGACATCGCATGATATTTTTCAACCAAGGCTCTCTGTTTGTCCTGTTGTCTTTGCCATTGCGCCAACGCCTGTTGGACACCTTTTCGTGCATCACTTCGAAATTCTGCAAGACGCGGGTCATCTGCTGAAGAGATTTCATTCAAGATCGCTTTGATGGCACTGATGGATAATTTTTCCATTAATCACTCAGCTCCTCAAAACGATCTAAAGTATAACGACCGAGCTTGCCTTGACGCAATTCAAGAATCAGCATTTCACTGGCACGTTCATAATCATCTTTAAATCCGCGTTTTTCTGAAATTAACATTAATAATTCAGGTAATTCCATAAACAACTCATCATCCGTCAATTTATAACGAGCTTTTAACTGTTCAGGATAAAAACGGCAGAAGACTTCCAATTCATAGAGCGCCAAATCATCTAGATGTAACAGATCATCTTTGATCGCTCCTGTTAAAGCTAATTTTTTGCCGACTGCCGGATCTTCAAATTTAGGCCATAAAATCCCTGGTGTATCCAACAGCTCTAATTGAGAACCAAATCGCAGCCATTGTTGGCCTTTCGTTACCCCAGGACGATTCCCGGTACTAGCGACTTTTTTCCCTGCTAAATGGTTAAGTAGCGTGGATTTCCCAACATTGGGAATTCCTAACACCATCGCTCGGATCGCACGCGGCTTCAACCCTCTTTCTTTATCACGAGCAATTTTTTCTGCCAAGACTTTTTTACTGGCTGGGAGAATTTGCTTGACACTTTTATCCTCCTTCGCAGTCAACGCTAAGACTTGATGTCCTTGCTCTCGAAAATAATTGATCCATAAACTGGTCTGGGCGGGATCAGCTAAATCAGCTTTATTTAATAAAACCAAACGCGGCTTTTGCTGAACAATTTGATCCAACATAGGATTACGTGAAGACAGCGGTAATCGAGCATCAATCAATTCAAAAACAATATCGACGAATTTTAATTTTTCAGAAACTTCCCGTCTAGCTTTCGCCATGTGTCCGGGAAACCATTGTATGGTCATATTATGAAGTCCACTCCTTTCATACCAAGGTTTTAAAGGCCTTGATTTATAGAAATTTAGGTAAAATACTATGCATGGGACAAACATGGGACAGTTTAAAGATCGCCCTTCAACACTAGATTGTCTCCATACGTTATCTTGTAACCTAGTGTCTTTCGCATTTTACCATAAATTGTTTCAATATCAAATGCTTGCCATTCTTCACTCAAATCACTACTTATCTTCTGAATAATGTTATTCTTTAAATGTCTAGTTTGGTATTCTGGGGGAATCCCCAAAGCTTTTTTAAAATCTTCAAGAGTAAACTCGATTACATTTTTATCTGTATTTTCTCTCAAAATCTTATTGAGCTTACTTGAATATTCACTACAGAAAACCTCTGGATAAAAATCGAGTGGATTATCTTTATCTAACCAATGATCAAGAGCATTTACAATTCGTGTTGTACCTTTATTCGAAGTTTGAGCATAAACGTTCATTGTAGTTCTCAAATCTGTATGTCCCGCATGAGATTGGATTGATTTTGGATCAACTCCATCACTATCTTTTAAGTAAGTAATATTAATAAACCTAAAAGAGTGAGGAGTAATATTTTTAACCCACTTAAAACCATATTTACTTTCGCAGTTTTCTCTTAAACCATCTTGAATTCTATGAATAAACGTTCGATATGATTTGGAAGTAACTGGCGCACCGTTTAACGTTCTGAATATTGATTCGGTTTGTACATATGATTTCCACGGTTTTATTTGATATTTCTTATCTAGCTGTTTGCTTTTTTTCATAGCAGCAAGTAAGCTCTGCAAAGCTACCTGGGACAATCCGACTACCCGTTCAGATTCTTCTGTTTTAGGTGGACCATACTCAAATTTCCCCTTACCAGTTTGAATTAGATTTTTCGTTACTGTTATTCTACGATTTTCAAAATCTACATCATCTGCTGTTAAAGCTCCTGCCTCTCCAATTCGAAGTCCAGTATTCACTAAGAATAAAGTGAGATGGTAATAAACTGGATTCACCGATTTCTTAACCTCTGTTAGGAAAGCATTTAGCTCATGTGGTTCGAGATATTTTAGTTTTCTTCTTATTTTAGGTTCCATTTTCTTTTCTCGAGGTAAATTCAACTCGACAACAGACATGGGAGAATAAACTAAAATACGATGTTTTACTGCATATCGAAAGATTTTATTTAGAGTACTCTTAATATGAATCATCGTAGAATAGGAACTATCGTATTTTTTTTGATAATCAGTTAACAATTTTTCGAGTAATAATGGTGTGATACTTTCAACTAAAATATCACCATCAATTAAATCCTTTACCCTTTGAATCACTAACTTTTCTCGTTCTAACGTTCTTTCGTTAACACCAACTTGCCAATGTTCAAACCATTTTTCAACAAGTTGAGAGAAACGTAATATTCCATCTGGTCGGACATATTCATATTCCTCTAAAATTCGATCTATCTTGTCTTCTAATTCACGTTCAGCATTTCTTTGAGCTTTCCGAGTGCTACCAGAATAAGTCAGGGTAATTTTTGTTCTCTTTCCAGTTAAAGGATTAGTATATCGGCTAATGCATTGATAATTTCCACTTGGCAATTTTACATGTGATGCCATATCAAATCACTCCTATAGGTTGGTGTGATATTGATTACAAAAACATGCAATAGTTCTCCTCCAGTTACTATTTTATCACACCAACTTTCTTTTAACAGCGACTTACCGGTAATTGGTTCTTTGCTTATATTTCAAAAATTCGTGAAATCCATTAATGTTTATCCAAACCAATTTTGGAGTTGGGTTAATGACGTATTTTCTAAAATCCTTGCTTCTTCTCATCTCCATCAACCAATGACTCAGCGTATTGATATTCAGATGTTCATATCTTTTCATTAACCCTTTTTTGTTAGTCCACTCTGTCTCTAAATCTTCATCTTTAGTAAGTTTCATCAGAAAGTTCAATTCCTTTCTATTTAAATGGTACATACTATACACAACTAAATTACCTTCCTATTTCTTTTTTAGGCAACCAGAATCAATTCGAAAGGACTCCAATCTATCAGCTGCTCTGCTAAAGCACATAGGAATTTCACCTCCCCCCAGTAATGGCGGGCCAATTTGGTTACGGAAGTATCATTATCTAGTTTTCATCTTTACATTTCACTATTTCTGTCGCTCCGATCATTCGCTCCTCCTGGCGTAATAAAATGTAAGATTAAAAAACTAACGTACTGATAGATTTTATATTCAAATTTCAATGAACATGGCTTTTCAGCCTATGATAATCTTCTAGAAATGAATCTAAAAAACTTCCATAGAATGAAAATTGGAAAGAGGAAGGCACTACTAGCGACTGACATCAAAGGTCAGGATCTTTTCAATCAGCTTGGTTTCCAAGTTTCTACGCAAAAACTCATCAACATAAACGGGCGATATAGAACCAACTTCATAGTTATTTCGCAATGAAAGTCTGATAATATACTTCTGATAGTGTTGAAGAACCTTCGTGATTGCCACCGGCTCCCCAGAAACTGCCGAAACAATTGTCTCTACTTCTAATGAAGAAACCGCCTTGTTAGTGTCATTATTCATAGCTTTTTTCCTCCAAATACTTCCTTAACTCTTCTTCGGCTTTCCTTCGTTGGTACCACACACCACCAACACTCATTCCAATTACTTCCCCTATTTCACGATCGTTGAATCCCGCAAAATAATAAAGTAAGATAATTTTTCGTTTGGGTTCGCTGAGTTGATGAATTGCTTCTGCAACATCGAGATTTTCGACTAATAGTTCCATGCCTAGAGCTAGAAAAACCTCACTATTCTCTATAGAAGTATTTTTGGCTTGAAAAGATGTTAAAGCTGATTCTGGTAATTCAGTTAATGAGACTTGCCGTTCTCGAAGTCTGGCGTATTGCTTTTTGATATTCCGTGCTTCATTTCGAATGACTGTTTTACAAAAGCTATCAAAAATTTGTACAATGCGGAAATCCAATGAATCTTCCATATTCTTTCCTCCTCATGTTCAAACGAAGATTTTTTAACTCATTGCTTTCCCCTTTCCACTACTAATACAATTTGGACAGGTAGATTTTTCGAAGAATCGGAATTTTTTTCAAAAAAATAGCGCACAGACAAATTTGTCTATACGCTTCATAAAAAAATTCATAATGAACATTAGTTTAGTTAGCAACAATAAATAGATTTTTTAAAAATTATCTAGTTATTGTTTTGTAGAACGTGTTCGAGTATTGCCGCTGCTTTTCCTTCAAACACGCATTCTTGGTAATTATCCGTTAGATTATCTTGATTCAATAGAATCGTAACAATCGAATCATTGTCACTGATTTCCTCGTCTTCTTCCTTGAAGGCCGCAACCTGCTCCTCGGACAAACCTAAGTCGCCAAACTTCGTCCCCGACCACGTGCCATCATCGCTTTTCCCATAGGCCGCTTCCAGCTTCGTCAAAGTCTCCGCAGCTTCCTCCTCTGTCGGCATATAGCGCAACGTCACGCCAATCAAGCCAAAGCCCGGCTCAAAGACCAAGTCCGGAGCAGCCATCCCCACTTCCGTCTCCATGGCACTGGTAAAAGAGAATACCTGATATTTTTCGGGAGTGACATCCAGCGCCGCCTCTTCCGCATCCAAGTCTAAGGCCTCCATAGCCTCATCTTCTCCCATCCCCCAACTAACATCTTCAAAAGGTGGCGTCCAGTCATAGGTCACATCCTCGGGATCCTCCTGGGTAGAGCAGCCACCTAAGAAACACACTGCCAACAAGCCTAACAAAAGTTTTTTCACATTCACTCCTCCAGTGATTACGTCCATATAATTGTGTAAAAGTGAAGCATCAAAAAAGCCATTGATCTCAGTTAGGAGTACAATGTTTTTTGCAGAAAACATACTCGAATAGGACTGATATCAATGACTCAAGTACATTTTACTTTTGAAAGCGAAGAAATTCAAGCAATTATAAACGAAAGCGGTGCGAATGATACCGCAAAAACACTTATGACTATCATGTTTAATCAGCTGATGGAAGAACAACGAAATCAATATATTCAGGCAAATGCCTATGAACGTTCAGAAGAACGGCAATCACAAAGAAATGGTTACTACGATCGTTCGTTTACAACTCGAATTGGTATGTTAGAACTTCATGTTCCACGAACCAGAGACGGTAAGTTTAGTCCTACTATCTTTGAAAGATATCAGCGAAGCGAAAAAGCTTTGATCGCTGCCATGATTGAAATGGTCATTTCTGGTGTCTCCACTCGCAAAGTAACTAAAACAGTTGAACTGCTAACGGATGGTGCGACTGTTTCTAAATCATTCGTTTCAAATCTGATGAAACAGTTGGATCCATTTGTTTTTGAGTGGAGAAACCGGAGCCTAGAAGGCTCGGAATATCCATTTTTCATGTGTGATGCCCTGTATATGAAAGTAAGGGAAAATCATCGTATTGTCTCAAAAGGTGTATATATTGGTATCGGCATTGATTCTGATGGACGACGTACGATTCTTGGTTTTGATGTTCAAGACGGCGAATCGGAAGATAATTGGGATACCGTTTTTCAATCGTTCGTTCAACGAGGTTTGTTCGGTGTAAAACTGGTCATTTCTGATGCACACAAAGGGTTAGTTAAGGCTGTTCGCAAGAACTTTTTAGGTGCGAGCTGGCAAAGATGCCAAGCCCACTTTTTGAGAAATATTTTTGATAAGCTGCCAAAGAAAGTTTCTTCTGATGTAAAAGACGAGTTGAAGAGTATCTTTAAAGCCTCTGAACTTGAATTGACACGTGAAAGAAAAGAGCACTTCTTGGAAAAATATGGTTGTGATTCAAAATTAAGTGCTGCTTGCGACATTTTAGAAAACGGCTTTGAAGATGCTATTCAAATTTTGTCTTTTCCTGAAAATATCCGCCGAAGGATTCGTACAACCAATGTGTTGGAACGGTTGAACGAAGAGATTCGCCGGAGAGAACGAGTGATTCGGATTTTTCCAAATATCAATTCCATCACTCGGATAATTGGAACACTTTTGATGGAAAAAGACACTGAGTGGCTGGCTTCTCCACGAAAATATTTAGAATTTAATTCGAATAACATTTAGCACCATGAACCTGTGCGAGTCTCTTCTTTCTGAGGAGAGACATCAAGAGTCGTTGCGCTACTGCTCCTGACCTCTCTCCTCAGAAAGAAAGGCATGGCAGTTAGGTTCACAACGCAAAACATTGTGCTTTTGATGAGGTTGAACTTTTACACAAGATTGTGGACTTGACTTAAAAAAAATAAGTCAATCAACATTAAAAATCTACAAGTTCAAAAAACCAGTGATTAGCAAATAATTTATCTGGTCCACTGTTCAATCATTTTGTAATTAATATTCTATATTCTAATCTTTTTGATTACTTTCTTCACATCTTCCAAATAATCATCTCCTACTTCTGGAAGTAACAAATTACCTTCTATAGCATTCATCATCACTGCCTCTTTTTCTTTCAGCCGATCATAGACTAATTGGTCAATGAAGCCGTTATGTGCGTTATTTCCATCTGTC
>NZ_BCQF01000007.1 GCF_001544295.1 Enterococcus pseudoavium NBRC 100491
TTGCCTTTGTGCTTAGCGCAATATCTATTGTTTTAGAGCTATGTTGTTTTGAATGCTTCCAAAACTCAGTCTTTTGATCTGTTCGCGGCCCTCGCGTTTTAGAGCTATGTTGTTTTGAATGCTTCCAAAACCGGAATTCTTGAATTGCTGGATCAAGAATAGTTTTAGAGCTATGTTGTTTTGAATGCTTCCAAAACAATGGTTCAACGTATCCAAACCAAATATGCGGTTTTAGAGCTATGTTGTTTTGAATGCTTCCAAAACAAATGCGACCAAATCAACGTAAGGCAGACAGTTTTAGAGCTATGTTGTTTTGAATGCTTCCAAAACTCCTGAAACGGTGTAGCGTTCGTCCTCCACGTTTTAGAGCTATGTTGTTTTGAATGCTTCCAAAACAAAGATGCCAGCGGAAACAGAGAGACTGATGTTTTAGAGCTATGTTGTTTTGAATGCTTCCAAAACTTAAAATCTGAATATGCAGGATATACTTTTGTTTTAGAGCTATGTTGTTTTGAATGCTTCCAAAACGAATTATCCAAAAATGGCAACACGTCTTTAGTTTTAGAGCTATGTTGTTTTGAATGCTTCCAAAACTCAAAGAAAGATAGACTGGTCGAGAGTGATGTTTTAGAGCTATGTTGTTTTGAATGCTTCCAAAACCTAAAAGAATAGCCGTATGCCCGTTATTACGTTTTAGAGCTATGTTGTTTTGAATGCTTCCAAAACTGTTCCAGTTCCATAAACGCCAATCTTGCTGTTTTAGAGCTATGTTGTTTTGAATGCTTCCAAAACGTTCGTGTTAATGATGATTTTCACAACTCCGTTTTAGAGCTATGTTGTTTTGAATGCTTCCAAAACAGTAATATGCTGGGAACGTTTCTGTAATAAGTTTTAGAGCTATGTTGTTTTGAATGCTTCCAAAACATATACTAGTGAAGGTCGATTAAATGGATAGTTTTAGAGCTATGTTGTTTTGAATGCTTCCAAAACAAATTATTTTTGGCAACACTCGATATGTTGAGTTTTAGAGCTATGTTGTTTTGAATGCTTCCAAAACGACAGTTTGTTCAACGTATTCGCTAGAAGAGTTTTAGAGCTATGTTGTTTTGAATGCTTCCAAAACTATATGAGTGATGGAAATGGCGCGTATGTCTGTTTTAGAGCTATGTTGTTTTGAATGCTTCCAAAACAGAACTACAAGCTCATATTGATGCTGTGAAGTTTTAGAGCTATGTTGTTTTGAATGCTTCCAAAACAATAGCGATATTGCACGTTTAAAAGGTGCTGTTTTAGAGCTATGTTGTTTTGAATGCTTCCAAAACGTATGCAGGGGTATGGGAAAACTATTTCGCGTTTTAGAGCTATGTTGTTTTGAATGCTTCCAAAACAATTGATAGCGATGAAATTGACTTGTACGAGTTTTAGAGCTATGTTGTTTTGAATGCTTCCAAAACTTAAAAACGAATCATGATTTGGCACAAATTGTTTTAGAGCTATGTTGTTTTGAATGCTTCCAAAACCACCCGAACCGGTCAACTTAATGAGCGGTTGTTTTAGAGCTATGTTGTTTTGAATGCTTCCAAAACATAATAATCGTTTGCTTCTAAACGGAGTTCGTTTTAGAGCTATGTTGTTTTGAATGCTTCCAAAACCATCTATTGCCGGTTTTAACGAAATTGGTACGTTTTAGAGCTATGTTGTTTTGAATGCTTCCAAAACGCAAGTTCATAAGTGCCGTTATAACCCGTAGTTTTAGAGCTATGTTGTTTTGAATGCTTCCAAAACCAAAACAAACATCACCGCCTGCTGTAATTAGTTTTAGAGCTATGTTGTTTTGAATGCTTCCAAAACTCCTAGCCGTTCAGGTGGTACAGACTGTTCGTTTTAGAGCTATGTTGTTTTGAATGCTTCCAAAACTTATCCGCTTGTTGGGCCGCCAACTTACGAGTTTTAGAGCTATGTTGTTTTGAATGCTTCCAAAACAGTGTGTCTGCCACTTCTTCCCGGTATCCTGTTTTAGAGCTATGTTGTTTTGAATGCTTCCAAAACAGTGGATTATAAAACAGGGAATAGATCCACGTTTTAGAGCTATGTTGTTTTGAATGCTTCCAAAACCCTCCAAGGCGTAGCAGTAAATCCGAGACGGTTTTAGAGCTATGTTGTTTTGAATGCTTCCAAAACTCGTCACGCAAGTATTTGCTTCCGGCTTATTGACATAGGAGTCTAGTTTGCTATAAAGAATAACAGTAAGCGTTTAGATATGGAGTGCATCGGTTTAACGTCCGATGCACTTTTTTTAATACATCCAGCCTTCATTTTTTACGCTAACACCACGTCTTTTCCACTGCCCAATATAAAAGATGATAATTAAAAAGGAGCGAAAAGGGCAGCTAAATAATTACAAGCTACACAAAAAAAGAACCCACGATAAATTCATGGGCTCTTTTCCTTTACTCTCTTCAAGGGGCTTTCAAAGCCCTAAAATACGAATATAATCTTTTTTCGCGGACAATACGCGGAATACTTTGATAAGTTGACCGTCAAACTCGTAAAAAACAAGGTAATCTTCAATAACCAAATATCTCATATTTGTCGGAATCGAAGTTTTTTTATCAAGTGGAGCTCCTGACAATGGGTGCGTTTGGAGTTGCTCCAAACCATCAAAAATATGTTTCAACAAAGAATCTACAGTATTTTCATAAGCACCAAGCTCTGTTAAATAGAAGGTAATTTCATTTAAGTCGCGCTCAACCTGTGCTGCAATCGACAGTTGGTATTTTCTATTCGTCATGCGCTTTAGAAGCCGTTCTAGATTTTAACTGATCCAATGTCAAAGGGGTTTCTGTCTCAAAAGACTGGACTCCTTTTTGGAGTTCAGTAAACAATTCAATCGTCGCATTCATTTTCGTCCATTCAGTGTAATCTGCAACCACGTATTTCGGACGTCCATTTTTCGTAAGAATCACTTGGTTTCCTTCGTCAATACTACTAAGGGCCTTGTTGTAAAATCTCATATCGGACACAGGTAAGATATTTTCCATTTAAATCACCTCTTGTAAGTATCATACCATGTTTTAATTAAATTTTTAATTAAAATGATGTTTTTTCCTCTATACCATCAAGTGGCGACAAATGTTTATCATGTAATAGAAGGAAAGTAATTTATGGGAAATTGAGAAAAGATATTGGGAGGCTCTTTCTTAAGCATAGTAAGGCTGAATTAGAAACTGCTCGCAAAATATTTGAGAGCAGAGGAATCAGATACTCATATTCGGGATAGTATAAGTAATCGAGAATACGTTGATCCATTCAAAAAGGAACAAATAGACGAATAAATGAATGAAAGAAGTGTGTTGAGGGGTTGATGGTCTTTTAGAAAGCTCTATATCGGCTCAAAGATTGAAAATTTAAAACAAAAGACAAAAAAACTCCGTCTACTTATCAATAGTAGGCGGAGTTTTTGGCTGGCTTATTTTTTCAGATCGACGACATTATCAAGGACTGGTGTGTCAGGTCTTTCATAGTGGAAATTCGAAGTATCGTATTTGAAATTGTATTTGTTACCTAAGAAATATTTCGCGATATGGAGTGTGCGGTCGCTGGAGCGTTCTAAGTTGGAACTAATGTCGATCAGTAAGACGCCGTCTGCGGCCCGTCCTTCACCTTTGGTCATAAGCTTAATGTATTTTTGGCGTAATAGTTCCACCAATTGATTGATTTCTTCTTCACGATAAAGCATTTTTTGTGCTAGATCGATATCGTCATTTTCTAAGACTTGCAAGGCGTCGTGAATATTCTTTAATACCTTATCGAATAGGCGTTCAAGGTCCTCATCTTGCAACAGGAAGGTTTGGCGGTTATTTGTTGTTTTAGTCTTATTGCGTTTATCTTTGGCCCGTTGTTTTTCTTCTAAAGCAATCGATTCTTCGACGTAGCGGATGATATTCATCGAATGGTCGCCGATTCGTTCAAAATCTTTGGTGAATTCTAAAAGCATCGCCTGTTCCTGACTTTCTAAAGGTGAAAGGCCGGTGGCAGAAATTTTAACGAGGTATTCGGTTAATTCGATATCGCATTGATTGATGGCCTCTTCGTATTGCCGGACATCTTCGTACCATTCTTCTTTATTGTCGTGATAATATTTTCGCGCTCCTTTTAAAGAAGAGAGGACATAATTCCCCATTTGGATGATCTCACCTTTGGCTTGCTCGATCGCCATGACCGACGAAGCGTGGATGAGCGGTTCACTCAATGTTACTGGGCGAATATTCAAATTCTTCTCGCTGCCAGGAACAATCTTTTTGACCAGCATCTCGATTTGTGGGATGAACCAAAACTGGATCGCCAGATTTGATAAATTGAAGAGCCCATGGGCAAAAGCGAGTTGCATCGCGGGATTCAATCCTAATCTGTCAGCGAAGAAAACGACGACAGAAGTGAAGGGCGTCAATAAAATCGTAAAGATCAGAGCACCAACTAGATTGAAGATAACGTGAGAGGCGGCTGTTCGTTTGGCGGCGACACTGGCACCTAGACAAGCGATGATGGCAGTGATCGTCGTTCCGATATTATCTCCGAATAAAATCGGCAAGGCCGCTCCTAACGTAACGCTTCCTTGCATATATAATTGCTGAAGGATCCCAATCGTCGCACTAGAACTTTGCAAGACCATCGTTAATAAGGTTCCGATACCGACACCTAATACTGGATGGTGGGCAACACTGATCATTAAGTCGTTAAATTGTGGCAAATCCTTCAAAGGGTCCATCGCGGCGCCCATCAATTTTAAGCCATAAAACAGCGCACCGAAGCCAAACAAGATTTGACCAATCGATTGGAGTGAATTACGTTTGGCAAAAAAGAGCAGAATCGCTCCAGCACCAATGATCGGTAATGCATATTCACTTAAATTAAAGCCAATGATGAAAGCGGTAACGGTTGTTCCCACATTAGCCCCCATGATGACCCCGATGGCTTGTCGCAAGGTCATAAAGCCGGCACTAACGAGTCCGACGGCTAAAACGGTCGTTCCTGAACTACTTTGGATCAAACCAGTCACAATGATTCCGGCTAAAACGGCTCGAAACGGTGTTGACGTAAAACGATTTAGGATCTCTCTTAACCGATTACCGGCGGCTTTTTGCAGCCCGTCTCCTAAATATTTGATTCCAAAAAGGAAAATCCCCAATCCACCTAAGAAAGTGAAAAGCATTTCTTGATAAGACATAATGCGTCCTCCGCTAAATATTTTTTTGCATACTACTTACAAAATAATAGATTCACAAGGAAAAAGAAAGCCTTTTATTAAAAAAACATTTGATTTTTTCAAAACTTTTGCTTATTTTGAACTTATTGACGGGAAAAGAAAAAATAGTCGCTCGCTCCCACAGGAATTCTTTTGTATTTTCAAGCGCTTTCGGCTACTCTTATAGTAGAAAGATTTAATTAGGAGGCGTGGTCGGATGCTTTATGGAAAGAAAGATCGAAGAGAAGCCAGTTATTTGGAACCGATTTTTGGTTCGACGAATGAAGGTGAAACCTTGCCTTCGTATCATTTAGGGGAAAAATCGATTGAACCGCGGATCGCTTATCAAATGATTAAGGATGATTTATTAGATGAAGGGAACTCACGCTTGAATCTAGCGACTTTTTGTCAAACCTTTATGGAACCAGAAGCAGTCAGATTGATGAGTGAAACTCTCGATAAAAATATGATTGATAAATCGGAATATCCTCGCACAGCAGAAATGGAAAATCGCTGCGTTAATATGATCGCGGATCTCTGGCATGCTGGTGGAGCGGAAAAATATATCGGGACATCGACGATTGGTTCTTCGGAAGCCTGTATGTTAGCGGGGCTGGCCATGAAATTTGCTTGGCGCAAGCGTGCTGAAAAATTAGGGGTGGATATTCAGGCCAAGAGACCAAATTTGATCATCTCTTCGGGCTATCAAGTCTGTTGGGAAAAATTCTGTGTTTACTGGGATATTGAGCTGCGAGAGATTCCAATGTCTGCGGATCATTTGTCCTTAGATGTGGAAAAGGCGGTGGAAGCGGTAGATGACTATACGATTGGGATCGTTGGGATTTTAGGTATCACTTATACCGGCCAATACGATGATATCAAAAAATTGGATCAATTAGTCGAAGCCTACAACCAGCAGACTGAGCACAAAGTCTATATTCATGTGGATGGGGCTTCAGGGGGACTTTATGCGCCGTTTGTTGAACCGGAATTGGTTTGGGATTTTCAATTGAAAAATGTGATCTCGATCAATGCTTCGGGGCATAAATATGGTTTGGTCTATCCGGGGGTTGGTTGGATTGTCTGGCGCGATGAAAAATATTTATCGGAAGAATTAGTCTTTAAAGTCAGCTATCTCGGCGGTGAAATGCCCACGATGGCGATCAATTTTTCCCATAGTGCGTCTCAGATGATCGGGCAATATTATAATTTTGTTCGGTTTGGCTTTGAAGGCTATCAAAGTATTCATCGTCGGACACATGATGTAGCGGTCTATTTAGCGAAAGAAATCGCGCGCTCACGTCATTTTACGCTGATTAATGATGGTCAGCAGCTGCCGTTAGTTTGTTATAAGCTGGCAGAAGATGCTGAGCGAAAATGGACTTTGTATGATTTGTCGGATCGTTTATTAATGAAAGGCTGGCAAGTCCCAACGTATCCGCTACCGAAAAATTTAGATGACCAAGTCATTCAGCGAATCGTCGTGCGGAGTGATTTTGGCATGAACATGGCCCATGATTTTATTGAAGATTTGCGGCAAGCCATCAAAGAATTAGAAAACAGCCACTTAGTTTTTCACGAAGAAACAGAAATTAAAAATTATGGCTTCACCCATTAAATAAATCAAAGGAGGCGTTTTAAATGAAAGTAGTTTTTCATGTTGATGAGTTGGGAATGATCAGAGAGGCGCGTCATAATATTGAGCATATCTTATTGTCGGAGCCTAAAGCAGACATCGTACTATTGATGAATGGTGAGGCGATCCAAGGCTATTTGTTGCCACGGGTGATCAAATTTATGAAGGAATATCCTCATGTCACCTATCAAGCCTGTCATCACTCCATGCGGAACTTCCATGTCCGTTCCAAGCAAATGCACGAACAAGTCGAAATCATTGAATCCGGCGTGATCGGATTAGTGAATCTGCAAGAGCAAGGATATTCTTATATCAAATGTTGAGCTGATGAATAGAATAAAGCCTTTTAAAAAGCAGAGCAGTCAGCCCACCTAAAGGGGCTTACTGCTCTGCTTTTTCGTTCCACTTTTTAGGGCTCCAAATGTTGCCCTCTAGTGCGACTTGTAAGCTTTCGTTATCATCTTCTAATTGCTCGATGTATTTGATGGTTTCTGTGATGACAAATTGATATTTTTCGTCAGAAATTGTCGCTAATTGTTCCGCTAACCAAGTATTTCGCATTTACTTCACCTCAAAAGCAGTGTAGCATAGAAGCAGCAGAAGATCGGCAAATGATGCTTGGGAGGAAACGTACAATGGAGATGAATGAAAGCGTTCTTTTGGAGGTGCAAGAGGAGTTAACGGCTGCTAAAAAAGAGTTGGAACGACTGGAAGGATTAACATTTATCAGTGAGTTAAAGGAAGAGCGGATCAAAACATTGCGTCAGGATATCCAACATGCGGAAGCATTTATCTTAGGGCAAGCAAATCCTTAGCCTTCTATTTTCACTAATGATAGAATGAAAGTAACAACAATTTTGTCAATAGGAGGAAATATGATGGCGAATAATGACGAATTAAAAGGGAAATTGAACGAAGCAAAAGGGAAAATAACAGATGATGAGTCAACTGAATTAAAAGGAAAAATCCAACAAGGCTTAGGTAAAGCGAAGGATAAGGCGAAGGAAACAGTCGATGAGGCAGCTGGTAAGCTTAATAAAAAGCTGGATGAAAATAACGAAGACTAGCTTTTTTTAAAGAAAATGGGATCCAACTCATGATGGAGTGGGGTCTCTTTTTTTGCAGAAATTTTTTTGCTAGATGAAAAGCCGCGTCTGTTCCTTTATAATAGAAGGAAGAATGAAGGAAGGAGCAGCTAATTTGCGCATTTTAATAGTCGGCGGTAAAGGAACGATCGGTCAAGCAATTGTCGAAAAATTGCAAGGTGACCATGAATTGATCACAGCTGGTAGAACGAGCGGTGATGTTCAAGTAGATTTGACTTCAGTGGAAAGTATTGAAGCGCTATTTAAAAAAGTGGGATATGTCGATGCAATCGTGAATGCTTCAGGTACAGCCAAATTTAAATTGGTGGAGGAAATGACACCGACGGATAATTTGGTAGCGGTTCAAAGTAAATTGCTGGGCCAAATCAACTTAGCTTTGATCGGGCAAAAATACTTGCGGAGAGAAGGCAGTATTACCTTAACGACGGGGATCATGAAGGACGACCCGATTCCTGGCGGGGCCTCAGCGGCAATGGCAAACGGCGGAGTCTTAGCTTTTGTCAAATCAGCAGCGATTGATTTTACCCAAGGGATTCGGATCAATTGTGTCAGTCCGAATGTGCTAGTGGAATCCTATGAAAAATATCAAGCTGCCTTCAAAGGATTTGACCCGGTACCGGTAGAGCGAGTGGCACTGGCGTATGTCAAAAGTGTTGAAGGTAAACAAACAGGACAAGAATACCAAGTGTACTAAAAATTTGTGCTAAGCAGGCAGAGCACTGTTTGTGATTACTTATTAGAGGAGGAAGAGATGATTAAAGCAGTAGCAGTTGATATGGATGGCACTTTTTTGAATAGTCAAAATGATTACGACCGTCCACGTTTTGAACGGATTTTTTCACACATGCAGGAAAAAGGGATTCGCTTTATTGTAGCTAGCGGGAACCAGTACTATCAATTAAAATCATTTTTTCCCGAAAATGCGGATCAGATGACTTTTATATCAGAAAATGGCGCGTTGACTTTCAAAGATCAGGAGCTAGTGCAAGAGCAACATTTTGCTCCGGAATTAGTTGATAAAATTATCGACTTTTTAACGGATGAGAGCAACGATTTAGAATTTATCGCTTGTGGGATCAAATCATCCTATGTGCTAAAAAGCGCGAGTGAACAATTTAAACAATTTGCTCGGATCTATAATTATGAGTTGGCTGAGTTAGCTAGTTTTGCAGAACGTCCGACTGATCCAATCGTGAAGTTTGCGTTGGATGTCGCCGTAGAAAAAACCAATCAGATCGCAGATCATTTGAACGAAACATTTGCCGGTGAAATCACGGCTGTAACTAGCGGGCATGGCAGTATCGATATCATCATTCCCGGTGTGACCAAAGGCCGAGCGATCGAAGCGTTGTTAGCGGAATGGGGGATCGAACCCAATGAATTGGCTGCTTTTGGCGATGCTAATAATGATCGTGAAATGCTGGCATTGACGGAACATAGTTATGCGATGAAAGAAAGTAGCCCCGAAGTTTTAGCAACGGCTAAAAAACAGGCGCCTTCGAATAATGATTCAGGAGTCTTACAGGTATTGGAAGAACTATTGCAATAAAACCACGGGAAGACAGCGAAACAGACTGTTTTCCCGTTTTTTTGTGGTTCTGTTTACATAGCACGATGGGTTTGCGCTAAACTGTGCAAAAAATGCGGTGAAAGCAGGTCTCAGAAGAATTTGTTTACGATTAGAATGAGCTGTTTTGAAAGTAAAAAAAAGCTGAGAATAATAGAATTTCGCTAAATATGACTTGTAGTATATACTATAATGTATATACTTGATCACGAGTAATAGTATCCCGCCGTTTGCGGCATCAGAGGGTGAAAATTTACTAGTTTTCATTACTAATAAAGGAGAAACTATGGAAGATAAGAAAACCACCAAAGCAAAATTTGACCAAGTTTCGGCAGAGATCGAACAGCGGATCCATGATGGGGTATATGTAAGTTCCCAAAAATTGCCGTCAGAATATGATTTAGCAAAAGAATTTGGTTGTAGCCGTTTGACGGTTCGTAAAGCGATCGACGATTTGATCAGTAAAAATATTTTAGTTAAACGTCGTGGAAAAGGTAGCTATGTGATGTCCCAGCAAAAAATCCAAAGCGGACGTTCGGGGCTGCAAGGGTTTACGGAAGCGGCTAAAGCTTATGGTAAAACGAGTCGAACAGAAGTCATTTCATTTGAAAAAGTAGCTGAACCAACGGAAGATATTTTAAGCGCTTTACAGTTAGAAGAAGATCAGCCAATCTATGAATTGGTTCGTCGCCGGATTCTCGATGAAGAACCGATGACAGTGGAAAAAATTTATCTAGCGGAAGCTTTCGTGGCCGGATTAACGAAGGAAGATTTTAGCGGATCGTTATTTAAATTATTAGAACAAAAGACGGAAATTGCTTATTCCCACCAAGAAGTGGAAGCGATTTTAGTCAAGCCGGAGCTGTCTGAATTATTGGAAGTACCGATGGGCGATCCTTTGTTGCAGGTTTATTCAGTAACCTATGCTTTAGACGCGACACCGATCTTTTATGATATTTCTTATTATCGTTCAGATCGTTACGTATTCAAAACAACATTGACCCGTTATGGTCATTAGGAGGCTTATCATGGAAATGGATTTTAGCAAAATAATTGAGGCGCACAAAGAAGAATTTTATCGGGATCTCGATCAAGTCATGCAAATTCAAAGTGTAAAAGGGACACCGGTTGAGGGAGCACCCTTTGGTCAAGGTCCGAAAGAAGCTTTAATGGTCGTAATGGAATTAGCAAAAAGTTATGGTTTTGAGACGAAGATCGTGAATGATGCGGTTGGTTATGCTCAATGGGGCGAAGGCGATGAGTATATTGGCGTAGTCGGTCATTTGGACGTTGTACCAGCTGGGGAAGGTTGGTCATTTCCGCCCTTTAAGTTAAGTAAAAAAGGAGAGCGCTTTTATGGTCGCGGGATTTTAGATAATAAGGGGCCGATCATGGCTTGTCTATTTGGTTTGAAACTTTTGAAAGACAGCGGGATCACCTTGAAGAAAACCATTCGAATCATTTTTGGGACGGATGAAGAAAATGGTAGTGGCGATATTCCGCTTTATTTAAGTGAAGAAAAAGCGCCCAGTTTTGGTTTTACACCGGATGGAAAATATCCGGTAGTCTACGGGGAGCGGGGAATCGTGAATTATGAGATCCTAACCGATTTTTCAGCCGATCAATTAGCAGTTTTAGGTGATTTCATTGGGGATCAAGCTCGCGACCATGTGCCTGACGATCTAGCAGTAGCCATCAATGGAAAAACGATCCAAGTTTTCGGTCAGCGAGCACCGTCGAATGCGCCTGAATTAGGGGTGAATGCGATTACGTTGTTAGCAGAAAAAATTAATCAGGAAAAATCAGTGAGTGGAAAATTAGCAGCTTACTTTGCTTGGCTCGAAGCCAGCTTGAAAGATAAGCATGCGGGGCAAGGCTTAGGGATTGCTTTTTCTGATGCCGACAGTGGCAATTTAATGGTCACACCATACGAGTTGGAAAAAAAAGATGGCAGATTGTCACTAGCGTTGGCGGTTCGTTATCCGGTTTCGATCACAGAAGAAGAAGTCACGGAAGCATTGGCCAAACATTTGCCAGCCGATAGTCAATTAACGGTTGTTCGGCGAATCAAGAGCCATCATTTTCCGAAAGAGGATCCAAATGTTCAACGACTGTCTAACGTATATGAAGAAGTCACTGAATTAGATGGCACTCCAGTTACAACGACGGGAGCGACCTACGCCCGATTTGTTCCCAATATTGTTGCATTTGGTCCATCTTTCCCTGGACAAAAAGGAATCGCTCATAATCAGGATGAATACATGGATGAAAAAGATCTACTATTAAATATGGAAATTTATCTACGTGGGATGTTAGCGTTAGCTGAAAAATAACTCCCAAAAGAAGTTGCGACAAATTATTGTCGCAACTTCTTTTTTTCATGAAAAATTGGCTAGTTTAGAAAACGCTTAAAAATAATAGAGAAATTACAAATATAGTATATACAAAACAGTATATACTATCTATAATAAAATCAGATTTGAAATGAAAACGGTAACGAGAGGGGAATAAATGATGGCGTGGGGAGCAATTGCCACATG
This sequence comes from Enterococcus pseudoavium NBRC 100491, assembly GCF_001544295.1. Taxonomy (GTDB): domain Bacteria; phylum Bacillota; class Bacilli; order Lactobacillales; family Enterococcaceae; genus Enterococcus_A; species Enterococcus_A pseudoavium. The sequence goes on from NZ_BCQF01000007.1 coordinate 12,095, forward strand.
GCGGATGGCACACGATGGTGTAGTCGAAGCCTTACGATTATTAGAAAAGCAGCAAACGGCCGGCGATGCAGTCGAGACTTTAATCAAAACAGTCGAGGATTATCCATATTATAAATCCGTTGGTTTTGGCGGATTGCCAAATGCTGAAGGAATCCTAGAGATGGACGCAGCCTTTATGCATGGAGATACATTTGAAATTGGTGCGGTAGCGGGAATTACGGATGTAAAAAATCCTATCTCAGTGGCGCGAAAACTTAGCAAAGATAAATTCAACAGCTTTCGGGTTGGCGACGGTGCTACCAAGTATTCAATGCTAGAAGGTTTTGAACGCAAAAGCATGCTGACCGAACGGGCCCATAAGATTTGGGAAAAAAGACTAAAAGAGATTCAAGAAAACAATCTGAACCCTTACGATGGCCATGATACAGTGGGCGCAGTCACTTTAGATCAAATGGGAACAATGACGGCAGGCACATCTAGTTCCGGTTTGTTTATGAAAAAACCTGGGCGCGTCGGTGATTCACCGTTATCCGGTTCCGGTTTTTACGTAGATAGTGAGATTGGTGGCGCGACAGCAACCGGGTTAGGCGAAGATTTAATGAAAGGTTGTCTATCGTATGAGATTGTTCGTTTGATGGGTGAAGGCTTTACCCCGCAAGCAGCTTGCGATAAGGCGGTCTATGAGTTTCATGATAAATTGACCGCTCGTTACGGCAAGGCCGGCGCTTTTTCACTAATCGCGATGAATAACCAAGGCGAGTGGGGCGTGGCTACCAACGTCGAATTTACTTTCAGTGTCGGCAATGATCAGGAAGCACCGCAAATCTTTATTGCCAACATGGGCACTGATCATACCACCGATATCCAACCGATCACCCAAGAGTGGTTAGCAGCATATGAAAAACGGATCAAAGCACCGATTGACTAAATATAGGAGAGTGGAAATTATGAGTAAAAAGCAAATTTATCTATTTTGTGATGCAGGAATGTCAACTAGTATTATGGTTAACAAGATGATGGAAGTCGTTGAAAAGCATAATATGCCTTTACAGATCACGGCTTTTCCAGTCGCACGTTCACAAGAAGTGGTTGAAAAGGAAAAACCAGTAGCAATTCTTCTAGGGCCACAAGTGAAATTTTTATTAGAAAAAACAAAAGAACGTTTCGCGCCACAAGGAATCCCAGTTGCAGTCATTGCGCCTGAAATTTATGGCATGATGGATGGCGAAAAAGCGATGAAAGAAGTTCTAAAATTAATCAAACAAAATAAAAAATAGTACGTGACCGATTGGAGGGAAAATAATGCAAAAATTTTTAAACTGGTTAGAAAAAGTTCTGACTCCTTTAGCAAAAGTCATCGGGGAAAATAAATACTTGATTGCGATCCGTGACGGATTTTTGATTTCTACGCCATTATTGATTGTTGGGTCGTTCTTCTTGTTATTGGCAAACTTTCCGATTCCGAATTGGAGTGACATGATTTCTCCAATTTTAGGAAAAAATTGGGAATCGCTGATGTCTGTACCAGCTTCTGCGAGTTTTGATGTGATGACGATTTTAGCCGTTGTAGGGATTGCCTACAGCTTAGGTCGTCAGTTGGATATTGATGCGATTCAGTCAGGGGCGTTGGCACTGGTATCATTTTTCATTTTAACCCCGTTCACGACACAGTTTACGCCGGAAAATAGTACCCAAGTGTTTGATGTAACGAGCCTGCCCTTAAAATGGATGGGTTCAAGCGGTTTGTTCTTAGGAATGATCATCGCATTAGTATCGACACGGATCTTTGCGGCAGTGATTCATCGCGGCTGGACAATTAAAATGCCAGAGGGCGTACCGCCGACCGTAGTAAAATCTTTTGAAGCCTTGATTCCAAGTTTTGTGGTTATAACGATTATGTTCGTGATTAATTGGTTAGTTTCTTTAACACCAATGGGTAATTTACAAGATGTGATCTTCAAATTCTTACAAACGCCATTATTAAGCTTAGGAAATACACTAGGTGCAATGATTGTTGCCTACTTGTTCTTACATTTCTTCTGGTTCTTTGGGATTAACGGAAGTAGCGTGGTTGGAGCGGTCTTCAATCCGGTACTACGAGCTTTATCCGTTGAAAACATGCAAGCCTTTAAAGATGGTCATGAAATTCCTAATATTATTACCGGACAATTTCAAGATATGTTCGCGACATTTGGTGGCGGTGGATCGACACTGTCATTGATTATTGTGATGGTGATTTTCTGTAAGAGCCAACGGGTGAAAAAATTATCACAACTTTCTTTAGTTCCAAGTATTTTTGGAATCAACGAACCAATTATTTTTGGACTACCGATTGTTCTAAATCCAATTATTTTAATTCCGTTTGCACTAGTACCAACAATTAACATTATTATTTCTTATTTTGCAATGGATTGGGGCTTAGTTCCTTATACGAATGGGATTCAATTACCTTGGACTGTCCCACCGATTATTTCAGGCTTTTTAGTCAGCGGCTGGCAGGCTTCTGTATTGCAAGCGTTGCTGATTGTTTTAGGAATGGTGATCTACTATCCGTTCATTAAAGTATTAGATGATCAGTACCTACGAGAAGAAAAAGAAGCAGAAGCACTGGAAAGTGAAGAAATTGACTTTGATAGCTTCAATTTTGATGAAATCTAAGTAGACTCCAGCGGGAAAAACTGCAAGAAGAACTACGAAAGAATTAGGAAAGCAAATCTGCTTTTAATGGAAGGAAAATTTAAATGAACGATGAACAATTACAAGTAGTCATGGGTTTGATCATGAATGCGGGCAATGCAAAAGGTGAAGCGGTGGCAGCTTTAGCAGCTGCTAAAGAGAACGATTTTGCTGCTGCTGAAGAACATATGAAAGCTGCCAATGAAGCACTAGTTGAGGCTCACAATACTCAAACGAGTTTACTGACCGCTGAAGCAAGTGGGAATCATTCAGAAGTTACGTTATTAATGGTTCATAGCCAGGATCATCTGATGAATGCAATTTCTTATCTAGGCTTGACGCAAGAGTTAATCGACGTGTACAAACGTTTAGCCGTTTTAGAAAAATAATGACGAATGAGGTTGTGACAAAAGTGGTCAGCTTCAAGAAATAAGAAGGAATTTCCGAAGAAGCTACTTTGCACCGTTTATTCGGAAAAGGGGGGATGACAAGACTTTTGTCATGCCCCTTTTTTTGGAGAAAAAAAGCGTTCGATCGGATTGATCGAGCGCTTTTAATAGTCATTCGGGTAATGGACGACAATAAATTTCACGATGTTATTGGTTAAATTGTCCCAATTATGGTTAATGGTAGAAAAATAATGGGCGGAATCCCCGGGATAGAGCTGATAGACTTTTTCTTCGATCACGAGGGTCAAGATTCCTTCTAAGACATAAATGAATTCTTCTCCTTGATGGGGATAAGTTGTCGGCAATTCGCGTTTTTGATGGGGCATAAGCTCAATCATCTTTGGAGCCATTTTTTTGTCATGCGGATGGTGACTGAGTTGTTTGGAGATCATATCGTTGAGTTTGTGGGTCACGGGTTGAGCATAACCGCGGATGATTGGCTTGCTTTCGGTATCATCCGTGAAAAAATAATTGATTTTCACATTGAATAATTCGGCAATATTCGCCAAATGTTCCACGGCAATCGTGGTGATGCCGCGCTCAAACTGTGATAAAAAACCGGTTGACAGCCCGGTTGCTTCTGACAGCTGTTTAAGGGTCATGTTGCGTTCGTTTCGCAAATTTTTTACTTTTTCGCCAATGTTCATCTGCATACTCCTAGTGTTTATGTTGCTTTTAGTATACCTGAAAAATAAAAAAAAGCCCAACATCATTAAGGTGAATAAAATAAGTCGTAATAGAATAATTTTTCACTAAAATGAAGAAAGCGCTTGCGGTGATGGCCGGGTGGTCTTATAATTAGTGATGGGAGGGGAGCACGTGAAGAGACCGACGATATTTAACATTCAAAAATTTTCAACCCACGACGGACCAGGGATTCGCACGACGATTTTTTTCAAAGGTTGTCCGATTAGATGTGAATGGTGTCACAATCCGGAAAGTCAGAAATATCGACCGGAAATCATGCTGAATAAATACGGCAAAGAAGAAATGATCGGTAAAGAGTATTCGTTGTCTGAGTTAGTCAAAAAAATTCAGGCAGATCAGATTTTTTATGATCAGTCGGGGGGCGGAGTAACTTTTTCTGGCGGTGAAGTAATGGCGCAAGAAATGGATTACGTGGTAGCATTGGCCAAAGAATGCCAACGTTTAGGAATCTCAGTTGCGATCGACACTTGCGGCGTGGCTCCCACTGAAAACTACCGGCGAATCTTGCCTTATGCAGATTTATTTTTATACGATTTAAAGTTCACTGATTCACAAAAACATCGTTTATATACCGGTGCCGGAAATCAATTGGTGTTGGAGAATCTACGCTTTTTAGCAAAAAATCAAGCAACGATCAATCTACGGTTGATTTTACTCGATGAGATCAACGCAGAAAAAGTTGATGCCGAAGCGATCATTAATTGGCTAGCACAAGAGGAAATTCATGTAAGTGAAATTTCTTTGTTGCCGTATCATGATTTCGGCCGTGACAAGTATGAGCGACTGAAACGCGTTTGTACTCAAAATTTTAAAAAACCGGCTGAGGAAAAGGTCGCCTTGGTGCAAAAAACCTATCAGGCGGCAGGCTATCAAGTGACGATTGGCGGCTAAGGGACAAAAATAGAAATAGGAGGAAAGAAAATGGCGGAATTAACACTGGAACCAACCCGTAGAGGGAGCACCGAGCGCATCAAGCGGTTACGGGAGATCAGCGACAAGGAATGTACACCGAGTATCTCGATGGAGCGAGCAGTCTTGCTGACGGAAGCTTATCAGAAATGGGAAGGCAAAGTTTCTGCTCCAGTTTTGCGGGGGCAAGCTTTTAAGTACATCATGTCTAAGCGAACCAATTACATCGAAAAAGGTTCGTTGATTTTAGGCGAGAAGGGTGAGCGACCATGGGCTGCGCCAACTTTTCCGGAATTGTGCTGTCATACCTTGGAAGATTTTGACAACATGCACAACCGAGAAAAAGTCTTTTTCCGAGTTAGTGAAGCAGACCGTAAGCTCCAAGAAGAGGTGATCATTCCTTATTGGCATGATCGTGCGATGATGACGCGGATGAATCGTTTATTGCCAGAAGAGTGGCATTTATTGTTTGATGCCGGCTTATATACCGAGTTTTTGATGCAACGGGGACCGGGGCATACCGTCGCGGACGGAAAAATGTATCAAAAAGGCTTCGCTGATTTCAAAGCGGAAATCCAACAGGAAATCGATAACTTGGATTACAACAACGATATGGAAGCCTTGAACAAACGGGAAGAATTAGAGGGTATGAAGCTAGTTTGCGAAGGCATGATTATTTTTGGGAAACGTTATGCTCAGCAATGTCGTGATTTGGCCGCAAAAGAAACCGATCCAAAGTGGCAGCAGGAACTTTTGGAATTAGCCGAGATTTGCGATGTGGTGCCGGAACACGCGCCACAGACTTTCCGGCAAGCAATCCAAATGTATTGGTTCACTCATATCGGTGTGACGGTTGAAATGAACAATTGGGATGCCTATTCGCCGGGAAAACTAGATCAGCATTTGGAACCTTTTTATGAAAAAGATCTGGCGGAAGGTCGCTTGACTCGCGAAGCCGCGCGGGAACTGTTAGAAAATCTGTGGATTCAATTTAATAATCAGCCAGCACCACCCAAAGTCGGGATTACTTTAAAAGAAAGTGGAACATATACGGATTTTTGTAATTTGAATACCGGAGCGCTACGACCGGACGGGACTAGCGGGGTCAGTGATGTCAGCTATTTGATTTTAGAAGTCATGGATGAAATGAAATTGTTACAGCCTAGCTCCAACGTTCAAATTTCCCGCAAAACGCCAGAAAAATTCTTGCGAGAAGCCTTAAAAGTCTCACGCAAAGGTTGGGGACAGCCGGCGATGTATAATTCCGAGGCGATCTTGGCGGAACTAAGTTATCTTGGGAAATCGGTCGATGATGCCCGTGAAAGCGGCATTTGTTCCGGTTGTGTCGAAGTTGGGGTGGCAGGAAAAGAAGCCTATGTCTTAACTGGCTATTTGAATATTCCAAAAGTCTTTGAACTGGCAATGAATCGCGGGTATGATCATTACACTGATAAACAAGTCGGGATTGATGTCGGTGATTTTACGAAGATGGAAACCTATGAGGAGGTTTTTGAAGCCTTCCATCAAGAATTGCAATACGTGGTGGACGTGAAGGTTGCCGGCAATAATATGATCGAACGGATGTACATGGAATTCATGCCGGTACCATTGCTGTCGGTCATGTCCGATGATTGTATCAAGGTCGGTAAAGACTACAATGCCGGCGGGGCGCGTTATAATACGAGCTACATCCAATGTGTCGGGATCGCCACGATCACCGATTCGCTAGCTGCGATCAAACGCAATGTCTTTGAAGAAAAAACGTTGACGATGGCGGAATTACTAGCTGCCTGTGAAGCCGACTTCGCAGGTTATGACGAGGTTTATGATCTCGTCTACAATGAAACGCCTAAATACGGCAATGATGATGAGTATGCGGATAGCTTATTGCGCGCGGTCGCAGCCTCACTGCAAGCAGTGATCGCGGGCCGTCCAACGCCTAAAGGCTCGAAAACAGTCGTGGAATTTTTACCAACGACCTGTCACGTTTACTTTGGTCAAGTGATGGAGGCCTCACCAAACGGACGCCATAAAGGGATTCCGTTACCAGATGGAATCTCACCGGAAAAAGGGGCCGATCGCAATGGGCCGACAGCGGTGATCAAGTCTGCCTCAAAAATCGATCAAACGAAAACCGGCGGGGCCTTGCTAAATCAGAAATTCACCCCAAGTGTTGTCGCTGGGGAAGCCGGGATCACCCATATGGCCGCCTTGGTTCGCAGTTACTTTGCTTTGGATGGTCATCATATTCAGTTTAACGTGATCGATCGAGAAACCTTAGTGAAGGCTCAGCAAAATCCGCAAGACTACGAAAACTTAATCGTGCGGGTAGCCGGTTACAGTGATTACTTCAATAATTTGGAAAAAGCCTTACAAGATGAGATTATTTCTCGAACGGAGCAAGCTTTCGGTTAAAACCAGTAAAAAACGACCGCGCGATTATCGCTAGGTCGTTTTTTTGTTCAGCTTTTTTTTAAAGCAATCTGGTGCGCATGAATATTTTCTAAAAAAGTTTGGTCGTGTTCGACGATCAGCATGGTCGGTTTTATTTGCAGGAGTAAATCTTCTAGCTGCTTTTGGTTGAAAACGTCTAGATAATTCAAGGGTTCATCCCAAATATACAACTCCGCTTCTTGAGCTAAAGATTTAGCTAATTCCACCTTTTTTCGCTGGCCCATGCTCATTTCTTCAATGTTATTTTGAAAAACATTTCGTTCCATCCCGAGTTTTCGCAGATTGTTTAAAAAAGCGGAATAATCTAGCTGGTTGGCTTCGGCAAAAGCTTGCAGACTGCCGCGGTTATTTTCATAGTTTTGGCGAACGTAACTGACTTTGGTGTTGGGACGCAATAGTTCTCCGCTGGCTTCGCCTGTAAAACTGCCCAGCAAGTAATGGAGCACACTGGATTTTCCGATGCCGTTAGCGCCAGTCAAAGCCGTGATTTCACCGCGCTTCAGCTCAAAGGAGAGGGGCGCAAAAAGCGGGGCGTGCCCTTCATAGTGGAGCATCAAATCCGTGATTTTTAAGAGCTGAGCATGGCGGCTCGCCTGATAATTCATCGTTAAATGATCAACGTCTTCCAAATCTTTTAACAGTCCTTCTTTAGCTTCGATCTGTTCGTACATCCGGTTTTCGATATTTTTTGAACGCTTCATAGTCCGGGCCGCTCGAGCACCGATGAAACCGGTATCGAAAATGCCCCCGCTGCCTTTTTCAGAAGGCTTGCCGTATTTATCGGTCTCTCGTGAACGCGACCATTCGGCTTTTTCGGCGGCCGTTTTTTTCAGCCGACCGATTTCTTTTTTGATCTTTTGGTTTTGGGCTAATTCAAACTCATCCCGCAATTTTTTCTGTTCCTCATAGGTCGCAAAATTACCTTGATATAAGACTAGCTGGCTTTTTTCAATCGCCAAAGTATGATCGGTGACTTGGTTCAAAAATTGCCGGTCGTGACTGACGACGATAAAGCCGTTTTTGTGCTGAAGATACTCAGCAACATGCTGCCGGCCGGGCTGGTCTAAGTGATTGGTCGGTTCATCGATCAAAGGATAAAAATCTTCTTGGGTAAACAGCAGCGCCAATAAAACTTTGGTCTGTTCACCGCCAGAGAGTGTTTGATACGGTTGCCAGAGGAGCTGAGGATCTAATTGAATCAAGTTCATTTCCCGTTCCAGTTCCCAAAGTTCAAAATCCGCCACTTCCAGCAGGGCATAATAAGTCAATTGCGCCTCATCAGTGACGGCGGCTGGAAAATAAACCGGCCGCATGGGAAATTGAATGGTTCCTTGGTAACGATAATTCCCCAACAGCAGCTGTAATAAAGTCGTTTTGCCGCGTCCGTTACGCCCAACGAGGCCCAGTTTCCAACTGCTGTCGATGGTTAAATTTGCATCTTCAAATAGTAAATCGACTTGTTTATCGAAGCCGAAAGTTAAATGTGTCAGTTTAATGGTAGACATAAAAAAATTCCCCCTTTTCGTTTCCCGCTGGAAACAAAAAATCCTTCCCAATTTTCAGGAAAGGAGTAGGGGGAGGTCTTTGTCGAACTAGCCATAAAATTGACAGCTAGACTAGAAAAACAACAAAAAGAGACCATCCTTTGAAATCCTAAGCCAATCCTGAAAATCTGCCCACTGATCCCTTGACATCGGTCAAGATAATATCAGTTTGCAACTTCCAACATTCGCTTAGTTTTTCAATGGCATGATCCCTCGTTTCTGTTTTTGATACATTTATTAAAACAGAATCTGCGAATTTTGTCAAAAAAAAATACGGACGCAGCCGCTTCCCCAAACATGCTACGCCCTGGAGTGATCCTCGATAAACGAGGCGAAGAAAGATTTCTTCTACTACTATATTAGCATATTTTGCTAAAAAAAATGCGTATAAACCCTTGAGAAAGTTCAGACTAGAGGCCCTCTCATGATTTTTGGTACAATGAAAACAGAAATGGAGGTGGAGGGATGAATCATGCAGGAATTTATCATCGTCCCGAAAGCGAATTTGCTTATCTTTATACGAAAGATGTGATGCGGATTCGCTTGCAAACGACTCGGGCTGAGATTGAATCCGTCGGGTTGATCAGCGGAGATTTTTATACGTTTGCGAAAGAGAAATGGTACCAAGAACAACAACCGATGAAAAAAGCCTATACGACCGAGTTCCACGATTATTGGGAGATCGAAGTGACCGCTCCGCATCGGCGTTTGGCCTATGGGTTTTGTTTAACCGATCCGAAGGGCGAACAAGCTTTTTATAATGATCAAGGAGTTTTTGATTATACACTGGAACGGCTGAGTCAGGACAATCTTTATTTTCGGATGCCCTATTTTCAAGAAATCGATCGTTGCAAAGTACCTGATTGGGTCGCCGAAACGGTCTGGTATCAAATTTTTCCCGAACGTTTTTATAATGGTGATCCTACCAACGATCCCGCAGACGTTTTAGCGTGGGGCAGTCAAAAACCTACAAGAGAGAACTTTTTTGGCGGTGATTTGCAGGGGATTATTGATAAATTGGACTATTTAGCAGATTTAGGCGTGAACGGCTTGTATTTATGTCCGATTTTTACTTCACCGTCGAACCATAAATACGACACGATTGATTATTATGAGATTGATGCCCATTTTGGTGATAAACAAATTTTCCGTGAATTGGTAGAAAAGGCTCATCAGCGGGGCATGCGGATCATGTTGGATGCGGTCTTCAATCGTCTCGGAGCCAGCTCCCCTCAGTGGCAGGATGTGCTTTTGCAGGGAGAAGCATCACAATATGCCGATTGGTTCCATATTGATTCTTTTCCGCCGCGCTATACAGCGATTCCCGGTTCGGAAAATGCGAAAGATCTGACCTATGATACCTTTAACTTCAATCCAAATATGTCTAAGCTCAATACGGCGAACCCCGAGGTACAGGCGTATCTGTTAGCTATTGCGACCTATTGGATTCGTGAGTTTGATATCGATGGCTGGCGGCTGGATGTTGCCAATGAGGTCGATCATCATTTTTGGAAAAAATTTCATACGGCGGTTTTGCAAGAAAAAGCCGATTTGTATATTTTAGGGGAGATCTGGCATTCTGCCCAACGCTGGTTGGAAGGCGACGAGTTCCATGGGGTGATGAATTACGCCTTTACAGACAGTATCAAGGACTTTTTCATCGAACAGTCGATCTCGATTTCACAAATGATCGCTAAAATGAATCGCCAGCAATTGCTTTATCGGGATCAAATCAATGAAGTCAGTTTTAATTTGCTAGATTCCCATGATACACCGCGGATTTTGACTTTATGTCAAGGAAATCGTGACTTGGCAAAAGCCGTCTTGACCTTTATGTTCATCCAAAAAGGGACTCCTTGTATTTATTATGGCACCGAAGTAGCGATGGAAGGCGAGATGGATCCGGATTGTCGGCGCTGTATGATCTGGGACGAGCAAGATGAGGAATTCAAAACGTTTGTCAAAGCCTTGATCGCCCTTAGAAAGCAGTTTTCTGATGTCTTCAGTTATGGGACATTGATTTGGGAATACGATGATCAGCAGAAAATCTTCTCTCTGACTCGTAGCTATCGCGGGAAAACGCTTATCGCGACTTTTAACGAAGGTCAACCGACTCGCGTTGAAAAAAGCGGCTGTCGTTTATTTGGTCAAAATATTTATGAAGATACTGATTACCAGCTCTTGTCGCATGGTTTTGTGATCGAAGAAAGCTAGTCTCAACTTTGCCTTAAATTTATTTCATTTTGCTTAAGCGTTCACCGAGTCTGCGCGGTCGAACGCTTTTAGCGTGGCAGATGTGATATAGTAAAAGGCAGTACAAACGGTGGAGGAATATGATGAACAACAATGATCGATTATTACGGCTACGCTATGCCTTGGATATTAAAGATACGGATATTATCAAAGCTTTTGAATTAGGTGGCCAAACCATCTCAAGCAAAGAAGAAAAGGCTTTGCTGACAAAAAGCGGCCGGCAAAAAGTCGCAGGGAACGATTTTGAAGAAAATATTTACGATAAAATGTTGGACAATCAAGCATTTGATGCCTTTTTGAACGGTTTTATCCTTTTGAAACGAGGCGCACCTAAAAATCAAGCGGGGCAGCCGACACCGGCACCAACTGGGGAGATCAAACATATCAATAATGTGCTATTGAAAAAAGTTAAGATTGCACTGGCACTGACTAGTGAGGATCTGTTAGATATTTTAGCAGCCGCTGAAGTCTATCCATCAAAAAGTGAGCTTAGTGGGATCATGCGCAAAGAAGGGCACCGCAATTTTAAACCTTGTGGAGATAATTATACGCGGAATTTTTTAAAAGGTTTGGCGCTTTGTTATCGCGACTAAGGCTGATTGTGGCTATCCCGTTTATTCGAAAAAGAAGGTGTGACAAGTATTTTGTCACACCTTTTTTTTGCCTTAAATATAATTGAGTCGGGATTCATTCTCTTATATGTGGTTAATAAAAATAAATAAACATCTTATTGACTTTATATAATCATCGTATTAAACTGTAATCAAGTCAAATAAAACTATTTTAAAGGAGAATTCCATGAATCGTTGGGTTTATTTATTTTCAGAAGGATCAAAAGAACAAAGAGACTTATTAGGTGGGAAAGGTGCTAATCTGGCTGAGATGACCAAATTAGGGCTGCCAGTACCGACCGGTTTTACTGTAACTACCGAAGCCTGTCTGCATTATTTAAATCATGGCAACCAGCTGATTGCTGAAATGAAAGAGCAAGTCATGACAGCCGTTGAAAAACTGTCACTTAAAACAGGAAAAAGATTTAATGACCTTGAAAATCCTTTATTAGTCTCTGTCCGCAGCGGCTCAAAATTTTCGATGCCGGGCATGATGGATACTGTCTTGAATCTAGGGCTAAATGATCAAACCGTGGTGGCCCTTGCCAGCAATAGTCAAAACGAACGCTTTGCTTATGACTGTTACCGTCGTTTGTTGCAAATGTTCGGCAACGTCGTGATGGGGCTGGACAATAATGAGTTTGAAAATCGCATCACAGCCTTGAAAAAAGTCAACGGTTTGAACTTTGATAATGAATTAACGGCAGATCATTGGAAACAAATTGTAAGCGAGTACAAAGAAATTTATCGCAAACAACTCAAACGTGAATTTCCGCAAGATCCAATCGAACAGCTGTATCTAGCGATTGAGGCCGTTTTTGGTAGCTGGAACAATCAACGGGCCAAAACTTATCGTCGCCTGCATGATATCAGCGATGATTTAGGAACGGCAGTCAATATTCAAGAGATGGTCTTTGGGAATTTTGGCGACTCATCTGGCACCGGTGTCGTCTTTTCCCGCAATCCATCGTTAGGAGATCCCGGTTTGTTCGGTGAATATTTGATTAACGCGCAAGGGGAAGATGTTGTAGCAGGGGTTCGGACACCGAAACCGATCCAAGTGTTAGCCGATGAATTGCCCGAACAGTTCCAGCAGTTGAAGGAAATTTGCGAGAATCTCGAAAAGCATTATCATGATATGCAGGACGTTGAATTTACCATCGAACGGGAAAAATTATTTATTTTGCAAACAAGAAGTGGCAAACGCACATCGAAAGCGGCCTTGAAGATCTTACTGGACTTTTATAATGAAGGGATTATCGATGAAAATGAATTAGTCAATCGAATCGAAGCGAAGGATCTGGAAGCCGCCTTGCATCCTAATTTTGACGCCGATAGCCTGAAAAAACGAGTCTCATTCTTATCTGGTCTAGCTGCTAGTCCCGGAGCGGCAACCGGAGCGGTCTATTTTACAGCGGAAGCTGCGACCGAGGCCAAAGCCCGCGGTGAACAGGTGATCTTAGTACGAGAAGAAACCTCACCGGAAGATATTGAAGGCATCGCAGTCAGTGAAGCCGTGATCACTAGTCGTGGTGGAATGACTTCCCATGCGGCAGTAGTGGCTCGGGGGATGGGGATTTGCTCCGTCGTCGGTTGTGAACGCCTGGATGTCAGTGAAACGGAAAAACGAGCAACCGTCGCTGGTGAAACGATCGAAGAGGGAACCATTTTATCCGTCGATGGCAGCACCGGCAAAATCTATTTCGGTGAAATTCCGATGGAAGAAGTGACGAATACCGTCGCATTAGATGATTTACATGCAATTTGGGATCGTCATGCTAGGATCAAAGTGCGGGCCAATGCCGAAACGCCAAAGGATATTCAAACAGGAATGGCTTTAGGGGCGGTCGGCATTGGATTGGCCCGAACGGAGCATATGTTTTTTGAGAAAAGTCGCCTCTTGAAATTCCGGCAGTTGATTTTGGCGGATAGTTTAGACGAACGGCTTGCTGTCTTAAAAGAGTTGAAGGCAGTCCAGAAACAGGACTTTAAATTTATGTATGAAGCTGCTCAAGGCAAAGCCACTACGATTCGCTTGCTTGATCCGCCATTGCATGAGTTTTTACCAAAGGGTGCCGATGAATGTCGCGAGGTCGCGAAGGATTTAGGGAAAACATTCAATGAAGTGAAACGGAAAACGGATAACTTGGCCGAGGTCAATCCGATGCTAGGTTTCCGCGGCTTACGCTTAGGGGTGGCCTATCCTGAAATCTATCAAATGCAAGCCGAGGCAATCATTGAGGCCGCTTGTGAAGTCACGCAAGAAAACGATTTTGTGATCCAACCGGAAATCATGATTCCCTTTACAATCGATGCTCAAGAATTTGCCCGGGTTCGTTCAGCGATCGAAACTGCGATTCAAGCAAGTTTAGAGAAGCAGCAACTAGTTTTAGCTTATCAAATCGGCACGATGATTGAGATTCCTAGAGCCTGCTTTGTGGCAGAAGAGATTGCTGAATATGCAGATTTCTTTAGCTTTGGGACCAATGACCTGACTCAAATGGCGTTGGGCTTATCGCGGGACGATTCGCCACGAATTATTACGCAATATTTGGACAGCGGTATTTTTGCCGATGATCCTTTCCAAGTATTGGATGAGGCTGGAGTAGGCGCGTTGATGAAGCTAGCAATCGAAGGGGGTCGTAAGACAAATCCTCAATTGAAGATTGGTATTTGTGGGGAGGCAGCTGCTCATCCGAAATCAATCGCCTTTTTGAAGGATTTAGGGATCGATTATATTTCGTGCTCGCCATTTAGAATTCCCCAAGCGAAGATGACGCTGGCGCAAGCTGCTTTAAAAATGTAAGAAGACCGGATAAAAAAACATTTATATGAGTTTTTGATTAAAAAACGGAATGAATTTAAAAAGAGAGCCTCGAATGAACGAGGTTCTTTTTTTGTTATTATCAGAACAATTCAAAAATTTAAAAATTAGTAATAGATAACAATAAAATGAGAACAAAAGACGCTATATGAATAAAATATAATTTGTAAACGCATTCAAACTCCGCTATACTTCTTATAGGCTTAAAATACGTCATGTCATCAAAAAAAAGACCGGATTTTGGCTCGCTTGAATAACGGGGGAAAACTAGTAAAAAAGTTTATTTCTGATAAAAATCGACTTATTTTTATTGGATGATAGTTTTTTCACAATGACTTATGAATAATAATACGGTATAATATTGATTTGGGAGGTGAAACAAACTGCGGAATTAGGAATCATAGAATAACATTTCTGACATTTATGAGCGGAATTTTCCGTTGATTGTTTTGGCGTTTTTCATCCTCAAAAGGGACCGTGAATTCGTCTTTAGAAAAAGTTATTCAAGCTGTCAAAATTTGAAAAATTTATTTGGACATGATCTTTCTAATGAATCTAACAGGTTTGAAAACTTGTTACAAAAAAGAGAAAGCAGGGATTAAACAATGACAATTGATTGGCAAAAAGAAGTAGAAGCACGCAAAGACGACTTACTGAAAGACTTAGGCGATCTTATTCGCATCAACAGTATTCGCGACGTGGAACATGGAACAAAAGAAGAACCTCTTGGACCTGGACCTGCTGCCGCATTACGTAAAGTATTGGAATTTGGTGAGCGTGATGGTTTCGTAACGAAAAACATCGAAAACGTAGCTGGCCACATCGAATACGGCGAAGGCGACGATATGCTTGGTTTATTGGGACACGTTGACGTAGTACCAGTAGATGATAACTGGGATACCGATCCATTTGAACCAGTCATCAAAGATGGAAAATTATACGCACGTGGTTCAGCTGATGATAAAGGACCTTCAATCGCAGCTTACTATGCAATGCGGATCATTAAAGATTTGGAATTACCAATTTCTAAGAAGATTCGTTTTATCTTCGGTACAGATGAAGAGAGCGAATGGGTCGGCATCCACCGTTACATGGAAGTGGAAGAAATGCCTAAATTTGGTTTTTCTCCAGATGCTCAATTCCCAATCATCAATGGTGAAAAAGGGATCTTATCTTACGAATTAACTTTTGCTAACAAAGACAACGCTGAAGCTAGCGACCTTGAGTTAGTAAGCTTTAAATCTGGCTTACGGACGAACATGGTACCAGGAGATGCAACAGCAGTCTTGAAAGTTAACGACGAAGGAAAAGTTGCCGACATGAAAGCAGCTTTTGAAGCCTTCATCAAAAAATCTGACGTGAAGGGCGAATTTGCTGAAAACAACGGTGAAATCACACTGACTGTGATCGGTAAAGCGGCTCATGCACAAGAACCAAAATTCGGCGTGAACTCTGCAACGTTCTTAGCAGCATTCCTAGCTGATTACAACTTAGACGGCAATGGCGCAAACTACATCAAAACAACAGCTGAATACTTACACTTAGATTACAGTGGTAAGAAATTAAATGCTTACACAAAACACGATGTAATGGGTGAAACTACTTCATCAGCCAACTTGTTTGATTACAGTGCCGCTGGCGACAAAAAAATCACAATCAATGTTCGTCATCCAGAAGGTATCACAAAAGATGAGATCTTAGCGAACATGGAAGAAGTTCTTAAAGAAGCAGGCGTTTCCATCGCAATCATCGGTGATGTGAAAACTCCTCACTATGTTCCCGCAACTGATCCATTAGTGAAAACATTATTGGACGTTTACGAAGAACATACTGGCCTTGAAGGTCATGAAGAATCAATCGGTGGGGGTACTTACGGTCGAATCTTAGAACGTGGTGTCGCATACGGCGCAATGTTCCCAGGTGAAGAAAACGTAATGCACCAACCAAACGAATTTATGCCGCTTGATAGCTTGTTCAAAGCAACAGCTATCTATGCAGATGCAATTTATCGTTTAGCTAAATAGGCACTTATGAGAGAGCAGGAATCCTGTTCTTACAGGATTCCTCATCTCATTGAGGAAAAGACAGTAAGGAAGGAATTTCAAAGATAATGAAAAAACTCTCAAAAGACGCTTTTGGTGGAGTAGCAGGTAAGGATTACGTCCCTTACGTTGCAGACAAACCTAAAAAATCTGGTTCACCGATCATTATGATCTTAGGTATTTTACTGGCTGCACTATTCGCTGCATCGACTGCTTATTCAGGTATGAAAGCAGGTCTGACAGTAGCCGCAGGTATTCCAGGTGCAATTATTGGATCAGGGCTAGTCGCTCTATTTGTAAAACCTAAAACAATTTTAGGTAAGAACTTATTGCAATTAATGTCAAGTGGTGGGGAATCAGTTGCCTCAGGTATGATTTTCGTATTACCAGCCGTAATCTTAGTCGGTGGTAAAGTGAACTTCATCCAAGGAGTCGGCCTTGGTATCGGTGCTGTATTATTAGGTGTCGGTGTATTCTCAATCGTTCAAGACTACATGTTAGTTTCTGAACACGGTAAATTGGTTTATCCAGAAGCAATGGCGATCTCTGAAACACTAGTCGCTTCTGATACTGGTGGCGATTCATTGAAATACATGGGAATCGGTTTTGGTATCGGTGGAGTTTTAACGGCTTTGACTGGTTCTGTTTTCGGCATCATGAACAATGTCATCAGCTATGTAAATGAAAGCTTCTACAAATGGAAATTTGAAACAGAAGTTAACCCATTATTAGCCGGAATCGGCTTTATCGTTGGGATGGACGTTTCTGTGTTGATGTTTGCAGGTTCGATCTTAGCAAACTTCGCGATTGCGCCTTTACTTGGCTATTTCATGGAAATGGCTAACAGCAATGCACACGTTTGGGATAATGCAGCACAATTGTTGAGCGCTTCTGACTTTGCTGTGATCTCTGGTTCTTATGTTAAATACATCGGAGCTGGTATGATGATCTCTGGTGGATTGATCGGTGCGATCAAACTGATCCCAACAATCATTTCATCAATCTCTGCAACTTTGAAAGGCCGTAAAGACGGTGTTGAACAAGAAGGCGGCGGAATGTTGCCATTGATCATCGGTGCTGTCGTAGGTATCGTAATGGGCTTCATCATCACTGGCAGTGTCGCAATGGCATTGATCGGTGGTCTTTTATCAATCGTTTTAAGTTTCCTATTTGTTATCGTTGCTGGTCGTTTGACTGGTACAATCGGAACTTCAAACTTACCAGTATCTGGTATGACGATTGCGTCAATGGTTATCTTGACATTAGTCTTTGTTATGATGGGCTGGACGTCAGCTGAAAATACACAACAATTATTAATGTTCGGTACCTTTATCGTATTAGCAATTTCTGTAGCCGGTGGTTATTCTCAATCACAAAAAGTTACTTTTGTAATGGGCGGAAACTTCAACGAAGGCCGTCGTTACTTCATTATTTCTAATATCGTGGGCGTCGTTATCGTAACTGGTATGATGGTTATTTTAGCTCCACAATTAGCAATCACTGGTTCAAATCCTCCATTTGGTTTGCCACAAGCGAACTTGATGGCAACATTGACTTCAGGGATCATGTCTGGATCACTTCCATGGCATATGGTTATCGCTGGGATCGTAATGGGGATTGTTTTACACTTCATGAAAGTGCCAATTATGACATTTGCGATTGGTTTCTACTTACCAATTTCAACAACTTCAATCATTTTAGTTGGTGCCTTAATCCGTCGTCTAATCGATGAATTAAACAAAAAAGAAACCGAAGAAGTGGCCGAAGAACGGATTACTTTGGGTGTCAGCTTATCATCTGGTTTGATTGCTGGTGGCTCAATCATCGGTCTAATCGGAATCATCTTACAAGTAACAGGTGTCGTAACACCTGGCTCACCAACTGGTTTCTTAGGATCTAATGGTTCAGCCTTCTTGTTATTAGCAATCTTAGTGGTAGCAATTATCGCGCCATTGTTAAGCGTCAAGAAAGTGAAACACAATGACTAAAAACCAGCCGGAAGCAGTAAATCCGGAGACGGAAGAACTGTTAAAACGGGTTTATCGCCTCAAAGAAGGATTGCATTATGACGTTCGCGATGGCATCGTCTTTGTCATTACCGAACAAAATGCTTGGATCCAACGAGTCTTACGCAAGATTCATTACAAGATCCCAGAAACTTCTGAGATGGAACTAGATAAATATGGCAGTTTTATTCTTCAGCAGATCGACGGTCAACGAACAGTCAAAGAGATCGGTGAAAACCTTGGTTCAGCCATCGAAGAAGCCAATGATCAATTGTATGATCGCTTACTGATTTATTTGCATCATTTAGAGAAGAATGAAAAATATATTGAGTTAGTTTAATCGAAATGCCCTTCAAGCAATCAGCTTGGAGGGCATTTTTAGTTGTTTTGCTCAGGAAAGAGGAAGACCTAAATTTTTTGGTCTTCTGCATAGAGTATAAAGCAACCGTTTTCATTGAACTTTAAGCAAATTCGAAGTGGGATTTGTTATAATTATTTTATCAGGAATAAAGATGCTTAGTTTTCTGGAAAAAGTAACGAAAAATAAGGAGCGAACGAGATGAAACTTAATCAATTTGGTTTAAAACGTGTTTCACTAGCAGAAGCGAAAAAAGAATTATCAGCGGCTGAGTTTCTGACAGTTGAGTCAGCGAAAGATGCGACGAAACTTTGGTTTGAATTTCTACAGAAAAGTTTTTTAGCGGTGCGTGACCACAGCGGCTTTGTCAATAAACTAGGAAACTTTTTAGCGAATGAAACAACAGACTTAGGCGCTTTTTACCAAGCCGGCACGCCTGTCACCAAAGAAGTTTTTTACACAGTGGCTTTGCAGCAGTTGGAATTTGAACCAACGCTTGATTTTGAGGTGAAAAATGTTTTGGCGGATGCCGAAAAAATTGGCGTTCCCATGATCGATGGTGATTTTTCATTGCGGGAGACGGTGATCGAAGCATGGTATTTACTCTTAATCAGCCATACGAAAAATGGGTTGAATTATTTAGATAAGCTGGCTTCTGAGGGGTATTACGAAAAAACGACGGTTAGTAAACCGTTCTTCTTCAACGGGAAAGCCCAAGCCGTTTTTGATACAAGCCGTTTGATACGAGAAGTAGTTTACGTGGAAGCGCCTTTGGATACGGATCAAGATGGTCAGCGGGATTTATTAAAGTTAGAAATTTTACGTCCGCAAGAAACGGAAGAAGGTTTGCAAGTCGCGACGGTCTTTACGGCGAGTCCTTACAGTCAAGGAGTCAATGGGCCAGCTGGCGAAGCATTGACTTATGATGTCAATGTGCCCTTGGAGCGCAAAGAACCGACGGAAACGACCTATGAAGAGATTCAATACCAACCAACTCCCGTTGTATTACCAAAAGAGCGAGCTGTCAAAGGCCATGCGACCCATGCGACGGAAACGTTTAGCCGGGAGAACAATCATAGTTTGAATGATTTCTTCTTAGCGCGCGGCTTTGCGGCAGTTTACGGTGCGGGTATCGGTACGCGGGATTCCGATGGGATTCAAACGTGTGGTTCTGTCGAACAAACGACGGCGATGGTGGCTTATATCGAATGGTTGGCTGGCAATCGGCGGGCCTTCACCAACCGGACCGATCAGATCGAGATCAAAGCTTGGTGGAGCAATGGTAAGGTAGCGATGACCGGAAAATCATATCTAGGAACATTGGCGACGGCTTGTGCGACCCGCCAAGTTGAAGGATTGGAAACGATTATTTCCGAAGCAGCGATTTCTGATTGGTATCAATATTACCGGGATAATGGATTAGTGATTGCTCCGGGGGGCTTTCCGGGCGAAGATGCCGACGTACTGGCAATCGAAACTTTCAGTAAGATGCGTAACGCTGGGGATTATCTCCACAGTAAGGAATTTTTCTTGAATTATTTGCAGGAAATGGCAATCCTGCAAGACCGCCAGTTTGGCAATTATAATACCTTCTGGGACGAACGAAATTATTTGCCGTTGATCAAAGACATCAAATGTGATGTGGTGATGGTTCACGGATTGAATGACTGGAACGTGAAACCGCGGCAAGTAGCCGATCTGTGGGAGGCTTTAAAAGAAGTACCGGTTGCGAAAAAACTGATCTTACATCAAGGACAGCATATCTATATCAACAATATGCCGTCACTAGATTTTCAAGATATGATGAACTTGTGGCTGAGTCATAAACTTTACGATGTAGAAAACAATGCCAAGGAAATCTTGCCAGACATCGTTTACCAAAAGAATACGGCACCAGAAACGTGGGAGACTTTGACAGATTGGGGCCCTACCAATGAAAAAGTCTATCATCTAGCTGAAAATGCGCTGACCGAAACCGCCAGTGAAAGCCAACTGACGTTTAGCGATCAATTGCCACTAGCGCAATATGAAGGCTATACGAAAAATATCGATTTATGGGAAAAAGAGTTGAAGGAAGCTGGCCCCATGGATGGGCACCGCTATTTAGCTAAAACCGCTAAATTGAATGAAGCGCTCTTCTTAAACGGTCGACCAAAAGTTAAAATCAAAGTCGCTTCCAGTCTGGATTTAGGCATGTTGAGTTTTGAATTGATCGACTTTGGGACGGCTCAACGTTTGAAACCAGTTCCGGATGTTTTGGCTTTACACGGCTTGCCATTAGGTCGTAATTGGCGGGAAGATAATTTAGTTGAATTCAAATTAGGGGCAGAAGATGAGTATAAGCTGATTACCCGCGGTCATATCAATCTGCAAAATCGGGAAAATGCTTGGAAAAATGATGACTTGCAGGCCAATCAGTTCGTTGAAGTAGAAGTCAGCTTGCAACCGACGATGTATCATTTGCCAGCCGGTCGTCAAATTGGTTTAGCCGTTTATGGCACTGATTTTGGCATGACCGTGCGGGGCAATCAAGCGATAGATTATACGCTAGACTTGGCCGAATCATCCGTGATTTTACCGATCGGCGAATAAGGAAGCAGAAGGCGGTGTGACAAAATTCTTGTCACACCGCTTTTTTGCTGTTCGTAGCATCAGCCAACTTTTATCCGTATCATTATTCTTTTTACTAGGTTTGAGCTATGATAGATTTGATAAGGTTAGTTGCTGCAGGCGGCTAGCCAAAAGAAAAGTCAGGAGCTGAAAAGATGAAAGAACGCGTGGTAGTTTTTGGCGATGCGATTATCGCGATTATTCTGACGATTATCGTTTTAGAATTACCGATTCAGACCGCCACCAATGGAACGGTGGATATGTATTCCTTATTTCGGGCGGTGGGGATTTATTTTATTAGTTTTTGTTTTGTGGCTAATTTATGGTTTCAGACCGGTTATGCCTTCAATAAAATCGAGCGAGTAAAAAATAAGGATCTAGTGGTCTATCTACTATTATTGTTTTTCTTGTCACTGGTCCCGTCGGCTACTCGCTTGTTGATCGAAGATACGATCCAACAGACCCTTTTGATTTATGGGGTATTGACCTTGATCGTCACCTTCGTGATGCGGCGTTTGATCGTCGCCTTAACTGAGCAGTCGTTGAAGGATGAAACACAGCGAAAACGGCGCGTGCAGGAATTGAACAGACAAGATCTATTGGCGATCGGCTTTCGGTTGCTATTGTTGATTTTTGGTCATTTTTTTGTAAAACTAGCACTGGTGATTTATTTGATTTTACCGATTCTGGCCTTTTTACAAAATATCGTGGATCGCGAAGAGGATGACTTGCTGGCATCTTTGGATAATCAACAGCAAACGGATTATTTACAAGCTCGGAATCAAGTCTGGGGCAATTCCGTCCGCCGTTATTCGACCTTACTACGGGATTCCCTAAGAGCTGGCGATGAGCAAGATCCGGAGCGCTGGAAGCAAGTCATGGCGGATTGGGAAGATCATCTCGACAAGGAGATCAAGCAGCGGAAAGAGCAGCTGGCTTCCTTAAATGAGAATGATCGCCGCCGAGTAGCCGCTGAGCTAACTCGTTTAGAAAAACAAAAACAGCGCTTGGCAATCCAAAAGGAAATGACGGAGCGTCGTGTCAACCAGCAAACGGAACAGGATCACTGGCTGAATCAACCAAAAGGTCCGACTGATCAAGTAAATCAACATGAAAGTCCAAGCCGGCGACGCAAAAAGAAAAAAGAACACAACTAACGTAACTAACGACCAAGCTGAAAAGCCGCTGCGGTTCAGCTTGGTATTTTTTAGCGGCTTCGTTATAATGAAGTATAACTATTGCAGGAGAGTGGGGTGGCTAAAATGGCATTAACCACGATTGAACATCCGATCAAGATGTACATTCGCCGTGACTTGGGAATCACGGTTGAACAATTCGGTCAGTTGGCCGGTATCCCCCAATCGACCTTGGCGACTTGGATCAAACGAGACCGCCGGGTCGAAAAATTACCGATTGATTTTTACAGTGCATTGGCGACCGTGCGCCAGCAAAAAATTGAAACCGTTTATGGTGAATTATTGGAATGGCAGCAGCGTTACGATCGTTATAAGCAAGAAAGTCTGCAATCAATCGCTGGTGAACAGCCGCTCTTTTCATTGGCGGCAGAAGAAGGTCGGACAATCTATCGGCTTTATCGCAGTCGTCAGTTGGAAAGTCAACTGTTGGAGCCGGCGAGACGCTTACGAAAAGCGATCGATCAATTAGATGCGCAAAGTTTTATTCAAGTGATGATTGAACTTTACGGTCAGATCGAAATGGTGATGCCGACTTGGATGGCAAAATCCTTTAATAAAACCGAATTAAAAGAAATCGGTCAAGCCTTTTACAATGAGTTGCTATTGAAGGGCTAACAGGCATCACGCGCAAAAAAGAAGAACTCTAGAAAATAAAAACGGTTTTCTAGAGTTCTTCTTTGATTGTATTGGTAATTTTTTCAAGTTCGGGGGTCATTTGACCGGAATGTTTGATAATATCTGAAACGCGAAGGAAGCTATTTTTATACATGGCGACTTCACGAAATTTCTTGTATTTTTCCTCGATCTCGTTAAAGCTGACGGCTTTGCGTTCCTCATTTTCAACTGTTTGTGAGCTGTTCACATAATGCTTGCCTAAAAATGAAAGGGCATCATTGATTCCCTCTAAAAAGGCTTCGTATTCTTCCTGGCGGATCTTGCCATCAGCTAGGCGTTCCCGCTGTTTATCAATAAAAAGTTCGACTACTTGTTCCATTCACAATCCTCCTATCTGGCTCTACTTTGCTTGTTTCTCATCTTAATTATTGTACTATGAAATTCTTCATTTGTGTTATAAAAACCATGAAATATTTTCGTTAAAAAAGGAATTTGGATAATTTCCAACACGAAACATGAATTTTCATAATAATTTGACAGTTTTCTTTTTTTTGGGAATAATAAATAAAAGATTAAAACTAACTAACAAGTTGTTAAGTTAAAGGAGACGTTCAAATGGAACAAAGTAAACGCAAGCAGTTATTAAAACTGATCGAAGCCGACTGCCGTTTAAGCGTTGAGGAATACGCAGTCATGCTGGGGGAAGAGCCTGTCATCGTGGCGGCAGAAATCAAACGTTTGGAACAAGAAAAGATAATTTGCGGCTATCGGGCCTTGATCGATTGGGATAAAGTTGAAGATGATTGGATCGAAGCCTTGGTCGAAGTCCAAACGATCCCTAACGGTGAAGAGGGGTATCGTGAAATTGCGGAACAAGTACGCAAGTTTTCCGAAGTCAAATCCTTCTTTTTTGTCAGCGGTGGTTTTGATTTTATTTTGCTGCTGCAAGGGCGCAATATCAAAGAGATCTCAAAATTCATCTCGACGAATTTGGCATCGATTCCCGCTGTTTCTGGCACCCAAACGCATTTTCTGTTGGATAAATACAAAGAATGGGGGATCGACTTGTATCAAGACGATTCCGATCATAGAATTCAGGTGAGCCCATGAGAAATTTTTTGACTAAAAAAATTACTGAGATTCAACCATCGGGGATTCGCAAATTTTTTGACATTGTTTCGGAACAACCCGATGCCCTTTCTCTAGGAGTGGGGGAGCCGGATTTTGATACGCCTTCGCATATGATGCGCGAGGGGGTACGCTCATTGCAGGAAGGGCGAACCTTTTATACGGCCAATGCCGGTCTATTAGAACTGCGGGAAAAAATCAGTGAGTATCTGGCTTTTCGCAATAAAGTCCACTATGATCCGCAAAGTGAGATCGTGGTGACAGTCGGCGGTAGTGAGGCGATTGATCTGGCGCTTCGGATTTTCATTGACCCAGGCGATGAAGTGATTATTCCCCAGCCAAGTTTTGTCTGTTATGAACCGATCACTCAGATGGCAGGGGGAACGCCGGTGCCCATCGATTTACAGGCCGCCAATCAATTTATGCTGACGCCAGAAGAATTGGAAGGCGCGATTACGGCTAAGAGCAAGATTCTCATTTTGTCCTATCCTAATAATCCGACGGGAGCAACGATGGATCGCGAAGCGTTGATCAAGATTGCCGATGTGGTGAAAAAACATGATCTACTAGTGATCACCGATGAAATCTATGCGGAATTAGTTTACGATGAGCCCTTCACCAGCATCGCGGAACTGCCGGAAATGCGAGAGCGGACAATCGTAATCAATGGTTTTTCAAAAGGCTTTGCCATGACTGGCTGGCGTTTAGGCTTTATGGCGGGACCGGAAATTTTTATGGAGCAGTTGTTAAAATTGCATCAATACACGATCATGGCAGCCCCGACTGCCAGCCAATATGCCGCCTTAGCTGGTTTGAAAAACAATTGGCAGGAAACTGTCGAGCCGATGCGTTTATCTTATGAAGAACGCCGCAATTATTTGCACCATGCGTTGGAGCAAATGGGCTTACCCTGTTACAAGGCCAAAGGCGCCTTCTATCTTTTTCCAGAAATCCGCCAATTTGGCTTAAGCAGTGAGGAATTTGCGTTGCGCCTATTGGCTGAAGAAAAATTAGCGGTCGTTCCTGGTTCAGCTTTTGGGCAAAGTGGTGAAGGCTTTTTACGTCTTTCTTATGCGTATTCCATCAAGGAACTAAAAGAGGCGATCCGGCGCTTAGAACGCTTTATCCAGCGTTTGCAGGAGCAAGCGGAGGCATAAGCGTGTCAACCGAACATTATTAAATCTGCGACAAAAAAGGCGAGAGTCCTCCATTAAAGAATATGGAAGGATTTTCGCCTTTTGTGTCTACATGTTTCAGCTAGCCAAGTCCACTCATCACCGATTTAAAATCGTGTGGCTTTCAATCAAGGCGCCCACAAAAATCAGTAGTAAACCGAGCAGGGTCCCAATTTTTTCGCTAGTCGTTAGTTTGATGGCACTAAATTTTCTAGTCTGGATCTCTTTGCCACAGACTCTGACTAGGCTGATGTTTGCCAAAGAACAGAGAATCAATAGTTGTCCAAACATTTCAATCAGCCCCGCATTTTTATTTACTTGAAAAAGACCAATGATCCGCTTAGTTAAGGGAACCGCTACGCTTTCAACGGAGAAGGACCAAGTGCCGAGCGTAATGGCATTGATGGCGATCAGGACAAAGAATACGGTATAACCGGTTGAAAAATAGTGCTTTTCCTTTTTTGTTTTCTTGGAAAAAAGCGAGCCAATCAAAAGACAGCCCACTGAAAGCAAGTTCCACCGGAAAATTTGCAGCGTGTGGCTCAATAAGTTTCCAGTCATTTCAAAAGTAGCCCCGGTTTTCCCCCGCAGGAGTGCTTCCGGTAAAAAATAGTAACTAAAAATTATAAGGGGGAAAAAGATGCCGCAAAAGCAGAGGATAGTGTAGCAGATTCTTTCGGCGAGTTGCTCGCTGGCCAGTTTTGCTCTTATTTTTTTCATACGTATTTCCTCATTATTATAGTGGGTTTTAGTAAATTGTAGCATACAAGAAGAGCCAGCAGTTAACAAGCTTCCTCATTAAAAGGGTAAGCGAGGAGCGAATCTTTCTGTCAAATTAGTTATTAACTAAAACTTATAGCTTATTTTCAGCAAAACCGTTCTTACTTTTTACGATAAATGATAAGATGAGTGTAGGTCCTCAGGGCTAATGATTTTTTAAAGGAGGCATTTATGCTATCACGTTTCAAACAATCTAAACTGTTCTTTTGGACGGCGGAGATTGTCTTAACGATTATCGGGATCTATTTTCTTTTACAAATGCCGAATGTTTTTAAACCAGTGATTGGGATGCTTTCCGCGGTCTTATTGCCGCTGTTAGTGGCAGGTTTTCTTTATTACATGTTTGATCCGATCGTGGTTTTTTTAGAAAAAAGAGGGATTCCCCGCGTTTTTGGGTTTTTGCTGTCCTTTATCGTGGTGGCGATTGTTATCGTGTTGATCATGATGAACGCAGTGCCAAGAATGATCGAGCAAACGGTTCAGCTTACTCAGAATTTACCGGCTTATGCGGAAGAAACCGGTCGTTGGTTGAATGATCTGGCCAATCAAGCGGAATTTAAGAATTTCAATTTAGAAGAGCAGTTGGCTTCTGCGAATCTGACGATCAATAATTTGATCAAGATGGGGTTAGTCAGTGTAACCTCTAGTCTGTCTTTGGTTGTCGGTTTTGCCATGAAATTCTTCGTACTATTGTTTACGGTGCCATTTATTCTGCTCTTTATGTTTAAAGATGGCCACAAATTTTTAGATGCCGTCTCACAGTTCTTTCCCCTGACGATTCGCAAAGAATTACGGCAAACAGTCCGTGAATTGAATGAGACTTTGTCAGCTTATATCAGCAGTACGGTGTTGGATGCTTTTATCATTGGAATCTTAAGTTTTATTGCTATGAGTATTTTTAAACAGCCTTATAGTCTGTTGTTGGCGATTTTTTGCGGCATTACGAACATCATTCCTTATGTGGGACCCTTTATCGGAGCGGTGCCAGCGGTGATCGTCGGTTTATTTGTTTCACCTTTTCAAGCGCTCTACATGGGGATCTCCATTTTGGTCATTCAACAGTTAGACGGTAATTTGATCAAGCCGCTCTTATTCGGTAAATCCTTGAATATCCATCCGTTGACGATTATCTTAGTATTGATTGGAGCCGGAAGTGTGGCAGGGATCGTCGGGATGCTGATCTGTATTCCAGTCTATGCCGTGATCAAGACCTTGATTATTAACATCCATAAAATTTATCTGCTGCGGCGGGAGAGTCAGCTCTTTACAGATCGGGGAGAAGACTAAATAAAAGAAGGAGGTGCGACAAAAAAATTGTCGTACCTCCTTTTTATTTGTGAAAAGTCGCGATAAGCTTGGCCCATAAAAAAATAACTGATTTTAATTGCGACTTTCAGAATTCTTAAAAATTTTACCGAATATCGGTTTGTCTTTCTCGAATTTGAAATGGTAAATCGCCAATAGTGCGATGAACCATAGCGGCGAAAAGATCAAAGCTTCCCGTGTATCAGCTGCTAGTGCTAAAACGAACAAGACGAAAGCGAGAAAAGCAAAGACCAAATAATTCGTATAAGGGAATAGGGGCAACTTGAAAGTACTTTTAGCTGCCAATTCCGGTTTGGTTTGCCGATAGCGCAGATGGGTAAAGACGATCATGCCCCAAATAAAGATAAAGCAGATCGTGGCGATCGAGCTGATCATCGTGAAAATGTGACTAGGAACAAAAAAGTTCATAATGACTGCAATAAAAATGATCATCGTTGAAAAGATCAGCGCATTTCCCGGAACGCGATTACGGGTCAATTTAGTAAAGGTTTTTGGTGCACTGCCTTCTTGGGCCAATGAACGAACCATCCGACTCGTGCTGTAAATCGCGCTGTTACAAGCCGACATGGCAGAGCTTAAAACGACTAGATTAACGATCGAAGCAGCCGCCGTAATACCGATCTCCGAAAAGACTTGCACAAAGGGACTTTGATCGGCGGATAAGCTTGACCATGGATAAATCGACATGATCATAAAGAGTGAGCCTAAATAAAATAAAATGATCCGAACGGGAATCGTATTGATGGCTTTAGGGAGCACGGTTTTAGGATCCGAAGTTTCGCCGCCGATCAAACCAACCAATTCGACACCGCAAAAAGCGAAAGTTGCCATTTGGAAGGAGAGGACGAAACCACCAGCCCCTTTTGGAAAGAAGCCGCCATGGCGCCAAAGGTTGCTAATTTCAACGGGTCCGGCGCTCGTTTTAAAACCGGTAAAGATCATTACTCCACCAGCAATAATCAAGGCTACGATGGCGACTACTTTAATCAAAGCAAACCAAAATTCTAATTCGCCAAACAAACCAACAGCTACTAAATTCAATCCTAAGAGTAAAGCTAGAGCAATGATCTCAGGCAACCATTGGGGGATATGAGGGAGCCAATAGCTTACATACATTCCCGTCGCTGTTAAATCGGCCATCGCGATGGCGATCCAACAAAACCAGTAAGTCCAGCCGGTTACAAAGGCCACTTTGGTGCCTAAATAATCAGCAATAAAATCTAAAAATGAATGGTAATTCAAATTTGACAGCATCAATTCGCCTAAAGCGCGCATGATTAGGAAAATAATGCCACCGGTAATCAGATAAGACAGCAGGATCGAAGGACCGGTCAATTGAATCGTTTTGCCAGAACCAAGAAACAAACCGGTTCCGATCGCACCCCCAATAGAAATCAGCTGGACGTGACGACTTTTTAATCCTCTATCTAATTCTTCATGACTTTCCAATAAAATCAGTCCTTTTTTTAAGATTAGAATGATTTTATCAGAAAATTCTTAGTAATTTAACTATAATCCTTTTAAAAAAATAATTGCTAAAAAATTCTAATAATTTTAAAATAACAAAAAAATCAAAAGAGTTATTAAAGAATCTGCTATAACTCATCTCTAGGAATGATTAAAATGCTATAATATTGGAAAATTCTTAAATAGATTCTGCTATGTTCAACTTAATAGTAGCAGTATCGCTATTTTCCATACTCGTAAAAAGAAGAGAAATAAGGAGGAACCGATTTGAATAAAAAGACGATCGGTTGGGTAATTTTAGGACTGGTTGTGCTGGGCGCGGTCAGTTTTGCTGGTTACCAGATTTATCAAGATAAAATCATTCAATCAGAAAAAGAAAATAAACAAGTACTGAATAAACGTTTAGCCGATCTTTACGCCGATCAAAAAACGGGCTATTTTAAGGCGGATATTTCAGTGGCGGCCTTTGATGATTTAGCGGAGGAAGTGAAGAATCAGCAAAGTGAAAGCCAGACCTTAGCTGATATCGAACAAGCCAAGCAAAATTTTGAACTTCAGACCGATTTAAACGCACTTTTTGAACATGACGTGTTAAATGGTTTGGATCTAGCGGCCCATCCAGTTTTAAAATCTGCTAATGAGACTAAAATCAAAGGCTTGCAAGAGCGGCTAAGTGAAAGTTCAGCCAAAGAGAAGGACTGGGGCCAAGATCTCGGTATGATCTTAGGAATTGCGGAAGCACAGGCCAAAGATTTCAGCAATGCGGAAACTGAAGTAACGAATTTACTGAATAAAGGCGCTGATTTGAGCTTGTCGGATTATTTGGCTGGAGTAAAAACATTGGCGATTTTGCCGGATGGTGATTTAAAACAAGGACTGTTGAATAAATTAGCCCCTGTTAAAAATCAACTGGCGAATGCAAATGCACAATTTGCCAGTCAGATCCGACAAAGCGATGCCGCGATGGCAGCCGCGGAAAAAAGTTATCAAGAACGGCAAGCCAAAGCACTGGCGGAACGGAATAAAGAATTGACTGAATTGAAGAAAGATTTAGCCGATCAGCAGGAAATCTATGAGTCCTACCAAGAGCTATTGGATTCGATCGATGAGAGCAAGCAACAAGAAGCTGACAGTAAAAAAGCCGAGTCAGAATCTCGTTCCCGCGAATCTGATTCCAGCAGCAGCTCTTCCAGCTCGAGCTCTAGTTCCAGCTCTTCTTCAGAAGAATCCGATTCATCGGATGACTAAGTCAAGGGGGCTATGATGGGGCGAAACTGCTGCAAGAAATTTTAGCTGACTTTTTTTCAAGACCTACGGGTAAGACGTTTCTGCGAAAAAAGGCGGTCTGACAAGATTTTTTTGTCAGACCGCCTTTTTTAGCGAGTAAAATCAACTTAGTGTAACCCGTTCTTTGGAAGTGGTTTGGTATTCTTCAAATAATGGGGAAATCTGCGTTCTCTTTTTGATATCCAGTTTAATAAAGATATTGTGAACATGGGTCTTAACCGTTCCCAGCGAGAGAAATAACTGGTCGGCAATTTCTTGGTTGGTCTGATGCGCCAGTAATAATGCAAAAATCTCAGCTTCTCTTTTAGTAAATTGATGCGCAGTGCAAAATTGTCGGATGGAAAGAGTAGTATCTTGATCCTCAGTCGCTTCAGGCTCCGGCTGGTTTTTTAAGAAGAAGTGGAAGAGCAGGAGACAAATCACAATGGAAAAGATATCTTCTGAAATACTGCGATTATAAATTTTAGTGGTCAACGAGCTGTATTGATCAATATTGAAAATCACGAAACTATCTTCCAGCACGATCACAATACTAAAGAAGATGTTGATCAAAGTTAATTTTTTTAAATAGCTTTGATTCATTGCCGGCAAGGCCTTTTTACTACCGCGCCAACAATAAAAACCTAAATAGCCAAGGAAAAGCTGATTGGCCAAGTAATAAAGCCAAACTTTAAAAGCTGAATTGGGCAGTAACGGGACAGAGATCATCCAAACAGCTAAAGCAATCAATAAGCCATAATGCAACGCCTTGAATTTTTCTTTACGGAGAGCGGCGATAATCGAAACGGAGAAGAAGGCATTGCCGAGAAAAATAATGGTTTTGACTGCAGGGGCACTCATAAAGGCTTGGTCGTAGCTGTGGGCAAAGGAGTTGATGAACTCGGTCATATAAATAATGATATTATCGAAAATAAAGAAGGCCAGATAGGCGCTGATTAATAAAAACAGTTTGTTTTTTTCTTTTAAATAGAAATTGATCGCAAATGCCATGGTTACAGAGTATAGAATGATCAAAAGGATATTATAAATGAAGATTACGATCATATTGAATCCCCTTTCATTTTGAAGTTGAAAAATCCTGCTTCGCACGTTAAGTATAACATCATTTATTCCTCCATCGCTTCAAAATACGCTAAACTTTCCTCTAAACTTTTCTAAACCCTTGTAAAATAAAAGGTTTATATCTAAAAATAAACCAGGTGAAACTAATCACAATCGCAAATGTTAGTGTTTACATCCTTTAGCTTATCGTAAACTTGCCATTTTTTGCCTAAAGTAAAGGAGCAAAAGCAAACAAATTACTTAGGAGGCGTCATCATGGCAAAAAGAGATTTCATTACAACAGAAAATTACACGAAGGAGGAGATTCAATACATTGTTGATTTATCACTGAAAATCAAAGCTTCTATTAAAAACGGTTTTTATCCGCCATTATTAAAAAATAAAGTCTTAGGCATGATCTTCCAACAATCTTCTACTAGAACGCGAGTTTCTTTTGAAACAGCGATGACTCAATTAGGGGGGCACGCAGAATATTTGGCGCCCGGTCAAATCCAATTAGGCGGACATGAAACCATTGAAGACACCAGTCGCGTCTTGTCGCGGTTAGTCGATATTCTAATGGCTCGGGTGGAACGTCATCACAGCGTTTATGATTTAGCGAATAATGCAACGATTCCAGTCATCAACGGTATGTCTGATTTCAACCATCCAACACAAGAATTAGGCGACCTTTGTACGATGATCGAACATTTACCGGCAGGCAAGAAAATTGAAGACTGCAAAGTTTCCTTCATCGGTGATGCTACACAAGTATGTTTCTCACTGGGGTTAGTCGCTACTAAAATGGGCATGGAATTTGTCCAATTTGGTCCGCAAGGGTTCCAATTAAATGACGATCATCGGGCGCGCTTAGATGCGATTTGTAAAGAATCGGGCGGTTCCTATACCGTTTCTGATCAAATCGAAGTGATCGAAGGCTCGGACTTTGTTTACACCGACGTTTGGTACGGCTTATACGAAGCAGAGTTATCAGAAGAAGAACGGATGAGTACTTTCTATCCGAAATACCAAGTCAATGATGAATTGATGGCCCGCGCTGGCAAAGATGCGAAATTCATGCACTGTCTACCAGCAACGCGTGGCGAAGAAGTGACCGATGAAGTGATGGACGGACCAAACTCCATCTGTTTTGATGAAGCAGAAAATCGTTTGACCTCGATTCGCGGCTTATTGGTTTATTTGATGCATGACTATGCGGATAAGAATCCGATCGACGAAAAACAACAAGCAGCAGCTAAAGCAGAACTGGAAGTCTTTTTAGGTAAAGCACTATAGACCCACAGGTAAGGACGGAAATGATCTGCAGGGTTAAATAAATTCATCAAGATTATTTCCATTCGGGGATTGGGGCAATCCTCAATCCCTGTTTCTACCGGAAAGGAAGAAAAATGGAAGCAAAAAAGAAAAAATTTAGTTTGATGAGTGCAATATTATCCGTTATCTGTGTCGTGTTCGTGGCAGAGGCGGCGGCGCCGGTTGCGGCGATCGGAAATTCCCAATTTTTTTGGTGGATCTTTCTACTAATCACGTTCCTTTTGCCGTATGGTTTGATTTCTTCAGAATTAGGGACCACCTATATTGGTGATGGTGGGATTTATGACTGGGTGACCCAAGCTTTCGGCCACCGTTGGGGATCCCGTGTTTCTTGGTATTATTGGATCAATTATCCACTGTGGTTGGCTTCCTTAGCTGTGGTGTGTCCCGATTTATTAACGACGATCACAGGAATTGAATTTTCAACGATCCCCGCGATTTTGATTGAGTTAGTTTTTATTTGGGTGATCGTTTGGATCAGTTTTTATCCAGTCGCAGACAGTGTCTGGATCTTGAATGGGGCCGCGGTGATCAAGATGCTGTTGGCGATTTTGATTGGTGCGTTAGGCCTGTATACCTTTGCGACTAAAGGGGCCGCCAATGAATTTACGTTAGCTTCTTTATTACCTAGCTTCAATTTGAATAGTTTGTCCTTTATTTCAGTGATTATTTTCAATCTATTAGGTTTTGAAGTGATCTGTACGTTTGCTGACGATATGGAAAATCCGAAAAAACAAATCCCGCAAGCAATTATTGCCGGTGGGTTAGTGATCGCGGCAATTTACATCTTTTCAGCCTTTGGGATTGGCGTTGCCATTCCAACCGATCAAATCAGTACCGGCAGCGGTTTGATGGACAGCTTCAAGTTATTGACCGGCTCGACCGGTGGTTGGTTCATCATCGCGATGGCTTTCTTATTCCTATTGACTTTGTTCGGCAATATGATCTCTTGGTCTTTAGGTGTCAATAATACGGCTTGTTACGCAGCCGAAAATGGGGACATGCCGAAAATTTTTGCAAAGCGTGGCGGCAAAGACGAAATGCCGATCGGCGCAGCGATCATGAATGGGATCGTGGCAACGGTAGTGGTCGTGATCGCACCGATCCTACCAAACCAAGATCTATTCTGGGCATTCTTCTCATTGAATCTCGTGATGTTCTTGATGTCTTATGTACCAGTCTTTCCAGCTTTTTACAAATTACGCAAAAGTGATCCCGATACACCGCGTCCGTTTAAAGTCGGAGGCAGTGATACCGTGTTGAAAATCTTGGTGGCATTACCAATGATCATGATTGTAATCTCATTGATCTTTACCGCGCTACCGTTACAATTTGATGCCGAAAGTTTGAGTCAGCAGTTACCGATCACCATCGGTGCAATCGTCTTCACCTTGTTTGGTGAAGCAATCATTTGGATGAAAAAAATTAAAAAAGAAGGAGTCATCTATCATGGCAAAGAGAATCGAGAAGACAACACCGAAACAAGACGGGTTTAGAATGCCCGGTGAATTTGAACCACAAGAAAAAGTTTGGATGATTTGGCCGGAGCGGCCGGATAATTGGCGGGATGGTGGCAAACCTGCTCAGGCAGCTTTTGCGGAAGTGGCTAAAGCCATCAGTAAATTCACGCCGATGAACGTCGTGGTTTCTCAGCAACAATTCCAAAATTGTCGTCGGCAATTACCAGCAAAAATCACCGTTTATGAAATGTCGAATAATGATGCTTGGGTGCGAGATTGTGGACCAAGTTTTGTAATCAATGACCACGGTGAATTACGAGCTAATGACTGGGGCTTTAACGCTTGGGGCGGTTTAGTTGACGGGTTGTATTTCCCTTGGGATCAAGATGATTTAGTCGCACAAAAAATTTGTGAAATCGAAAAGGTTGACTCTTACCGGACAGCGGACTTTATTTTAGAAGGCGGTTCTTTCCACGTGGATGGCGAAGGAACGGTTTTGACAACGGAAATGTGTCTGTTGAGTGAAGGGCGCAATCCACATATGACCAAAGAAGAAATCGAAGAAAAATTATGCGACTACTTAAATTGTGAAAAAGTTTTATGGTTAGGTGATGGGATTGATCCAGAAGAAACCAACGGTCACGTGGATGACGTTGCTTGTTTCGTTCGCCCAGGCGAAGTGGCTTGTATCTACACCGAAGATAAAAATAGTCCATTTTATGAAGCAGCCCAAGATGCCTATAAACGCTTGAACGAAATGACCGATGCCAAAGGCCGCAAACTAAAAGTGCATAAAATCTGTTGCCCGATCGACAATGTCACCATCGACGGCAATTTCAAGATCGACTACGTGGAAGGAACACTGCCACGGGAAGACGGCGATATCTGTATCGCTTCTTATATGAATTTCTTGATTACCAACAACGGGGTCATCGTGCCACAATATGGCGATAAGAATGATGCCTTAGCTTTGGAACAATTGGAAATGATCTTCCCAGATAAAAAAATCGTGGGTGTCAATACCGTAGAAGTTGTTTACGGCGGCGGGAATATCCACTGTATCACCCAACAACAACCGCAAAGATAGGAGAAGCGCATGTCAAAAATCGTAATCGCATTAGGTGGAAACGCGTTAGGAAATTCCGCCAATGAACAATTAACTAAAGCCGAATTAGCGGCGAAATCAATCGCCGATCTAATCACAGCCGGGCATCATGTGGTGATCGCTCACGGCAATGGCCCGCAAGTCGGCAAGATTCGTTTAGCTTTTGAAGAAACTAGCCAAACGCCTGAAGACACGATGCCGTTTCCTGAATGTACCGCGATGAGCCAAGGGTACATCGGTTATCATTTGCAACAAGCGATTGATGAAGAATTAGTCGCCCGGGGTTTAAACGATATTCCGGTGGTTTCGATGTTGACGCAAGTCGTAGTCGATCCACAAGATCCGGCGTTTACCAATCCAACGAAACCGATTGGGGGCTATTACACCGAAGCGGAAGCCCAAAAATTGATGGCAGAAAGCGACGATGTCTACGTTGAAGATGCCGGTCGTGGTTGGCGGCGGGTAGTACCTTCACCGAAACCAGTCGATATTTACGAAAAAATCAGTTTACAAACCTTAGTCGACGCGGGGCAAGTCGTGATCGCCTGTGGTGGAGGAGGCATTCCAGTTATTTATGAAGGCACTCGCTACAAGGGAGTCGATGCTGTAATCGATAAAGATTTTGCGGCAGCTAAAATGGCGGCTTTGATCGATGCCGATGTCTTCATTATTTTGACGGCAGTCGATCATGTCTTTGTCAATTTCGGTACCCCAGAGCAAAAAGCACTGGAAACAACTTCAGTGACAGAGATGAAACAATATATCAGGGAAGATCAATTTGCTCCTGGCAGCATGTTGCCAAAAGTTGAAGCTGCGATTGATTTTGCGGAATCAAAAGCCGGTCGTCAGGCCATCATTGCTTCTTTGGAACAAGCTTCAGAAGCCGTTAAAGGCAACAGCGGAACGAAGATACAAATCTAAAACTAAAATCCCAGCCTGTTAGGGCTGAGATTTTAGTTTTGACAAGAAGAAAAAAGGGTTAGCTTTTCATCTCAGTCAAGACCTTCGCAATGTCTCTCTTGATCAAACTTTGCATGCTTTCTTTAAATTGACTGAGATCCAGATTTTCCAATTTTTGGCGAATGAGCGGAGTCATTTCTGGTTTAGCTTCTGTTAAATAAACTAAGTAGGGAATACATTGACGAATAATAGGAGCTTTGGAATCATCCAAGATCGCTAAAATTTCTTCAAGATGAGTGTCAATGATATTTTGCGAATCCCAGCGTGCGTTGATCATAAAAAATTTAAAAGCACGTCCTCGTCCGGAGGGCGTCTCTGCATTAAGGGCAGGCAAGAATGACTCAAGTTTATCCATGTAAATAGGTTCGCCCAGGCATACAGCTTCCAATTTTTTGAAAGCCATCAGAGCTTCTTTGGTATCTTTAGCGGTCAAAAGCGTCAACACAGTGTCCATTAAAACACTCCTTTTCTTCTTATTATAATAAAACAGTCGCCAACTTGGCGACTGTTTTTGTTTAATCTTTTTTCTCTGCTTCTAATTGTTTTTTCAACTCACTGATTTGTTTGTCGAGATCTTTGCTTTGGTCTTCGACGTCTTGAATCTGGTCATTGATCGAATTCAACTCGGCATTTCTGGCAGCTTTTTCGTGAGCGTATTCCGCTTCTTTATTGCGATATACGTTTGTATATTGGTCAGAAAGTGTTCCGCCCGTTGGTTCGACTTGCTGGACTAAGGCGAAAACTTGCTGAGCATACTGGTCAAAGGTTTGCCAATTGTCTTGCGTATCCGTGACGATCAGTTCAAATTGACTCAAACTGTCGATTCGATCGGAAATCAATTGATTACTGAAGGTCGATGCTTCTTCGACCATTGGCGTATTCAATTTGGCTATGGTTAATTGATTGGCTTTTTCCTTGGCTAACGTATCAATCTTAGCAGTTGCCGTCTGCAAAGCTTCTTGGCGGGCCGCTAGAACTTGTTTCGTTTGACTGGAGCGGGTAACCAATTGATTGCCTGATTTTTGGACCGACGCGGGCATTTGGAAATCAACATCTTCTTTGCCATTAT
The DNA here is from genome assembly GCF_001544295.1 of Enterococcus pseudoavium NBRC 100491. Lineage (GTDB taxonomy): Bacteria > Bacillota > Bacilli > Lactobacillales > Enterococcaceae > Enterococcus_A > Enterococcus_A pseudoavium. The sequence goes on from NZ_BCQF01000007.1 coordinate 49,483, forward strand.
TTAAAAGATCCATCGTTTGTTTGAAGATTTCCTTGGTCGCTTGCCCGACGCTGGCGTTGTCTTGCGGCTGCGGCGTATCATCGCCGGCCCAGACGGCAACGGTATAGTAAGGTGTCGCGCCCACGGTCCAGAGATCTTTGGCTTCGTCAGTCGTACCGGTTTTGACGGCCCAATATTGATTGTGAGCCAAGTTAAGTCCGCTAGCAGTTCCATCGGTATTTTGATGGACCGCCTTCATCGTATCGATCGTTAAATAAGCAGCATCATCGCTGTAAACTTTTTGTTGTGCGCTATCGTTTTGGGAGAAGATTTCTTGCCCAGTGTCTCTGCGCTTGATTGTTTGGATATTTGACGGTGCGCGATAGTTTCCTTGGTTGACCAAGGTGGCAATCCCGCTAGCCATTTCCTGAGTAGTCGCGCCGTAGGTCATTCCGCCGACGGCAATGATCGGATTGTCATCTTGAACGTCCAGTCCGGTAAATTGCATTTGAGCCAGCGGTTGATAGACTGGTTCTTTTGTGGCTTCACGATTTTCATCGGCTAATTTGTACGCCACTACGTTGGAGGAAATCGCTAAAGCATTACGCAATGTTAAAAGACCTTTGGAACCATTATAAACATTGTTTGGATAGGTATTGTTTAAGCGATCATCGGAGACCGTACTATTTTCCAACAAACCACGTTCATAGGCGGGGGCGTAAGCTACCAATGGCTTGATTGCAGACCCCGGTTGACGAAGGGAAAGGAAAGCGCGATTGTAATAATTGCCTTCTTCGCCCCGACCGCCGATACTAGCAACGACATTTCCCGTTTGATTATCGATGACGGTCATCGCCGCTTGTTTTGTGTAAAAATTATTGTCGCCTCGATCTTGCCAAGCATTCATCACGTTGCTGACAATACCTTGCAATTGATCGTGCATGGCAGGATCGATATTGGTGCTGATTTGATACCCGCCGGAAAGGATCCGTTGATAGACTTTATTATAGGCGGTTTTATATTCTTTATTGTAGCGATCTTCTTCTTCCTTAGAATCGAACTGGTATTGGAAGCGGAAATCTTGTTGGCCCATCAAGACTTTCGTCGCTGAATCGACCGCTAAAGCCACTTCATGATTGTCTAATTGGTTATTGAGAGCATTGCTGTGGATCTTGGCGGTAAAATCATCAGCCACGGCTTGATCGTATTGCTCTTTAGTGATATAGCCTTGAGCATTCATCTCTTCTAAGATCAATTTAGCCCGTTTTAGCGCGTTGGCTTTTTCAGTGGTGGGATCAAAAATCCCTGGATTGTTGGTGATCCCAACCAAAGTCGCTTTTTCCAGCAGGCTCGTATCGTTGATCGATTTGCCGAAGTAGACTTTGGCCGCCGCATTGATTCCATAGGCCCCATGACCGAAGTAAACATTGTTCAAATAATATTCCAAAATTTGGTGTTTGCTGAATTTTTTTTCTAAGGCTTGCGCCATCACCATCTCTTCGATCTTCCGAGAGATAGAAACTTCGGGTGTTAGATAAATATTTTTGACCAGCTGTTGAGTAATTGTGGAGGCGCCCCGTACCCCGCGACCAAGTGCCGCATTCAATGCGACCGTCAGCAAGCCTTGCGTATCGACACCGTGATGTTCGTAAAAACGTTTATCTTCAATCGAAATCAACGCTTGGGAAACAAGGGGGTCCATCTTATCGTATGTTAAGTAGTCTCGCTCTTGCGTCTTCAGTTCTTTGATGACTTGACCATCTTTATCTAAAATCGTCGTCGGATGATGTTGCTTGAAGTCACTTTCTTGAATCGTAGCGGCGTGTTCTTCACCGGCATCGATCGCGGCCGTGACTTCTTTGCCATATGTTTGGAAGAAGAAAACGGTCCCTGCAATCACCAGCGCAAGCAGTACCGCTAAGATGCTTAGTGAGATCTTGGTTGATTTTGCCAGTTTAGGCAATTTCTTAGGAGCGCCTTTCGCGCTGTTTGTTTTTTTAGTTTCATGTCGTTCTTGTCTTTTTGCCATATCCTGCCTATCCTTATTGAAATCATTTCCTCTAGTGTAATAGAAAATGACTCGAATAACTATCCAATTCATATTTTTGCAAGAAAAAATTTAGATTATTTCATAAAAATAAGTGTTTATTCATTAGAAATACTTGACGCTCGAATAATTTGTCGCCACAATATAGTGGAGACGAGGTGACCTATGAACACAACAAAAAAATGGCTGATTTTTTGGGGAATTTTAGCTGCCCTTTTTTTAGGGACGATTGCCGTCGTATTAAGTGGGAATTTTCCGCAGTTTACGCTACCCTTCAGTGTTTTTGCCAGTGATAATAAAGCAGTTAAAAAGGAAGAATTACCGAAGCTAACCGTGCTGCCCTTAAAAGATGTCAATGACCAACGCTTATTGACCGAGCAAGTTGAAAAAGTCGAGGCGCTGAATCAGGCTCTTGAAGCAGACGATCGGTTTGTTAGCTCGCAGGCGCTGGCTATGGCGATTGAAAAAATTTACGGTCCAGCCCAGACTGAAAAAAATATTTTTGATCTTTATCGTAAAATTTATCCGATGGTGAGTTCCGAAGAAAACGGGTTTGTCAGTGTCAGTGTGCTAGGTTTTGGTCAGCGGTTAATGGACGACCAGCCAGTGATGACCCAGCGGCAAGTCTGGAGCTTCACGGATACTACGGGAACGCGGCACGATTATACGATTAGTTTGAGCTTTACTACAGATAAGCTCGTTCAATTAACGGCTGAAGATGGAGCGGAAGTGAAGTCCGTCATCACTCAGTCCGATACGTATTTAGATAAGACAGCTGATTTTGAGACGGCGTGGACAGAACTTAACCGGCGTGGCACCGATACGCAACTGTATCGTCAAATGAAAAAAGGTGGTATGGATCGCCAGCAGACAGAATTCAAGGCGCTGGAAAAAAGTCTGAATATCACCGATCCCAGCGGTTTCTTTGACTTATTTGAGGCGACTCGCGGAGATCTTTCCCATGCGTATCTGGCGGGTTTTTATCACACCAATACGCCGACGGATGGTCAATCCGATTATTATTTCCGCGTGCCGACTTCCCCGACCAAGGTGGCCGAATTCACAGTGGTTTATGATCGCTTGCAGCAAAAGATTCTTTCAATCAATCAGCGTTCCTAAAAATATGTGCAAGGCGAGGCATTTTTTGCTTCGTCTTTTTTGGCGTGTCTAAGGCGGGCAAAGAGCCACAATCCGTTTATTAAATAGAATATTAAATAAACGGAAGGTTCACTTTATTGCAAAAATTTTTCATCATAATTCAAAGATAATCTTTGAAATTTGATGGAATATAGATAAAAATCATAAAAATTGTTATATTCGAGATAACAGGAAAATAGTTGAGGAATCTGCTGATTGCGTTGCTATCTGACTAAATTAGTTTGCAGATTTCTTGAAAGGGGGTGAGCTATGAATACCTGATTTCTGTTTTTGGCCAAAAACATTCTTCACAAAATAAACTGAAAAAGTTGTTTCGATTAATTAAGGGACGTTTATTTGGTATGGATTTTTTTACGGGTTAAACAGAAAAGGAGAAAAGAATGAAAAGTAAATGGGGGAAAAAAATAAAGGGAATCATGTCACTGGTGATGCTGCTGGGGATGACATTCTCTTCGTTAGGGGGCGTAGCGCAAGTTTTTGCTGCTGATCAGGCGGTTCCTGCTAATTTGACCGTAGAGCATAATGCTACACAAAAATGGTCAGAAATTAAGTTTGATAAAGTAGACAAGGCCGAAAATTATTATATTTATCGGGCGGAAGAGATAGACGGTGAGTATCAACGAGTTCAAACAACCAAGGATACCCATACCGCCGATCCTTACATGGATGCCAAGGTCAACGGAACACTTAAGGCTGATTATCTTTACTATTATAAAGTTTCAGCCGTGGTCGAAGGTCAAGAACAAGCGGCCACCGAACCAGTCGCCAATCAGGATGTTCTTAAAGAAGTGGGTGATTCTAAAGAAGCTGAGCGTGAGACGACTGAAACAAGTAAGACAGCACAAGACTCTGGGGCAGTAGCCAGCGCGTATTGTGCGCCAACAACGAAACACAAAACCAGCTGTGATGGGAAACATAGCGGTTCGTCTTGTAATGACAACAATAAGCATGGCCAATACTGTGATAAAAAACACAGTAGTTGGCGAGGCTGCAACGAAAATAATTGGAAACATACGGATAATTGTGACAAAAAACACAGTGGCAAAAACTGCAACAACAACAATTGCAAACATGATGAAAACTGCGACAAAAATCATAATGGCGGCAACTGTAATGACAATAAATGGCAACACAAACCCGATTGTGATGAAAAACATAACGGGCACGGTTGCAACGACAACTGGAAACACGATGAAGACTGTGACAAAAAACATAGTGATAAAAACTGCAATCAAAACAACTACAAAGAAAAATGGGATGCTGTTAAATCGGTTTGCATCACGGAGACTCAACACCATTGGTTAGGTCTTTCATGGGAATCCAAAGGTGCAGATGCCGAATATAAAATTTATCGGAGCACGAGCAAGTGTAACGATTACCACTCAAGTTCCTTCAAAGAGATCGCAACGGTTAAAGGGAAAACCAGTTACAATGATCTCAAATTGAACCACAATACAACTTATTGCTACAAAGTCATGGTGAAACGTCCAAAAGCAACGCCTTCTTACACGATTGAAACTGTTAGCAGTGGGAACATCAGTAAATTTACGGTTTGCGCAACGACGTTGAATCCATGTATCAAAGCCAAGGCCGTTTCCGAAAGAGCGATCCAAGTTTCTTGGACGAATACGAAGAGCGATAACGCAGCTACGCGTTATGCTACCAGCTACACGTTATATCGCAGTACGACCAATAATATCAATCAGGCGACTGCGATTCAGGTCACTGGTAAACAAGAGGGTTCGGAAATGACTTACCAAGATAATTGCTTGAATCCGTGCACCACGTACTATTACTGGGTAAAAGCTAATTATGGTCAATGGAGCAGCTGGGTCAGCCTTCAATGGGGATCAGCTTGTGCAACGACCCTTAAGAAGAAAGAAATCGGAACCGATTTAAAAGGCTGTATCCAAAATCAGTTGAGCTGCGGTCGTCCGACGCGTTACTATGGCGCACAAATTTTCTTAGGAACGCAAAAACCGACAGAATACACGAAAGTTCGTGTGTATCGCAAAACGGGCGGTTGTGGTTATGGCGCAGCCTATAAAACCATCGATGTTCGTTATGCGAAATGTATGAATGGTTCTTTTGGGAAAGGCTATTACTTGGATTATTCATTAAGTAAAGTCTGCTTACCAAAAGGCACCCATTACTTCGCGATTCAAGCGGTGGGTTCAGATTGCGGCAAAGAAATTACGGGACCAATCAAGGAAATCGGCTGTGTCACCGTCAAATGTTAACAAAATAGTCCGTTAACGGCTAACGTTTCAATTGGACAAGATCGTTCCAAAAAGGAGGTCTGACAAAATTTTTGTCAGACCTCCTTTTTCTGAATGAACAACCGATTAATCGATAAAAATTGCTTCATGACCAGTATAGGGCAAGAATTTTTCGAACAAGTCAGCCGTTTTTAATTTCATATAATTGGTAACCGAACCGGAGCTGCAGCCATACCATTCACGGTCGGCCACCGATTGATCAAAAACCAGTTGGATCTCGTGTTCTGGGTCTAATAACAAGCCAAAAATGGTTGCCGCCCCAGGAATTACGCCTAGCCGTTCTTTCAATAAATCAGCCGAAGCAAACGATACCCGCGGAATCGCTAATTTCTTGCCGAATTCTTTCGTAACGAATTTGAAATCGGCCGGAGTAATGTAGAGATAGAACTTTGTTTTCTTTTGGTTGCATAAGAAAATCGTTTTGACGACTTCGATTCCTAAACGCTGATCGATGTCGATACAATCCTCCATCGTCAGTGCTTCACCGGTGGCGACTTGATGAAAAGAAATCGCTAATTTTTCCAAGACAGCATACGTTTTTGCTTCTAATTCGGAACCAAACTCCGTTGGGGGAGTCGTAGACATTTCACTAACGTAAACCATAACAGCCTCCTTTGGATTTGTGATAAATACTACAATACGTGTTTTTTAGCAATTTATCAACCCAAATTTAGCTTTTTTGACGATTCTGCTAAATCTTTAGCCACTAAGGAAGTTAAAACGACTTCAATATCTTTATAATCAGTAGCGGACAGATTTGAACGAATGATCAGGAATTCTTGGCCCTCCACTAAAAAGTTTCGACAGGCTGGAGAGGTTCCAATGATCAGTTGGGCCGTCTGTGGTTCAGCAACAAAGTCCAAATGGTATTGGTTTTTAAAATGCAGCTGGATCTTTTCACGAATAAGAATACTAAAAAGCTCGCTATACTCAGAGAAGACATAGATAGAAATATTCGGTAGACAATTCTCCAAGGGAAAAAGGCTGACACAAGTCAACAAGGAGTAAAGTTTTAGTTGCTGTTGGTCACACCATGAAACCTCCTGAGTGAACTTGTTCCAAAACGCTTCGAAACGGTGATGATAATAAGGAAACTGGGTCTGCAATGTGTTGAGTGAAAGGGTGTCACTTAGACGGTTAAGCATTTCATCGTTTAAATTGAAAAAGACCAGCGCCGCATACAGCTGTTTGATTTTGCGCGTGATAAATTTTTGTTCACGGTGATTTAGCGGCCTGAAATTGTTGGTGAAGGCTGCGATCCAGTGGGTGGCAGCTTGACTAAAGACCTGATCTTGTGAAGGGTTTTTGGTTTGTAATTCAAAATCATTTAACAATGAACTATAAATCGCATGAAGGAAAAATTTCCATTCATTCGTGTTCCAAGTTTTTAAAAAGGGCGGCTTCTTAGGAAACTTGAATTGATTGAGCCACTCTTGTTCCGCCCTGGTGAATGTCAGATCTGCTTTTTTATTTAGAAATTGATTGGTAATAAAAAGCCAAAAACTGATCATCTCACGGTTGGCGGGATTGTCGGTCAGTTTTAAATCAGCCTCGATCTGCTGAGACAACTGGTAATAAGAGTCTGTATCGCTTGCCCCGACCATTGCGAATTGCTGATAGAGCCCCCGCAAAAAGATGTAATAGAAGCGGCGGATATCAACCTCACGACCTTTTAAACTGATATTTGCTGAACAAGAAATATAAAGTTCATAATCGGCCAGCTCGCGATTGATTTCTTTAATTTTGCGTCGTAATTTAGATTCGCTGATATTTTTGGCCATACAAAACTGGATGGCTGAAATCTTCCGTTTGACTAGGATCGCACGGATGATTTGGCAAGCAAGGTCCTGCTGGTATAAGTAGCCAGCCAAGGATTGAAGATTCGATGAGGAGCGTTCTAGCTGGATACCACCGTTATTTATGCAAAGTTTCAATGAATAGTCTTTATTTTTATAAAGCTCAGCGATAATTGTTTGCAGTTCTTTACAATTCATCCGAATCGTCCCTAGACTGGCGTGCTCGATCTTTAATTGTAATTCTTTTAATGAAATCGGCGCCGATAGACGGTCTAAAGTCTCGATGATCTGAATCTTCAACAAGGTATTTTTATCCATTCCTAGCATCAAATATTCCCTCGATTCTCAATTATTAAAAAGTAACACCAGTAATTTATTTTTTTGTTGATAATATCATTTGTCCTAAATAATAACCTAATAATTGGTTAAAAATAAAGCGTTAAGCTGAAAAAGATAAAAAATATTCATTCTTATAACCGCTGTTATTTGTGTGTTTTTAAGATAGAAGTCGAAGTGTTCCAAGCAAACAAGCAAAACTGCGTATCTTCTTTTGAGAGTTAAGAAAATCAAAAGGAGGAAGAACATGAGCAAACGACTGATTTTGTTGCTACTATTATTTTTTTCTGGGGTCGGCATCTGTCTGCCAGAAGCAACCGCGGCTGAAGGCGGTGAGTATACCACAAAAGGAATGATCACCTTTACACCAAATGAAGAAATCACCGATCCTTTGAATCCGAGTGATCCTCTTCAACCAATTCAGCCAGTCGATCCGATTGATCCAAACGGTCCTAACCCCGGTACTGGGGGAGCGCTATCGATTGATTATGCTTCAAGTTTGGATTTTGGTGCGCAGAAGATCACGACACAAGATAAAATTTATCTAGCCAAGGCGCAAAAATACCAGACGACCACCTCTGAAGAAAAGCAAGGCCCTAATTATATTCAAGTTTCAGATAAACGGGGGAGTCAAGCTGGCTGGCGGTTGCAGGTCAAACAAGCAGAGCAATTTAAAACAGAAGAAGGCGAAAGCTTGAGTGGGGCCCAAGTAACCTTTAAAAACGGTCGGATCGCAACGATTGCGGAATCAGTGCCTCCCACCGCTTCAACGTCCGTAGTGATACAGCCAAACAATATGCTGAAGGATGTTTTGGTGTCTGAAAAAAATACTGGTGCAGGGACCTTTCTGCTTGCTTGGGGTGATGAACAGACGGCGGCTGAAAGTATTGAATTATTCGTACCCGGATCAGCCACTAAACTGGCTAAAGCGTATACCACGACCTTTACTTGGTGTTTAACTGATGCGCCACCAAATGCTTAAAAGATGTAGAAGAAGCCATTTATTGGTGTTGTGGGGATTTTTGGTACTTTTGGGTAGTTTTACTAATACCAGTTGGGCTGCGGAATTCAACTTTTCAGTTTTACCAGAAATTCCAGCGAATCAGCTAGCGCAAAATAGTAGCTATTTTGATTTGCTGATGCCACCAAACCACAAACAGGAATTGACGATCTGGCTAAAAAACGATACGGCGCAACCGGTGCTAGTCACAGCGACTACCCATTCAGCATTTACGAATGATAACGGAGTGGTTGAGTATGGCGGATCCGACGTCAAAAAAATCAATGATCCAACCTTGCGTTTTGATTTTGCTGAATTGATCCAAGCACCTCGCGAGTTGAAACTGGAGCCTCATACGAAAAGACCGTATCGTTTCACTCTTCAAATGCCAGCTGAAGTTTTTAGCGGCTTGATTGCTGGAGGGATTACCTTTAGCGAGAAAACAGAGCCGGCAGCAGTCACGAATCAGTCGGGGGTGGCAATCAACAATAAGTTCTCTTACGCCTTAGCAGTTTTGCTTCGCCAGCAAAGAGAAACTGGGCCACCCGATCTACGCCTGATCAAAAGCCAAATAGGACAAGTCAATCAGCGGACGGTACTACAAAGTACTTTGCAAAATCCGGCTGCCGCATATTTAAATCAGCTTGTTTGTCAGCTAACGCTGATAAAGCAAGGGCAGACCACCGCTTTCTATCAAGGAATTCAAAAAAATTTACAGGTGGCACCAAATAGTCGTTTTCAATTAACCAGTTTTTTGAATGAAACCGGAGAAAACAAGCGCGTCGCACCGGGAAAGTATCAAGTAGTACTGGAAGCTTATGGGCAAGAAGCACAAGAGGGTCCTTTCTACGATCCGAGGACGAAAAAAAGTTATCGCTATCATTGGTCACTAGAGGATGAACTTACAATTACTTCCGAAAAGGCCCAAAAGCTAAACACAACGGATGTGACGCTTAAACAAGAAGCGCCTGATCCATCCTTAATTTACGGATTACTCACCGTATTCGTACTGGTGGTTAGCCGAATGGTTTTTAGAAAAAGTAAGCGATAAATTTTTATGAAAATATCGTTTCCGCTTACATTATAGGGTATAATAGATCTAAAAGGAGTCGGCAATGAGAATTTCAGAAATGAAAAATATTGGTGTGGTAAATGAAGGGAAATTGGCAGAAGTAGGGATCGTGGAACCCGCTCAATTGCGTGAGCTAGGTACGGAGGCGGCCTTTTTAAAGATCCGCCATTTAGTTGATGATGGGGCTTGTTTACATCTATTGTATGGCTTAGAAGGTGCGATTCAAGATATTCCTAAGCGAGAATTAAGTGAGCGTCGGAAGGCTGAGCTGCGGGATTTTTTCAAACAATTAGATTAGCTTTTTTTGACTTTACTTGCAAGACTATTCACGTTACACTAAAAACAAAAAGGGAAGTGGCTTTTTGTTTTTAATCGCGTTAGTAATCTTTATTATTTTGGTGGGGGCATACAATGTCTTTCTTAGTCTGGCCCGCCGCAAGAAAAAGCAGATCACTCCGTTAATGGTGAATATCCAAGTGACCTTGAATCTGGCATTGATTATTGTGGGTTTGATTTACTTGATTTTTGGATAAGCAAAAGAGGAAGACATTGTCCTTCCTCTTTTTTTACGAGCATCAGTAGCGTTTTGAAATGATTTGGGCGCCAAAAGGTATTAGGGCTAATTGCGCAAGCTTTAAGGATTGGGCAGCAAAAGGAATCCCGACGATGGTCAGACAAAGCAGCAAGGCACTAATCAGATGCCCCAAAGCTAAGGGGATTCCAGAGACGATCAGCCAAATCAGATTGACAATAAAATTTATGCCCGTTGTTGAGTAGACGATCTCTTTTCCAAAGGGCGCAAAACTCAAGCTGGCAAATTTAAAGCACTGTAACCCTATGGGAATGCCGATAATCGTGAGACACCATAATAAACCGGCCAAACACCAAGTCAATCCGCCGATTAGACCACCAAAAATCAACCAGATTAAATTTCCGATACAAGACATATTTCATCACTCCCTTGATACTAGTGTAGCATTTTTCAAGAAAAGGACCTCCAACTTAAGTTGGAAATTTTCGTAAAGACTCCAAATTAGCAAATAAACGAGAAAGGAAGCGAACAGGTTGAAACGATTTGATTTACTTTCTGTCGATCGAAAAACGCGGCTGCAAGGTTATCACTGGCCGTGTGAAAAACCGTGGGCCGTGTTGCAAATCACCCACGGGATGGCGGAGCATCTCTTACGCTACGCTGGTTTTGCTGAATATTTGAATCAGCAGCAAATCGCAGTGATCGGCCACGATCATCTAGGGCATGGTGCTTCGATGCATCAGCAACCGGCGGGTTATTTCCACGATTCCCAGACTGAAAATGGCTTAGTGCGCGATTTGTACCAAGTGACACAGTGGGGTAAGAAAAACTACCCGGACATTCCTTTTTTAGTCTTGGGTCATAGCATGGGTTCATTTGTTTTACGGAATTATTTAACAGAATACGGCGCAGAGATTAGTGGCGCCATTTTAGTCGGTACCGGTCAGCAGCCGGCCTGGCTGACGCGTGTTGGTCGAAGCGTTGCTAAAGGACTAAGTAAGATCCAAGGAGAAAAACATCCTAGCTGGCTGATCGATCGCCTGGCTTTTGGTAGGATGAATCGTAAGTTTTCTCCCCAACGAACGGATAAAGATTGGTTGGTCAGTCTGTCACAAGAAGTCGACAATTATCTGGCGGACCCGGCTTGCGGCTTTTTATTTACCTTAAGTGGTTATCAGGAGTTATTTTCACAAATTATTCGCACACAAGACCCAGTGTTACTCCAACAAGTCTCCAAAGAACTACCGCTGTTATTTTTATCCGGCAGCGATGATCCAGTCGGGGAATTCGGCAAAGGCGTGCTGAAGGCAGCCGCCGCCTACCAAGGAGCGGGCGTGCAACAGGTGACGGTCAAACTCTACGAAGGTGCGCGCCATGAGCTCTTGAATGAAACTCAAAAACCAACAGTTTTTCGTGATATTTGCAAATGGATGGAAAAAATTTCCGGAAAATGATATCATTGTAAAAATTTTAGGTAATTGAGGGATTATATGAAAGCAGAATTTCTGATTGATTATTGTCGTCAAGCCGAGTGGTTGCGCCAAGAGGGCCAGCGTCAATCACCGATTGATATTGAAACGAGCCAAATTGAGACCGATGCTCACCTGAGCAATATTCAGGTGAATTTTTCAACGACACCGGCCACTTTTTTTAACAACGGTCAGAATCTGCAGCTCTTAGGAGCCGGAGAAGCCTATCTGAATAATCGCTGTTTTCAATTTGTGCAAATGCATTTTCATACGGATTCTGAGCATCAGCTAGATGGTCAAACTTTTCCTTTAGAAGGTCATTTTTTATTTCAAGCCCCAAATGGTCAGCAGGCAGTGATCGGCGTGTTTTATCAGATCGGTGCCGCTAATCCGGACTTTGAACAAGTCTTAAAGCAGTATGAGCAACAAGGAGACGGTGTTTGTTCGCTGGCCTGTCTACTCCCTGAAAATAAAAGTTACTACCATTATATCGGGTCATTGACGACGCCGCCTTTGACTGAAGGAGTGGAGTGGTATGTGCTGCAGACGAGCTTGACGGTTTCAGAAAAACAACTTGCCCGCTTTATCGCTATTCACGGTAGAAACAAACGGCTCTGCCAGCCGTTGAATAGTCGAAAAGTTTTAAGTTATAACGAATAAGCCGTTGAAACAGTAGCTCCTGCTGAATATCATTTGTTCGAAAAAGCGTGACAAGTTTCTGTCACGCTTTTTTCTATGGAGATTATTAACAAGCAGCTTGAAAGAAGAGCAGTGAGGGCAGCAAACATCTGAGCTTTATTGTTTACGGATTATGCTTTTCTATAAGCCAAAAAAGGATCACTCTTTCATACTAGAAAATGAGTGATCCTTTTTTATTATAGCGCATTTAATGACTGGTCTGGTAGCGAACCAAAGAAGTTCTAAAAAAGTTTTCAGCGATGTAATACTTGTTTTGCGCCAAGACTTTTCCATTCGTCGTATAGAGATTTTCGGTCATTAGCACTAATGTCTCGTCTTCGGAAAACTCCCGTCTGAAGCTATCCGGCTTTCTTGAGGAGATGCTGATCGTCAGTTTAGAGTTGGCTACTTCTCGATAAATATCTTTTTCCAAAAACTGGATAATCTGTTCTTTGTCTTCCAAGTCCAAGCCGAATGTTTTAATTGTTTCGGGTAGTAAGATTGAAAAAATATTCGCAACATTTTCTTCAGCGAGTTTATACCAAACGTTCAATGTAAAGTAGGAGATATCCTTCACTTCAAATAGCTTATCTGTAAACACACTACTAGGATTTTTAAAATAATATGCATCCTTTTGAGTGATCTGTTCGATCGGAATAGTTAAACTATCTAAAATCGGACACCCCAAGGCCCGGATCCCCTGATCATTTTTTTGCGTTTCTGAAAGATTGACAAAATGTCCTTGACCATGAATGCTACTGATGATACCGTCTTCCTTCAAAAGAGACAAGGCGGTCCGCAGGGTCACGCGGCTGACATTGAAATCATTCGTTAATTGTTCCTCAGAAGGTAATTTTGAACCGGGAGCAAATTGCGATCGTTTGATCATCAGTAAAATTTGGTTGTAAACTTGAACATATTTTGGCGTACGATGCATCTTTATCACCATTCCTCGTAAAATCAATATAGTTGCATTGTATCATAATCAGATTGGATAGATAAATTCAATAAAGGAACCGAAATGTTCACGACCAGGCATCGTATATGTTCTGTAAGAAATAAAGTTTAGACTGGACAATAAATGTTGCATCGGGAGGTTAGAATGATTTGTGCTTATTTTTAATTGCAATAACTCACTCTTTTGTTTTTCTTCATGAATGATATCTGACAAAATAAATCGGGCAATTCCGCTTCTTTGATGTTGCGAGCTGACAACTAGACGTTGGATAAAACCGGTTTTTTTATTTTTTGAGAAGGCAACACTGGCTTCATAGTGCATACCGTAAATTAACAAATGTTTCTGCTGGATATCTTGTCGAATGATTTTCTTATTCGGGTAGGAGGTATCCCATTGAGTAATACCCGCTTTGTCCATTTGTTTCTTTCCGTCAGCGATCAAAGCCATAATATGGGGATAATCACTGAGTTTGGCTGTTCGTCTGCAATAAATCATTGTCACTATTGAAAAAGAAGCAATGAGAGCACTAATGAAAGGATCACGCCGAAGATCATTGGCACTGACGTTCTGCGAACGATTTGCATCGGAGACAGTTTTGTTGTCCCGGCGACAATTAGTATTACCGCTGCGACTGGAGAAACGGCTCTCAAAAGATTACCAGATAACTGCATAGGAATCGACAAAGCGACAGGATCAATTCCAGCAGCTTTCGAAAGCGGAATCATTAATGGAATCATTGCAAAAAGCAGTGCGGTTCCACTTCCGCTAAGCAAAACGATTACTGCTGTAAAGGCCACCATGATAACTGGTAGTAGAATTCCGGCACCATTGATATTTTCCATTGTTTTCTGAACCAATTCGATGATACCGATTGATGTAAGTCCTTGGACAAAGACTTGTGCAGAAACTAATAAAGCCACGATGCTCATGACACTACCCATTCCATCAAAGAAATAGCTTGTTTCTTTTAAAACGGAATTGACGGAGCGTCGAGTCACAAATTCGACAAGTACAGCGATAATGAAACTGATCAGGCTGACTACTTGTACGCTGATATTCAATGTAGTTCCAAGAACCAGGTTCAATACAAAAACAATCAGTAATAAAATGATTGGTAGTAGAGGCAATATCCCGTAGACAAAGGCTTGAAAACCAGAATACGTAGTTTCAGTATCTGCTTTTGCTTCATTTCCGTCATTTCCGGCGATTTCTTCTGCATAACTCAGAGTTTCCTTTTGCTTCAGATCTTCATGTTTTTGCCAGAAATAATGAACGAGCGCAATTGCTAAAAGAGTAGGAATTGAAACAATGGCATGGCTTTTGAAGACGTAGTCTGTAACGTTTACATTTAATAATGAAGCAATCGCCACGTTGTCTGAACCTAAAGGTGTGGGCACGATCGTAGCGGAAGTTCCGATGATGGCCGCTGCGCTTAAGCGAGACATACCAGCTGTCCGTAAAACTGGATAGAGCGTGGCTAATAAAATAATCGCTAAATTAGAAGCACTTGGAATAACTAAAGACAATAAGTTTCCAATCAAGAAAACAATTGGGATTAGAATATAGATCGACTTTATTTTTGCGATTGGTTTTGTTAAAGCCTGCACGGTGACTTTATTTGCGCCAATGTGGTTCATATAAGCGCTGTAACCGCCTAAAATCAGGATGACAAACCCAGGACCGACCAAGGTATTGGTGAATTGATCTACGATTACTTGAAAGGGATCGAGTAAAAGTGCACCGGTTGTTTCACTTATTTCAAGTTTTCTTCCCATCATAAGGGCGATATACATGAGGATGACACCCAAAATCAGTAAAGTCATCTTAATATCGTTTTTTTTCAATAACATATAAACAAGAATTCCAACAGCTAGTATACCAACGATACAAGTTAATAAAACATTCATATTATTCAACCACTCTTTCCTTATCTTGTTTTAGCAATGGATTCGATAAACCATTCTTCAAATTGTTCAGGATCTACACTGATAGCTACTTCGGCATTGGCAGAAAGATTCAAGTAGCCTTTTAGATCGATCAGCGATGCGCCCGCAGTCAGTAAACCTGTCGTTTCGATCTCGACTCTTGTTGAAACAATCTCAAACATTGCTGGATTCAAAACTAATCCAATCGCTAAGGCATCATACATACTTAAACCTGAAGCGAAGCTGCCTCCGCGGTATTTTGAAAATAGCTGATAGAACATCTCACCAATCGTTCCTAGATCGTTGATTTTTTCGGAAACGGCAGGCATTACTTTGGCTTGACGACCAACTTCCATCGGGGCAACTTGGATTGGGATGCCGCTATCAAAAACGATTTTAGCAGCCTCTGGATCAGCGGCAAAATTAAACTCGGACAATACGCCGTAATTCCCTCTACCTAAACTCCCGCCCATGACAACGATTTGTTCAATTTTTTCAAAGTCTTGTGGGTATTGATGGATAAATAAAGCGATATCAGTTAAAGGGCCAATACCGATCAGAGTTGTCTTATCTTCTGACTGGACAACGACTTCGTGCATTGCAGCAGCAGCAGTCACTGATTGGTCGACTGAAAGTACAGGTTCAGGGAAAGCATATCCGTCCATCCCAGTTTTACCATGGACATTGCTGGCATTGATCGATTTTCTTAACAGTGGTTGATGACTGCCTAATACAACACGAGGAGACTTTTTATAAAGCGTAAGTAATTTTTCGGTATTTATTTTAGTATTTTCTAAACTTACATTCCCAAAAATAGGACAGATCAGCTTCACATCAAGTTGTTCGCTGAAAAGAGCCAAAGCAATTGCAACGGCATCGTCAATTCCCGGGTCTGTACTGATAATTACTGATTTTTTTTTCATAAAATTCACTCTTTCTTTATTAGATTGAAACGTTTCCAAAAGAATAATACAACATAGTATCATTTAAGTCAACGTTGTATTAAAAATAGCGGGCTGACTTTTTCAGCAGGAAGTGTCAGGGGCAACTCCGCCCTTGGTCGGAGGATTAGTTGCTTGATTTCATGTATAGTGGAGATGAATGATAGAAATGATTTGTGAGGAGGATGAACATGCTGCTTTGGTGTTTTATGATCGTTTTTGTTTTGATCGTCATTTATCTTATTTTGCCGGGCGGACCGGCCTGGACGAAGTTTTTAACCGATGTTGAACTGTCTTTTCAGTCTCAATCATCGTCGGTTCAACCAGCATTGATCACGGAAGCAGCGATTGCGGAGCTGCCACCGCTTTTGAAAAAGTATCTTAAGAAAAACGGCTATGTCAATCAACCGCTGATGAGCAATATGTATGTCCGCTTTGAACATACCAAATTTCGGATGGCACCGGACAAAGAGCCAATCTCAATTGATTTTCGGCAAGTTAACTTTGTCGATCGGCCAGATCGCTACGCGTTTTTACAGGCGCGGCTGTTTGGTTTGCCTGTTCAGGTGAGAGACAGTGTTCAGGATGGGCGCGGTGCAATGATCGGTGTGTTAGCTAAATGGTTTCCGTTGTTTCACTCGACCGGTCCTGAGATGGATCAAGGCCAGCTGATCACCGCATTAGCCGATGCAGTATTTTTACCGAGTTTATTTTTACAAACATATGTAAGTTGGCGTACATTGGATGAGCGAACGATTGAAGGGAAGATTACGTGGAACGGCGTGAGTGCCAAGGGACGGTTTACTTTCGATGATTCGGGTGACATCATTCGTTTTGATACTAAGGATCGTTACATGGATGAAAACGGAAAGGGGACTTCGTTGGTTCCGTGGTTCGTTCTTTATGAAAATTATGAAAGTGATCAACAGTACCGTCGACCAGGATGTGTCAGTGTGAATTGGCGCCTGCCTCAGGGAGACGATAATTATTTTGTCAGTGATAAGATCACGGTCGACTATTCTGTTGATTGGACGAAAATAAAGTAAAAAAAATACAGCCACGGCTGTATTTTTTTTTTACTGGTTTCAGGAACGATCCGCCAAACAGCGAAGAGTCCGGAAACCGTTTAATGTCCTTTATGTTTTTCTCGTTTTTTAGCCTGCTTTTGTTGAAAGCGGGCTTTAGCATAGGCAGCTTTTCTTTGCCGTCGGTGCGTTTGGTTCGCCGTTTTTGACTGATCTCGTAATTCGCTAATAGCAAGTTGTGCCTTAGTCGATACGGCTGGTTGCCGTTTTTGTCGATTGATCAAGCGCTGCATCCGTTTTGGATTTCCGCATTTTTTAGTCTGCGGCTTGGCAGAGACCGTCCCAGCTTGTGCTAATAAGCGCGGCAAGTGCTGTGTGATGAATAAGAAAAGATCCGCATCCTTTGGCTCAGCTCCAAAAACATATCGGATTACTTGGTAATGACCATCGTCTTCAGTTTCGACTAAGCCACACCAAAAACTGCCATCGAAGTAAACCGTTAACTTCATAATGACACCTCCCTAATTTTTAATCTAAGCAAGGGACAACCCGGGGAGGGCAGGTTACTGACATTTTCATGCGACGGACTACCAACCGTCATGTGTTTTTATGCTCGAGTTTAGTTTACCTGTTCCCTTTAAAAAAGCAAGCGGCTAATGAATCAGCTGACCAATTTCAATGAAGAAATGTCAAAAAATATTGCTTCGCTCAGTTCTGCTCAGGGAATTTTCTGATTTTTTTATTAATTAATATTTATGATCCAACAAATAATTATTATAAAAATCATCTTTTTACTTCTTAAAGAAATATTTGATTCATGAGGAGACGATGAGTGAGAGGTTGTTATCAAAATGATCTCTATTAAGGACTATGACTGGGATTTATCCCTTCTTTCGTATTGCATTCGTTATAAAAAAAGAAAAAAACAGCGAATTTTGACTAGCGTTGAATGGTGCTTTTTTAAAATTAGATTAACAAAAAATGATAAGTACTGTATCGTAAGAATTGTAGAATAACAAACCGTATTTAAAAAGAAAACTTGACGAAAGGTGTTTTTAAAAATGATAAAACTTTATGGCTCGGCTAGTTGTAATTCATGTAGGAAAGCGCAGGCGTGGTTAGAAGCACAAGAAGTAAATTTTGAAGCAAGAGACATAATAATCAACCCGCTAGCGCAACAAGATTTGGCAGATCTTTTGGCTTTAACAGAGACCGGTACAGAAGAAATAATCGCCACTCGCTCCAAGGTCTACCATAAATTCACCATTGATTTTAATGAGCTATCCCTTGAAGAACTGACCGAAGTGATTACTGATAATCCTGGGTTGTTGAAGCGACCGATCATTACAGATGGCGTCAACTTACAAATTGGCTATAATGAAGCAGAACTTCAGCAATTTGTAGCAGAAACGGAAGAGTCGAAGCAATCACCCGGAATTTTGTATTATTGGGAGCTAGAACAAGAAAGTTTGGTCTAATGATTTCAATCAATAAGCAAACTGAACCTGATTCAGACCTTTAGGAAGATTGGACCTACTAGTAAACAAGTCATACAAGAAAAATCGTTTGTGCCTTTTTACAAATGCTGGCTGGGAGTCGATTGACTAAGAGGGACTGTTGGCGAAGCTGAAACAAGGGAAGGCACACTGAAAGGAGCTTGCTATGAAGACTGATTTTGAAAATAGTGCGATAGAACGAATGTTGCAAGCAGGGCTTCCACTAGCTCACATTCAACAACAAAAAAGAATTTTTTTTCAAGATCTTGCGGTAGAAAATTATTATAAGCCCATTGAAGCGACCGAAGAATCCGATCAAGTTATTCCAGTTCCTAAAATCCTGGCGGTAAACAGCGATTTGGAGCTTGCTGGCACTTCGGTCTATGATTTTTTTATGGGCAAGACCGCCGGGAGCGATCTTGCAAAGAGTGAGGAACAGTTAAAGGCGTTGGAAGAGCGTGGCCTTACAAGCCAACAAGCCGCGTATGGCGACCGAGCGTTGGCAGAAGCTTTGATGCCGCTGAATTTTCATTATTACCAAGAAGAGGATGGTTATATCTTGCAAGGGGCAGGGGTCCATCAAGTTGTGGCAGCTAAAATGTTCGCCGCGCCACTAATTTTTGGTCGCGTCGCAGTTTACCAACTGGATGAAGAGCAGCAGAAGCTTTATGAGGAATTTGCTTCTTTAAATGAAATATTGCGTTTAACCGATCTGAAAGGGGTAACGCTGGATTATTTTCAAGCGAATAAGAAGGGGAAACAGAATGATTTGCCAGAATAAAATAGGTGTGATCAAGATTTGATCACACCTATTTTTTGCGAAGTTTACAAATAGCCTTCAGCTTCTTTTCGCGTTAGCCAAAAATGAATTCCACCAGTGGAATCCGCCCAACGATTAGGGTTGAAATTATCAGCAACGACCCATTCACCTACGCGATAAATGAAATCCCCATCGACATAAGCAACGGCTTCCTCGTAATCTTCATTCGTATGCATATCCTTGATAGTCAATACTTTAGCTTTATCACAGCGGCAGCAGGTATTGGTGGCGGAAGTTCTACGGGCATCTGCTGGGATCAGTAATTGCACGATTCGAAAATCAAAACATTTTTTATAACCGATAAACGCTCCTTCTTGAGGACAGTGAAGTTCGAAATATTGGGTGGTTTCATCGTAGATAATATCGGTCAAGTCAGCCTGTTCCAGTAGCGCAAAATATAAGTTGGCGCCAGAAATATCCGCCCCGCGCAAACTACAGCCTTGAAAATCGGTTCCTTTTAATGAAGCATTTTTTAACTGTGCCTCGGAAAAATCACAATCGATACACAGGCAGTTATCTAAATTTGCTTCAGATAAATCGGCATTGGAAAAATCAACGCCTTCAAAGGTCAGATCATGGAAATTTGCTCCGCGTAAATTGCGAAAAGAATAATCTTGCTTTTTCAGACCATTACTCATGAAAGGCCATCCTCTCTGTTTTTTATTCTATTTTAACATGCCGGAGAAGACTCGCTTGCTGATTTTTCTAAATAAAGCTTTGTTTTTTGTGCAAAAAATTTCGTATATTCGAAAAAAGTGGAGAGACAAAATTCTTGTCCCTCCACTTTTATTTAATCATCGCTATGAAAATTGACGACATTATACCAATGGTGGTCATCATAGCTCATGCGGTAGCGCTCCGGTGAAAAACCAGAGAGGGCATAGCCCAGCAGCATGATCAAGATTCCAGCACCAAGCAAATACGTGGCTAGTTTTGGAACGAGTAATTTTGTTTTCATACTTGGACCACCTTTCGTTGGAAAATATTGCGCCGAATGATGCCCATCAAGCTGCGATGCAGATTGATAAAGACTGCACTGAATTTATAAGTCAACCACATGCATAATAGACCGAAGCCGAACAGAAACAACCCCATACCAAACTGAGTCACACCCATAAAAATGGAATCAAACAGGACAAAAGGGCTGGTGAAAGCCGCGACAGCACCACCGATGATTGTTCCGCCAGCGATGCAAGCACCGGTGAAGGGGATACACCAGATTATGATGTCGATACTCAACAGTACGAGAAATGCCGCCAGTGCTAGACTGCCCCATAAAGGAAAGCCTAAAATCAGCAAGCTGATCCACAACCAATTAAAACGGCGGGGGACCTTGACCTCGGTGGGAATCCCAGCGGCTTCATAAGCCAACTGCTGAGGATCTCCTAGTTTCGCGACGGCCGCTTTTTCCGAATAACCGTCTTCCATTAAATCTAAAATCATTTCATCGTAATACTCAATCAAGCGGTGGACTTCGCTAGGGCGGACTTCATAAGCCAAATAATTGCTTAATTCCTTAATAAATTCTACGCGATTCATTTTGCAACACTCCTTTTGATATACTGGTGGATCGCTTCGACGTCGTTCCATTCGTGTAAAAATTGTTGGATACTGGCAAAACCTAATTCTGTTAGGTGATAATATTTGCGCAAGCGGCCATTGTGGATTTTTGAATACGTCGCAACTTTTTCATTTGTTTCTAGCCGTTTGAGGATGGGATAAAGAGTCGACTCGGTCAGCTCAAGCTGGGAATCGATCTCCTTGACGATTTGATAGCCATAAGAATCTTTTTCCACAAGGGAAGCCAACACACAATACTCGATCAGGCCTTTTTTTAATTGACTGTCCATCACAAACACCTCTCTATACGTAATACTATACATTACATAGTATAGGAGGACTATCAGACTTAAGGCGGATTTTCTTTAACCCCTCTTAGTGCTACTAATTTCAAAAAAGGCTATCCCAAAATAAGGAGGTGTGACAAAAAGCTTGTCACACCTCCTTATTCCGAATAAATAGTGTTTCAAAAGGAGCTTCTTTTGAAATAAGCTACCCTTGTCACAACCTCGTTGGTTAACGGCTATCAAGTTTCTTCAACGCTTTTTCGGGAACTTGACTACGGGCTACGTCTTCATAAGCTTCTACATGATGACCTTTGATAATTAGTTTCAAATAGCGCTTTTTTTTCGAATTAGTGAAGCCGTTAAAATCATTGAATTGGACCTTTTGGGTTTTGCCATCTTTATTAGCGGCCGTTTGCTGGTAGAGGGCGGTCCCCTTCTCGTTTATCGATTGAGGCGTTGTGGTTTTTACGTAAAGCTCACTTTTAGGGACAATAGGATTGTATTGATCCAAAAGATCAGCGACTTCCCCCGGTGACTGTTTGGAATATAGTGCTGCACCAAAAAGTAAAATAAAAATTCCAGCCACCCCATAAATGATTCCGTAAATTAATTTTCTAAGCATAGTTGAATGTTTTTCCTTTCTAATTTATTAGCACTAGCTTAGCAAGTCAAGGACGGATAAAAATCGGGCGAGGGGCTGAGATGAAACTAACAAAACTGTCACAATGAATTTAGCTATTGAAGAAAGTGGGTGAGTGGTATAGGCTTGTCAATAGAAAGCGTTTTCTTTTTCCGCTTATGTCAATTGTCAGGTTGCAGTCGAGGAAATCAATGATAGGAGGAAATAATGAAATTTTTTCTAGATACCGCGAACATGGAAGAAATCGAACGGATCAATCAACTTGGTTTGGTGGATGGTGTGACAACCAATCCCACTATCATCGCAAAAGAAGGCAAAGACTTTGAAACCGTCATTAAAGAGATCTGTGACTTAGTTGAGGGTCCCGTCAGTGCTGAAGTCACCTCATTAGACAGTGAAGGAATGATTCGCGAAGCTCGAGTGATTCATCAATGGGCGGAAAACATCGTAGTGAAAATTCCGATGACCGAAGCGGGTCTGAAAGCCGTCCATACGATCGCAAAAGAAGGGATCAAAACCAATGTGACCTTGATCTTTTCGGCGGCACAAGGCTTGATGGCCGCTAAAGCCGGAGCGACCTACGTCAGCCCGTTCTTAGGCCGGCTCGATGATATCGCATCAGATGGGATTCAATTAGTCAGTGATCTTAGAGTGATTTTTGATAACTATGACTTTAAAACAGAGATTATCGCCGCCAGCATCCGAAATTTAGGACACGTGGAGGCGGCTGCTTTAGCAGGTTCAGATATTGCGACGATTCCGGGAACACTTTTTGAAAAATTGTGGAGCCATCCCTTAACTACCAATGGGATCGCCCAATTTGAAGCAGATTGGCAATCTTACCAAGCAAAGAATCAATAAAAAAGATCAGTGAGCGATTTTTCGCTCACTGATCTTTATTTTTTACGATTGCGACGAATCATGATAAATGCGATCAGAACCAAGAGAAGGACGCCAGCGACAGTCAGCCAAGTTCTTCTTTCTTCGCCGGTCCGAGGAAGGATGCCTAAGATTTTATCCTCCTGTTTATTGGGATCACTCTTAGCAGGAACGCTGTTTTCAGCACTTTCTGCGGTTGTTGATGCAGTAGTTGAACTCCAGCTGGTAGAAGTTGAAGTGGTTTCAGTTGTACTAGGATTCGTTGGGACAGTGCCACCGCTACGTACGTCATCGTCATTAGCATAGCGAGCAATCCAAGCGATGATGCCTGGGAAAAAATTCCCTTGAGTGGCGATCATTTCTTCTTGGAGCGGCGAGATATGTTTCAAGACATTGGTTAACTCTTGATTGCTCATTTGACGAATCGCCATAAAGGAACTGTTACTAGGATAAAGGGCCGCTAGATAAGCTTGCAGACTGTCGATTTTATCCACCATCTCAAGGGCATTCGTATAATAATGGGGATCATAATTGATAATATTTTGAATGTTGTCCCAAGATAAAGTGTGGTCTTTATATAAGGCTTGTAGGATGCGGGCATAGCCGCTGACATCTAATCCATAAGTATCGGCACTGATGCGTTGACAAAGGAGCATCGCATTCAGCAACTGCTGATCCGAATAGCTGTCGACTTCGCTAGGTGAAAGGATGCTGGCCATTGACGGATCTTTCAACAGTGTACGAATTTTTTCAGGGTCTTGTTCATTATCGATTGGATCATTACTTTTTTTAATACCAGTTTCTTTTTCGATTTGATCGATGGTAGTATCTTGAGCTTTTTGGAGATTACTAAGTTCGCTGTTTTCAGTTTCGCTGGTTGCAGCAGAATCATCGGAGTCAGTCGTTGCCACTGTGCTGTTCTCAACGAAACTTGCACTTGAACTAGTTTGTTCGGTAATAGTGAGGCTCGATTCATGAGTTAATTCTGCATTTGAAGATTCGGCCTGTACACTCATTGGGAATAAAAATAATAGTAAGAAAGCAAAAATTGTTTTTTTCAAAAAACTCACTCCTTTATCTTTTGTAACGTTATTGTAACGTAAGAAATATAACTGTAAACTAGGAATGAGAATTTTTTTCAAATTTATTTGGCTGGTCGATAGCCAGCTTTTTTAGCTTCTTCGATCGTCTTGAACCAGGCTTTGGGATTGGTCGTCTGATCGTAGTACTTGCTGCCGGGCAGGTGATAGACGCCGCTTTTTGACCCTTTGATCAACCCGTTGCCATTGCTGTCCACGTATTCTTTGGCGCTGGCGGGACTGCTTGAAGGAGTGGACTGCGTTGTTTTTTCAATCTGACTAGTGCCATCCGCATAGTTTAGCGTGACGCCCTTTTGGACGTTGAAGATGTAGACGTTGAACTTGACGGCATCGTTGTTGATTGATTGGGCCATCATATGGACTCCGCGGGCCAGCAATTCATCGCCACGAAAAACCGGAACAACGGAGTAGCGAACATAATTTTTTGGACTTTTTTCTAGGTAGTAGCGGACATCCATTTCAAAACGTAACATCTCTGGACTATTTAATTGACGCGTGCCGGTGATCAAGTTTTTCCAATTGGCATTTTCGCCCGTCAGTTGGTAACCAATCAAATGCGAGCGATTGTAAAGGTACTGACCGTTGATTTTTTTATTGTGCCAGCCAGTCGGGGTGACGCTGGCGATTTCGCCCCGTTTTTCAGTCGGCATCAATTTTTGGTTCAATAAGGCTTCTGCTCCTGTCGCCCGATTTAAATGATCCAACGCTCCGTACGTTTCCCAAGGTCCGTTAGTCGTTTTCAGGTCTTCTTTTGAAAAGGTCGGCTGATTTTGATTGATTTCAATCGTTTGCGTCCCGTTATAAGTAAGCGCGGCTAAATCGGCTTGTGACACGCTCGAACCCGTTTGTTTTTGGGTTTGACTGGTGGTGGGCGTCGTTTTTTTGGGGGCATCAGGTTGTTTTTGTAAGCTGTAAACAGCGAAACTAGCTGCCACAATCAGGATCGTGACAACTAGTTTAGATTTCTTGGACAAGGGATTTGCTCCTCTTCTAATTCATAAAATTCTTTATTCTGGGGCGCCAATAATCTTGATATATTCATCAGGATTCATAATTTCAAAATGTTTGGCGACTAGCTGATTGCGTTTATTGCGCCGGCCGGCAATATGGATCATGTATTTATTAGCGGGTAGGCGAAAGACATAACTGGAGAGATAACGGTCTTTGATCAAGACTTCGGTTTTTTCCTCGCCATCACTCATAATCAGTAAGGACATCATAATCGGCTTTTCTTGTAATAGGATGGTTTTTTCTAATAAGCCGCGGTATTCTTCCAAAAAATCACTTCCTTTGCAAAGCATTTGTCGCCTAATTTTAGCATTTTTTTACGATTATTGCTCTGATAATGGTAGCGCTCGAATCCTTTTAGTAAAATTTGTTAAAATAGAAGAAAAAAGTAGGTGGGAAGATGGCTTTTTGGAATCCTTGGCGGGGGTGTCGCCGCATTAGCGAAGGCTGCAAATATTGTTTCATTCATGAAGGCGATAAAAAACGCAAGATCGACACCAGTCAGATTGAAAAAACGGCGCAGTTTGCGGCCCCCGTTGAAAAAACGAAAACCGGTTATCGGATGAAGGGCGGGCAGACGGTCTATGTTTGCTTTTCCAGTGATTTTTTGCTGGCGGAAGCCGATATTTGGCGGGCTGAGTGTTGGCAAATGATCAAAGAACGGCCGGACTTGATGTTTGTCTTTTTAACCAAACGGCTCGAACGCTTATCCGCCGTACTGCCCGCCGATTGGGGTGCGGGCTACGAGAACGTGACCATCGGTGTTTCGGTGGAAAATCAGACGCGGGCCGATCAACGCTTGTCACTTTTACAAGAGTTGCCGATCAAACATAAAAACATTATTTGTCAGCCGTTATTGGAAGAAATTACCATTGGGGAGTATTTGAATGGAATCGAACGGGTGATGGCAGGTGGGGAATACCATCGACAGGCTCGACCGTTGAATTATGATTGGATCTTGAAAATACGTGCTGAAGCGATTGCGCAAGGAGTCCCTTTTGAATTTCGGCAATGTGGCACACATTTTATTAAGGACGGGAAGAGCTATCAATTAAGCTATCGCCAATTATTTTCTCAGGCGAAAAAGGCGGCGATTAATTGGTCTCCCCCAAAGTAAAAAGCAGGTTGAATTTCCGCTTGATAAACGAGCGCCCGTCACGGGGGGACCCGGCGTAGACCACCAGGCTTTCTTAGTGGCGTCTTTGCGCTATTGTTCGTGGAAAAAGCGTTGGATTTCTACTGCGGCCGCTTCTTCAGAATCAGAGGCGTGAATAACATTTTCAGTGGTACTAACAGCAAAATCACCACGTATGGTTCCGGGAGCGGCTGACAGGGGATTGGTCGCGCCAATCATACTGCGAACGATTTGAATAACATCCTTATTCTCTAATATAATGACAACGACTGGGCCAGAAGTCATATAATCGATCAGTGCTGGGAAAAAGTCGCGCTCTTTGAGATGATCATAGTGTTCTTGCACCTTTTTTGGTTCTAACATGGTTTGATACATCTTTTTGATGGTTAATCCGCGGTCTTCGAAGCGTTGGATAATCCGTCCGACTAGTTTTCTTTGGACACCGTCGGGTTTGATGATAACGAGAGTCTGTTCGGTCGAATCAAAATGAGCTGTCATGGCTAAAACTCCTTTTTGGTCGTTTTTACATTCAAGTACAATATACCTTTATCTTGTGAAAAAGTAAACTATTTTTAGCGAAAAAGAAAAAAATTTTCGTGATGAAGAATCATTCAAAACTATTTTTTTGCGCATCGTTCAAGTAAAATATCGCTAAGAGCGGGTCTGGTCAAGTAAATTTTTTCGGGATACTTAAAGTCAAAGAACTGATCGTGTCCATTTGAAATTATATTTCACCCAAATAAATACGATAATAGCGCAGTTTTTTGGTAGGGTGGCTGATGGTTTCTCGAGTTAAAGTAGCTTGCTTGTATAACTGTACGATTTTAAAATGGCAAAAAAAATAAGTTGAAGAACAGAAAATTTCTTTTCACTAAAAAGGAAGCTTAGAGAATTTTTTCTGTAAAAAATAATGTTCGATAATTCACAATTTCGTTTGACAGGTCATCCGTTCTATGGGATAATACTGAATTAAATCAGACAGGTTATTTTTGAGCGACAGATTGTTTTGGAAAGGTCTTATATTTTTTTAGCTCGATTTGTGATTTTTTTCACTAAAATTTAAAGGAGAGTAAACAGTATGAAAAAGAAGAGTTTGCAGATTCCGTTTTATTGTGTCAATTCAGAGGTGTTATGGAGAGGGACAGATGCGGTAAATAACGTAATTCCAATTGATCAAAAAATAGCGCAATTAAATTTAGATGCAATTTTTACTGCCAGGCCAACGGACGTTCCTTTAATTAAAGCAGCAACAAATCGGATTCATGTCGGGGTTGTTTATGAAGATTCGATGCGCAATCGGTTGGAAAAAATCAAAACAGATGGTGCCGATGTTTTAATCTTGGATGATATCGATCAAGCCAATACAGTAACGGCTTTGGATAAAATCATTGAAGAGGCAAATGCGTTAGGCTTCATTATTTTGGCACGAGTGACGAATCCTTTAAAACTGGAAAAGAAACTTTTAAATCAAATTCAAATCATTAAATGGAAAACCGATCAAGTGGGTGCAAAAGACAATCTGACCGAAAAAGAAATCAAGGCTGCGGTCAGGACGCTAAAAAACGAAAATCCCAATCTGTCAATTATTTACGGAGCGAAGAAAATTTCCACGAGTGTAGTGCTGAACTCCTTGCTGAAGGGGATGGATGGGGTAGGCGAGTACAGTGGGTGCAAGAATACCTATAAAGATTTTGGGAAAATGCTCTATGCCCTCAATGATTATAAAAAGGTGCAAACATTTATCAATTCATAGTGCCATTTTGAAAATAGTTATCCAATTTTTAAATGAAAACAAAATGTCACGCTGACCAACTGGGACCAGCGTGACGTTTTGTTTATTCTGATAAGTCTTCTTCGAATTTTTCTTCAACTTTTCCGGCCGCAGCGACGCGTTGATTTCCTTTATGGAGCTCAATGATCGTCCAAGCTAAGAGTGCCAACACAACGGCGATTAAGATATAAGCGATCGTGTGGGCGGTCAATAATTCAGTCGCAGAAGGGGAATCACCGAAGAATCCCTCGATTTGACTAGGTAAACCAATCAAGTTCAAATAAGTCAAGCCGATTACGGAGATCCAGCCAAGTAACTGGATGATCTTTTTGTTTTTGAACCGCTCGCCCATTTCAGCCGAACTATTAGTCATCATCAATAGAGGCAGCATTGAAAAAGGTAGGGCGAAAGCTAAAAAGACTTGTGAATTATTCATTAGATTATTCAAAGCTTCGTGTTCTTCAATCACACTTTTTCCACTAAAGAGCAAGACACAGATTAAGACTGGGACAACGGAGATCAGCCGAGTAACTAACCGTCGTAACCAGATCGGCATCCTCATATGGATAAAGCCTTCCATGATGACTTGTCCCGTCAATGTTCCGGTGATCGTGGAGTTTTGGCCGGAAGCTAATAAGGCGACAGCGAATAGGGTGGACAAGGTTCCCGTTTTGGCAACATTCATCAAGATCCCATTGCTCATGGTCGTCGGATTGGATAAAGCTTCATACAATCCGAAGAAAGAAGGATCTTTGACCGTTCCGGTTTTAAAGACGGCGACTCCCATAATTAACAACAAGGCATTAACGATAAAAGCCATCGATAATTGGATGTTGGAGTCCCAAGTAGTAAAACGAACCGCATTGGCAACTTCATCTTCGTCGGCATGATTGATTTTGCGTGTTTGTGAAACCGCTGAATGAAGATATAAATTATGAGGCATCACAGTTGCGCCGATAATTCCTAAAGCTCCGGTCAATGGGGTTTGCCCGCCGATTGCTGGAGTATTTGCAAAAGTTTCATGGGTGGGGACGAACCCTTTTAAGACATCGCCCCAGTTCGGATCAGATAAAGCCACTTGATAAATAAATACAAAGAGAATTACGAAGATCAAACAGACAACAATCGCTTCAATTTTTCGAAAACCGATTTTAGTCAAGAGTAAGAGGACCAGCACATCAAAAACAGTGATGAAGACGGCGATGACTAATGGAATATCAAATAGTAAATACAAGGCGATCGCCGCTCCGATCACCTCAGCGATATCCGTCGCCATGATCGCCAACTCGGTCAAGATCCATAGGACAATCCCTAAAGATTTACTAGTTCGGGCTCGAATTGCTTGAGCTAAGTCCATTTGAGTGACGATTCCCAGTTTAGCTGCCATATATTGCAAAAGCATGGCGACCAAACTAGATAGTAAAATAACCGACATCAATAAATATTGGAAATTTTGTCCGCCGGTGATGGAGGTGGACCAATTTCCTGGGTCCATATAGCCGACGGCAACGAGTGCCCCAGGTCCTGAATAGGCGAGCAAGGTGCGCCAGAAATTTTTGCCTTTCGGTACTTCCACAGTACCATTGACTTCTTCTAAAGAAAGTCCGTTTGTATGTTTCAAAATGGGATGTTTACTTGAGCTCAAAAGATTCCCACCTTTCTATAAACTTTTCTACGTTGACATCATACACCCAAATTCAGGAAAATAAAAGAAAAAGATTCGGCGTGCCTAAAATCTCTTCGGTTGATTTAATATCCGTTAATTTTAATTTACACGAAAGTTGAAGATATGGCGAGAAAAGAGCCGAGCTCCAGGAAAATCTAAAAAAAAAGCGACAATAAATTTGATTATTTTTTTGCCGAAGCAGCGGGTGAAAAAAATAAATCGCTGAAGAAAGTAGGATAATACCACGTGTGAGCAATGTGAAAGGATCAAACAACAGGATTTGTCAAAAGTAGTGAAATAGCCTATATTGAAAGCGGTAACAAAAATAGGGAGGGGAACGGAGGATATGACTGAGGCTTGGTTCACACCGCGGCAACTATTTTGTTTAAAGCGTAAAACGCTGGAAAAACGGTTAACGGACTATTATCAAGCATCTCAGGATGAAGACCTGACGATCCGTTACCTCGTAGCGTTGCAGGTACGGGATAAATTAGGGAGAGAAGATTTTAGTAAAATGTTGCCGGATTTGGTCCATCAAATCTTTTTAACGAGCCCGCTGAGCAAAACACTGCGCCATTATTTTCGCGATTTTGAAGCCTATTTTTCGAAAAAAGACTGGCGGAAGTTTTTACTGCGCCTAGCTTCCAGTGCCGGACAACGGGTCAAAGGCTTGGTTGCTGTCGGCCGAAAATTAACTAAACATCCGGTTAAACTACCTAAATTTCGCTTTTGGTTAAAAAAATCAATGAATGATCGCCGACCGTTAATCGCGGCAATTCACTGCCTTAAAATCGCAAAAGCCCCACCACTTCGTCTGTGTTAGACAAAGTAGTGGGGCAGAAAATTGAATGAAGTTTATTGACTGATTTCGATCACGCGATCGGTCCAATCTTGATAAAAACCTTCCTCATGGGAAACGACAATGACGGTGCCAGCAAAATTGGCTAGACTTTCTCGTAAACTGTCCTTGGTGGCTTGATCGATATGATTGGTCGGTTCATCCAAAATCAGCAGATTGCCTGTTTGCATGGTCATTTGACAAAGCTTGACTTTGGTTTGTTCGCCACCGCTCAAAGTGCTCAAAGGTTCTTGCGCTAATTGATTCGGTAGTCCAGCTTTGGCTAAATGTTTCCGTAAGTCTTTGACCGTTTCTTTGGGGAAATGGTCACTCAAATATTGCAGTGGGGTCTGATAAGGATTTTCCCATTGCAGGTCTTGTTCAAAATAATTGATTTTCGTATTCGCCGGAAAATGAAATTCACCGGAAAGTTTAGGAATCGCACCAATCAAGGTCTTCAGCAAGGTCGATTTTCCGATTCCGTTAAAGCCACGAATGGCGACTTTTTCACCGTAGCGCAAGGTGATATTGATGGGTGTCAACAACGGTCGCTGATAACCAATTACCAAGTCGGTCGTCTCTAAGGCGAGTGTTGTCACAATCGGTGCGTAAGGAAATTCAAAATGAGCGACCGCATTGGATGACGGCGGCGTCAAACGTTCGACTTTGTCTAATTGCTTTTGGCGACTTTTGGCCATCGTTGAACGGGAACCGGCTTTGTATTTGCGGATATAAGCTTCGGTTTTTTCAATCTGGCGTTTTTGAGCTGCATATTGTTTCAGATAAGTCTCTTGAAACTGCTCCTTTTGTTTTAACGCTTTGGTCAAATTTCCGGTATATTTCGTCAATTTTCCAAATTCGATGTCAGCGATATGGGTCGTGATTTGATTTAAAAAGTCGCGATCATGGGAGATCACCACAAAAGTGCCGGCAAAATCTTGTAAAAATTGACTCAGCCAAGTGACGTGTTCATCATCCAAATGGTTGGTTGGTTCATCGAGGATCAAGACATCTGGTTTTTCTAAAAGTAATTTCGCTAAAATCAGTTTTGAGCGCTGACCGCCGCTTAAATCCTCCAGTGGTGTGTCCATACCGAGCACATCTAGCCCTAAACCGCTGCTCATTTCTGCAATCAATGTGTCGATTTGATAGAAATCACCTTGATCCAATTCGGTTTGCAGCCGACCAGCTTTTTCCAATAATTTATCATCCAGTGACTCACTATATTCCATGTAAAGTTCGCCGATTCTGGCTTCTTTTTCAAAATCTGCGGCATAGGCAGTCTTCAAAAAAGCTCGAATCGATAACGTCGGATCTACTTCGACATACTGATCCAAATAGCCAACGCGAATGTTCTTTTGCCAAGCGATCGTGCCTTCATCCGGTAATTGTTCACCGGTGATAATTTTAATCAAGGTACTTTTTCCTGCGCCATTTTGTCCGATCAGGCCGAGATGTTCCCCTTTGTTTAAATGTAATTCTAAATCTTCATAGAGGATCTTGTCCCCAAATTGTTGGGCGATCCCAGTTAAATCTAAGATACTCATGTTTCTCCTACTTTCTTACTCAAATCCCCATCATCTAATAAAAGCAGGGGAGAGTCAAGTAAAAAAGAGTTCTTTTTTTAGAGCAGACTGATTTCTAAAGCTGGGCAGAAAATAAATAGGTGATAATATCTGAAATGACAGTAAACAGTTGCCAAAAGAAGGTGCCTGCCCAGCTAACTAGACTTACTAAAAATTCAGTGAATTGTTCCAATCGACTTCACACTCCTTTACTGAAAGAGACCGGCCAGCCAGTCGATCGGGTAAAGGGACAAGTGAAGGGTGATACGAGCTAACAAATAACTTATTGCGAAGAATGGAAATAACAATTGTTTCATAATTTTTTCAACCTCCATAGTTTCCTCCATAGTTTCGTTTCCTCAGTATAACGTGTATGATTGGAAGTTTGACATTTATTTAGCTAATGAAAAACGAACAATTATGTAAGCTGAAGACAGCAAAAAAGCCCCTGCTTTCCATTTTAAGCAGAGGCTTTTAATTATAGGCTTCATTCATTGAGAAATGCGCTCCTTAAGCTGATTTTTTTAGATCGTTGATCGCTTGTTCAATGGTGATCCCAGTTGCTTGTTGGCCAGTGACTGATGAGTAGACAATAAAAATATTTTCTTCTAAGTCAAAGGTCACACGATAAGAATGTTCTTCTTGTTGAAAAGTCATTTTGTTTCCTCCTTTTTTATTTAATAACGAACTTACAAATAAAATTATAACATATTAAAATAAAATAATAAAATGAATTTGTGTTCATAAATTATTTTAATTATTTAAATTTTGAACACGGATTCTTAAGCTGATTAGGGGTGAGTTATCCTTTAGTCTATACGACACAAAAAATCCACACCAATCCTTTAAACGGATGGTGTGGATTTTCTTTCGCCCCTGCCAAGGAGCTTTATTATACCATTAAGCCGGCTGGTTGTGAAAAATCAGTTGCATCGCTCGTCTTAAAGGGAAAAAGACGAGGCTAACGATCAAGATCGTTGAAAAGATATTGATGACAGTTGCTGGCATCGTTGCTAATGCGGCGAAAAAAGCCGGTTTGAATTGCGCGCCAACGATCATCCCCATGACGGTCGCTTTGATAACGGACATGATAAATTTAGCGATACCGGCGAAGATGCCGATCACGATGATTTGCGATACGCGGGTTGGTTTTTGTTTGAACAAGGTAAAAGCCAAGTAGGCGGCCGCTCCGACAACGAAGCTTTCGACTAAAAAGTAGGGTGCTTCAGCCGCAAAGCCATTTAAGATATCAAAGATGAAAAAGCCGATCCCACCAGCTAGTGCGCCTTGCCAGTAGCCGATCAAAAGGACGGCTAGTAAGACGACGGAATTGCCAAAGTGGATAAACGCCCCCGTCGGTAAAGGAATTTTGATCATGGTTCCAATCAAAGTCAGCGCCGCAAAGAGGGCGATCAATACGAGGTTTTGAATTTTTCGATCAGTTTTCATCAACATACTCCATTCGTTTTTCTCCTTGAGTGTAAGCACCGTGCCACACGTGCCCAACATAAGGATTGATTTTTTCCCCTTGCGCAATTGCAGCTTGAACAAAGTCGATCGCTGTTTTGATGGCTGCTTCGATGGGGTAATTTTTGGCGATCGCCGCAGTAATCGCCGCAGCAAAGGTACATCCGGCGCCATGATTGTAAGGCGTTGCGATGACTGGATGGGGATAGGTCTGAAAGGTCTGCCCATCGTAATGTAAATCGAGCGTCTGCTCGCTATTTAAACGGGTACCGCCTTTAATGACGACATGTTCTACGCCTAGTAGCGCAATTTTCTTTGCAGCTTGTTGCATTTGTTTTTCTGAAGTGAGTTCGCCTAATTCAGACAAGATGCCCGCTTCGCGTAAATTGGGGGTGGTGATCAGTGCTTGGGGTAATAGTTTTTCCCGTAGCGCTTGGACTTGATCATTTTCAATAAAATCTTGGGTTCCTTTGCCGCCGATGACCGGATCCACGATCAATGGCCAGTTATTCGGAATTTTTGCGGCGGTCAATTCAATTATTTCCCGGGTCGGCAATAGACCAGTCTTTAGGGCATCGATCGGTCCGGCAAAAATGGAAGCTAACTGTTCTTGCAGCAGGGCGAGGGGCAGCTGGTGTAAACTGTGCCGTCCGGTTGCAGGATCTAGTGTAACAATCGAAGTGATTGCGGCTAAGCCAAAGGTGCCGAATTCTTGAAAAGTTTTTAGATCGGCCTCTAATCCGCCGCCGCCTGTGGCATCTGAGCCGGCGATGGTTGCGGTTTTTTTCATTGATTTCAACTCCTAACGCTAAGTGATCATAAATAAGGGCTTTTTTACATGTACAAAGCATAGTCTTTTCCTCAGCGGTTGAAAACAGCCAATTGGCTTTGTTTTCCCTCAGCCAATTAACGGGGAATAAAAAAAGTATGCGCCCCACGAAACGAGGGCGCATACTCACTGAGATTATTTTGTTTTCAGCCATTGATCCCGGATGGTATCTGTCAGGCGGATGATCCGT
This sequence comes from Enterococcus pseudoavium NBRC 100491, assembly GCF_001544295.1. GTDB lineage: Bacteria > Bacillota > Bacilli > Lactobacillales > Enterococcaceae > Enterococcus_A > Enterococcus_A pseudoavium. The sequence continues at coordinate 83,929 of NZ_BCQF01000007.1, forward strand.
TTGCCGACTTCAGGATATTGGTTGGTGGCCAGGTTAGCTAAGGAAACGCGCACCGCCCATTCACTGCTACCAAAGGCGTTAGCTTTCAATAGCATCAATTGTTCATTTTCGGCGAGGGAAGTTAATACTTTGGTGACGGTCCATTTGTTTTTTAGATAATCAGCAAAGTCATTGCCATAACGTTTGCGGGTCCAATCTTCATAATTGATCTCGCAGTAGTAAGCTGTATCTAAATCTTCTAACGGTTCTTGCAGTCCTAATGTATGGAACAACAATCGTTCCCGTTGACGGCAGATATCCATGACTTCGGCTTTGTAGGCTTGTCCTTCATCTAACAGACTGTACAAGCTAAACATCACCATCATGACTTGCTGTGGTGCGGATAAGCCAGAAGCATGATTCAAGGCCACATCACGGCTGTCGGCTACGATTCGATCAATGAAAGTAATCGTGGTTGGATCGGCAGTTAATGAAGCATAGCGTTCATTCAATTGTTGGATCTTGTCTTGCGGCAAGTTGGCGATCAATTCGTCAAACAGATTGTGTTTAGCGACTGCGATCGTACCGACCCGCCAGCCGGTTGCACCAAAATATTTTGAATAAGAATAGATACAAGCAGTGTTGTAAGGAATTTCTGAAAATAGTGATGTGAAAACTGGGACAAATGTGCCATAAACATCATCGGTTAAAATCATCAATTCTGGGTTGTCGGTTGCCACGATTTCTTTTAAGAGTTCGATCGTCGGTTGGGCCAAAGCGTTAGCGGTCGGATTACTTGGGTTCACGACAAAGACTGCTTTGATTTCAGCATCCCGCAGCTTATTGATTTCAGCATCCGGATATTGATAGGTCATCTTACCATCAAGCATTGTTTGCTCTGCTTGGACTTTGACGATCTCAAAAGAATATTTTGGCAATTCTGGAATTTCTAAGTAGGGTGCAAAGGTTGGTAACATCAAAGCGATTTTATCGCCGCGATTTAATAAGAAATTATTCAACAAAGTATCGAAAATATAACAAATTCCCGCAGTTCCGCCTTCGACAGCAAAAATATCAAAAGGTGTAGTACTGTTAGAAAACAATTCTTGGTTTAAATAAGCCTTGATTGGCCCTTCGCAGGCGCTTAAACAGCGGACGGGATTGGGGTAGTTGTCACCAATGATATGATCTAACATATCAGTTAGCCAAGCTTCTTTCGGCATTCCGAGATAATTGTTGTCGGAAAACCAGATTTTCTTCAAGAAATCGGCACCTTTGCCCGGGTGTGCAGCTAAAAAATCAACGAAACGTTGACTGCGGCCTGCATCGGCTTGAATCATTCCGGCAGTTAGTTCACCTGGACCATATAACGTTTCTTGGGTAGCGAATTGCCCAAGTAAAAAGAAAGCTTCGCGCGGGGTAGGGGCGGTCCAGTTAGGATTTCCTCGGCCAGCATTTAGTAAGTTCGTGACTTTATTATTTTCATGAATTTTTTGTTCTAAAAAGAGACTTAATTCAAAAGGACTTAGCTCTTCTAGGGCTTGTTCGGTAATTGTAGACACAAATACGACTCCTTTTATGGTTTATTTAATTTCATAGTAACGAGAATAATTTTTAATACAGCGTAAATACGCTTAGAGTTTATGAGAAAGTTTCTGTTAAAATCCAAAGAAATAAAATGTGTTTTTTTCTAATAACTACTCAAAGGCGCATGGTTGACGCGAAGCGAACGCTTACAAAAATCTTAGAATTCATTTTTGCTGTTTTTTTGCGTAAAAATTTCAGTCTTTGGACCCATGCCAAAACTTAAGAAACAGGGCATACTAGTCTTGTAAGTGAATGATTCACGGGAACGACTATGAGAGTAAGAGATGAGGAGGAATTATAAATGGAACAATTGATTGCAATCGCCTTTATTGCGTTGCTGATTTTCTTTGTGGTAAAAGTTGGCTCGGTTTTATGGCGGATCGCCGGTGTCCTATTTTTACTATTTATCATTTATATTTATAAGGATCAAGCGATCGCACAAGTTCAGCATTTCATCGCAAATCCAGATTTCGGTGGGTTATGGCAAAGCGTCTCCGGTTTCTTCGGCGATTTGTTTGATAAAGTCGTGGGCTTTGTCAGTATGGTAATTGAATAAGCCAGTTAGCAGGACGGTAAAACGTTCTGCTTTTTTTGTACGATCAAGTCTTTTTTTCACTGAAAGAATGGTAAAATGGAAGCGTTCAACGGTTGGTTGAGTCTAATTTGGCTAGTTTCAACGAGCGGTTCATTGCCGATTTTATTGGGGAGAGGTATCTTTATGGTGGAAATAGGAACAAAGATCAAAGAATTACGGGAAGCGAAAAAGATGACGCAAAAGGACTTGGCCGAGCTTTTGAATGTGACGCCGCAAGCCGTGTCCAAATGGGAGCGGAATAAAAGTTATCCGGATCTTGATACGTTGCTTAAACTCAGCCAGTATTTTCAGATTTCAACGGATAAATTGTTAGGTAATTCCAAACCGTCCTTTCTAGCGTTGCTGTTTGCCAAACAAGGGGGAGCAAAGCAGATGAATAAGCAGTCGGAAGCCAATAAAACGTATCCAGCCGGAACCGTTCCAAAAGCCGTCAAAGTAGAAAATTTGGCCACTTTTTTGCGGGTCACCTTTGACAATGGGGAGACGCGCTATTTAAGAACACGCCTGAACGAAGACATTGTACAACATCCATTCACTCGTAAAAAAGAAAATGGAAAGCGTTCGGTCTTTTTTGCCGGTGCGCGACAACAGTGGATTGGCTCGGATTTTGAGATTAAGGCAAACGGGGAAGTCGTGATGAACGGAACCGATAGTTATTCGCCCGAAGAACTTTGGTATGATAGTAAATCCCAGATCCATGAGTTATAAGAGCCGGTGCGTTTAAGGAAAAGAGCTAGATAATAGGAATACAAAGGCGAGCATCCTCCTGAAAGCACAGGGGAGGATGCTCGCTTTTTTTCTTGGTGAAGGGTGAAAGGCCGATTGCAGGACTCTATAAAAAAGCTAATTGCGCAAATCCTGCGCTAAATATTTTTGGCAACGACGATAACTGGACAAAACAACTGTCGGCAGATCCACATGGGGGATGAAGCCAGTCCCATTTGGACCATAGCCTTCTTCCGTATCATATAGGCGCCGAATTTCACCAACGACTAAAGATAAAAAGTACTCGGTTGACCACCAGTTGTCCATCTGGGGATTTGCAAAATGTGGTCGATCAGTAAAAGTGCGCAATCTTGGCTGTTCAAAGCTCAGCGGTTGGATCGCGGTTAGCGGCAAGTCCCACTCTTTGCTAAAGGTCAAATGAGTCCGTTTTTGCAAAAGCGGATCTTGCAGGAGCCAGAAGGTTTTCGGGGCCTCCTTTTGAAAGAGCTGTCGCGAAAAACGGGCATTTTCACCAGTATTGGTAGATGCTTTTTCTAAGCGGAAATTGAGGGGGCGTTGGCAATAGTGCTTAAAGATCGCTTGCGTGATTTCCGCTTCAGATAGCAATTCCCAGTCGCCTTTGATCAGTTCGGGGAATTCTTTTCGGCAATGATTAATTAACGGCTTCGTTCCGTGGCCGATACCGCCGATGAAAACGACCTGTTGGATGCTCGGTTCCGCTTCACAAAATTCGGCGGCCGAGCGGATCAACTCTGTTAAACTATTGCCGGCGATCATCAAGGTATCCGCTGTAAAGTGGGGATTATCAGGGACGGTTGTCAAAAAATCGACGAGGGTAGCTAAATCAGACATAACATTTTTCTCCTTTATTAGAGTCAGTGCGGCTTGTTTCGCTCTTATAATAGTAGCAAATGGCGAGCCAGAAAAAAACTGCCGAGGAAAATCTCGACAGTTGATGATTAAAATAAATAACGGACAAAGAAGAACAGGCAGGAAACTAGCAGAATAAGCGCTAAAACTAGCCAACTGCGCTGATTAAACCATAAAAATTTCCCATAACAGAAGGCTGCGGCCGCACCTGTTAAGAGACTAAGTAGATCCATTACTTCGCGATGTTCGACGATTCGTGCCAGAGTTAGGACACTGAATAGGATTAAACTAAAAATACCTGCGGTGGCGACAGCAAGATCTGTACTGGTCTGTTTTCGATTTTTTTCCATGTGAGGCCTCCCTTATCTGATGAGATTAATTTTTGATTACATTTTGATACGGATTCACACTTAAATTAAGTGAAAACGAATTCTTATCACATTCCTTGTTGTTTTTATTATAAATGAATCCGGTTGCGATGTCACGTATAGACAAATTTATAATTTTATAAAATGGTTATTTTTTGGTTTTTAGCCGCAACCGGCAGTTTTGAAGTATAATTTACTGAATATTAGTGTATACTCGGTAGGTGAAAGAGGTGGAGATATGACAACTTTTTATTTTGTTCGACATGGAAAAACCGAAATCAATGCGGAAGGACGCTTCAATGGAGGCACAGTCGATTCCCCTTTAGTTCCGTCTGGGGTGGTAGCCACGCAGAAAATGGCAGAGCATTTAAAAAATGTTTCCTTTGATTTGGCGTTGGCTTCTCCGCAACAACGCGCCCAAACGACAGCGGAAATCATATTAGCAGAAAATGAGCAAGCACCCCAGCTGACGATTGTTGAAGAGCTGCGTGAATTACGCTTAGGAGATTGGGATGGTCAGCCGATTGATCAGATCAAAGCAAACTATCCGCAAGAGCTGATTTATTATCGGACGCGCCCAGATTTATTTGATGCCCAAAGATTTCACGCAGAAGATTATCAAACTTTGATTACCCGCAGTATGCAAGTCATTGACATGACCGCCAAAAACCAGCCGGAGGGCAACGTGTTAGTAGTGACCCACGGCATTTTATTGATCGCTTTATTGAATACATTAAAAGGCCTACCGTTAGCGAAAATCCGCGAAGGTGGAATCGTTGATAATTCTAGCTTAACGATTTTAAACTATTCTGAGGGCAAAGCGCTGTTTGAAACTTGGGGACAGACCTTCTAGCTGATATAAAAAATGGATGATTGTTCAACTTATCTTTCTATTCATGATTAACAGTGAGCGAAGTGGTTGCAAGCTGATTTTTTGATGGGGGTTCATTCGTGTCGGGACCGCTTGCTTTTTAGGCAGAATAAGCGAAGCAGGAATAAGTAATCTTAGATTCACCACGTTTTTTTGCGCGAACTAAGGGGAAAGTTACCGCTTACTTTTAAAAAACTTTTTAACGTTTTTTTAAATCTGTTTTTTTATCTGTCAAGCAGGTGGCTTATTGAAAAATAAAAAAACAACTTTCAAAGTTGATAAAAGACTTTAAAAAAGGAGAAAAGCTCTTCAAAAACACATTTGAAGAGCTTTTCTCCTTTTTTATGGAAATAATTTAGATTAATTGGTAAATAAATCCTTTTGTTTTAAACGATAAGTCAATTCGATCATAGTTTCTTGATCTTCTAAAGGAACCGAGGCATCCGTCAGAAAATATTCATAGCTACGGAAGGTGAAGACCCCATTTTCCTGTTTGATGGCTTCGATCAATTCTTGATAGGATTCTGTCAATTCCTCATAGTCACCAATGTAGAGTGTTCGCATGGCTTGATAGCTTGGCAGAAGATAGCTTTGAAATTTTTCTGTTGACGGGATCTCTTGATTGATTGGAAAACCAATCTCAACAGCGATCAGTTCGTCTTTTGGCTGACCGCTCTCATCTAGATTCAAGTAGGAAACAAAGGGCATTCCCACCAGTTCGGCATCGTTTTTCTGACTATATTCTAATAGCTCAACAAAAGAAGTTCCAATGTAATTAGGCAAATGTTCATGGGAAATATGCGTGGACATCGAAACGATTGTTTGTGCTGGTTTAGTAATTTTTTCAATTTGCATGTTCATCCCTCACTTCATAAAAGTCTTATGCCGATTGTAACAAGTAATGAAATCGAATACAAACCTAAACTATTTTGAGGAGGACTCTAGGGCTAAGACTTGTCCATGCTGATTCAAGTAATTAAAGAACAGCGGAAACAAGTCTACATCAGCTTTTTCCAAGCGTTCTTTAGCAGAAAGTCGCTGCCAAGTTTTAGCAGAAATTCTTTTTTCCAATCTTTTTTTTGCTTGTTGAAAGGTAGGCTGACGCTGGTAAACGACCCGATTCAAAAGTTCACCTTTGGCATAGAGGTAGCAGTAATACAGACCGTTTTCCGGCAAAATGCCAACGAAAACGTGGTTTTGCATGATCTGAATCAATTGCTTATTGCGACGTAAAAAGCGCTGGACGGTCAAATAATATGTCCACCATTCTGCCGAAGCCTCAAAATCATGGCGCTCACTGGCGGCTTGGACTCGTTGATCGATTCGCGTAAGCAAGGCAGTCGATTGACCGAGAAGCGTGGACTTGATCTCTTGGATTCGCAGGTCAAATTCCGCTTCAGGAGTGATTTCTTGGTAATCTTTGACGATGCCAGCGACATACTTCAATGGTCCTTCCAAGCGATAGACACTGTTGATGATCTGCTTCAGCTCTTGGATTTTGCTCTCCTTAAAAAAGGGACCAATCACCAAACCGGTTTCAGACCATTCGCTTAATACCCGCAAATAAGGCGGCCGGTCGATGAATTGAAAGTAACCGTAGTTTTCGTAGTAGTTCATCAAGCGGTTGTAGCGGGGCCGGATTTGATGAATCAGCTGGCATTCTAAAAGCAGTGCATCAAATTCCGTATCGACGATCTCATAATCGAAGTCCACGATTTCGCGAACCATCTCTTGGACTTTGCGGGAGTGCTGCTTGTTCTGAATAAAATAGGAGCTGACCCGCTGTTTCAAATTTTTCGCTTTTCCTACATAAATAATCTCTCCCCGCCTATTTTTCATTTTATAAACGCCAGGCAATTTTGGCAGAGCTTTGACTTTTTCTTTTAGCATAGAATCACCTCGTTTGTTCAAATTAACAAAAAAAGACTTTTAAATACCTCTTAAAAGTTTTGAGAGGCATTCGCTTTTTCAAAAAAATAAATAATAAGTTAAAAATAGAATGTTTTGGTCGATTCGCTTAAAAAATAATACGAAATATCAATAATTAGGGTTTGTTAATCTTACTCAGGTATTTATGATGTGTTATAATTAATACGTCAAGAAATTAATTGAGAGAATGGAGAGATGTGCATGTCAAATGGAACCTTGACTCGGCGTCAGCTGCGTCAGCAAAAACGACAGAAGACTTCTAATTACCGTTACTTGAAAAAGGGGTCCACCGTTTTAGGTACAGCTTTAGTAACAGCATCAGTAGCCGCGCCATTACTTAACACACATGAAGCAGAAGCAGTAGAAGGAAATCCAACCGCAACTACGTCAAATGTTGATAAAAAAGCTTTTATTAAGGAAATTTCGTCTCAAATCAAACCGTTAGCTGAAAAACATGATTTGTACGCTTCGATAATGATTGCTCAGGCAATTATCGAAAGCGATTGGGGAAGCCATGATTTTGCGCAAGCCCCTTATTACAATCTATTCGGGCTAGAAGGTCAATACCAAGGTCAGTCAGTAATGCTGGATAAAAAAGATGTAGCGACTGGACAAACTGAAAAGAAAGAGCTAAAAAAATATGGCTCTTATAAAGAAGCAATACAAGATTACATTGAGATCATCAAGACTACTTCTCGTGACGGCAATGAAAACTACTTCAGCGGGGTATGGCGCAGTAATGCCAAGGATTATCAAACAGCTGCAGCCGCTTTAGAAGGACGTTTCACTGAAGATCAAGGATATGTTCAAAAATTAGTTTCTACAATTCAAGAAAATAACTTGTCTAGCTGCGACGCTACTGAGCCAGTGACACCACCAGTTGCGCAACCAGCTGCAGAGACACCCGCACAGGCACAAGAATATACTGTACAATCGGGCGACACGGTTAATTCTATCACGGATCAATTCGGGATTGGAGTAAAAGAGTTCACGGATTGGAACAAGATTGATGACAGTAATATTTATGCAGGGCAAACAGTCATCGTGGGTAACGGTGAAGTCAAAGAAGAAGCACCAGTCGTTCAAGCAGAGCCGGCTCCAGCAGTCGAAGCACCGGTCGCTCAAACCGCACCAGTAGTTGAAACAACGGCCACAGTTGATCAAACGGCGACAGATACATTGTTAACTGTTGACACTGTTGCATCAACATCAGAGATGCCGGTAGTTGATCAGTTGGAACAACCTGCAGCTAGCCCAGTACAGCCAGCTCAAACAATTCCAGCACCTGACCAACAAGTTCAAGCGCAAGAACAACAAAAACAACAAGAGCAAGCACAGCAACAAGCGCAAGAACAACAAAGACAACAAGAATTAGCACAACAACAAGCGCAAGAACAACAAAGACAACAAGAATTAGCACAACAACAAGCGCAAGAGCAACAAAGACAACAAGAATTAGCACAACAACAAGCGCAAGAGCAACAAAGACAACAAGAATTAGCACAACAACAAGCAGAAGAGCAACAAAGACAACAAGAACAAGCTCAACAAGAGCAACAAGCAACTGAAACTTCACGTGGCCAGCAAATTGTTGATGAAGCAGGCAAATATATCGGCACACCTTATGTATGGGGTGGAAAAGATACTAGCGGATTTGACTGTTCTGGTTTGACCCAGTACGTTTATAAACAAGTGACTGGAAAAGACATCGGTGGTTGGACCGTGGCACAAGAATCAGCTGGTTCTCAGATCTCTGTTGGTCAGGCGCAAGCAGGTGACCTATTATTCTGGGGCGACCAAGGCTCAAGCTATCACGTAGCGATCTCAGCCGGAGGCGACCAATACATTCACGCACCACAACCTGGTGAAAACGTGAAGTATGGATCAACCCAATACTACACACCAGACTTTGGTGTCCGCGTATATTAATAATTAACTTGAAAAAATATCCAAGCAGACTTAGAATTCTCAAGTCTACTTGGATATTTTTACGTTTTTGGAGAATAAATACTTTTAGTTAGTGAAAGTGGTGATGGCTACAAAAGAAGAGAGACTGATAGGCAGTGAGTACAAATGTTTGAGCGCAATATTAGTAAACACGTTATAATTAAAGAAATTGTGCAGAGTAGAGGTGCTTGGATGAAATCGCAGAAAAAGAAACAGGCTTTGAGTATAAAAAAAGACAACGAGCTGGCAACGATTGTTTTGCCACCGATTTTAACCGAACGGATCGAAGCCTATCCGGAAAACAAACGCCGGCCAGTCAATAAGACGGTCTTTAAAAATGACTATTTTCAATTGACTTATAACACGCGCAATCATTCATTGGCGATCGCATCACAGGGTGATCTAGTCTATTCGGCGATCCCTTATGATACCGGGCGTAATTATATCCAACGGGCGGCAGTCCAATATTTGCTCCATCCAGAAGCAGTCCGGTGCTACGTCGAATTGCATCAAACGACTTTGGAAAAATACTTAAGTTTGAGTATTTTTCAAGTGACGGGTCAGCGAGTGGCGGAAAATTCCTTTGAAGTCAAACAGGCCTATCAGGCGATTTTGCAAAATCCTTTATTAGAGATCCAAGTCGCCGGCCGGTTGATGCAACACGACGAGACGGGACCGTTGTCAGCGAACCTGGCCGGAAAATTTCTTTATAGTGAAAATACCAAAACCGGTATCGCCGGTTATCTAGCGGAGTATTTGAAATTTGCGGTGCAGGCAGCCAATGCGTTGCCATTAATGATTGACGGCAAAAATGTTCAACTGTTAGCGACAGTCTCGGAGGATCAGTTGCTGGAGCAGGGGTTGTCGATCCATTCGAAGATCGAACCCGCACTGTCTTTATTCCCACAAGAGATCAAACAAGACTTGGAAAATGCCTTAGTGGTCGCTCCCAACGGGCCTATCGTCAATACCCAGCCGCTACTGCGCTCCGAATATGGCGCAGAACTCAGCAAAGTCCGAAAAAATTATCTGGCGCATAGTGTGCCACCAGATCAAGCAGAAAAATATTTTAAAAATGTTCATTCAACAGAAAATCGCCATTTAATCAATGTGGTCTCTGATATCCATGCCAAGGAGGGGAAACTGCCCTTTGTTAATCGGCATTTCAATATTTTAGCTGGTGATCTGTCGGATTCTCGTGTACAAGATGAGGAGATTCAAGGGATCTATGTGATCGGCGGTCATGAATTGCTTGATGTATTACCGGAAACATCGGACCAAAAGGCGCCTGAATGGGAGAAATGGCAACCGATTGTCCACTATGCTTGGTTCAAAGAATTGCTGAATGATCCGGACGAGGCTTGGTATTTGTTACCAGTGGGGGATCATCCCTTTTATGAAGTCGTGGAAAGTGAACTTAGCGACCGTTTTCCCAAGTTGCAGCTGTTGAATAATCGTGCCGTGATGCACCAAGGGGTACGCTATATCGGCTTAACGCTTCCAGTTGCCTTGGTTCGGCGCAAACAAGCGCAGCAGCAATTTATCTTAAGAACGCTGACAGAATTATTAGGCGCTGACCAGACGACACCAACGGTCATTGTATCCCACGCGCCGTTATTCAACGAATTGAGCCTGCTGCCAGAAACGAGTGAGGCGTACAACAAGGAAAATACTTGTGGGGAACCAGAGATAGAGAGGTTATTCGCCCAATACAACATCATCGGGGCGATCCACGGACACCATCATATTCCAGCTTCATCTAGCCGCTTCAAAAAAGTAACGTTTGCCGACAAACGATTGTTTGTTGTTTGTTCGATTTACTCTAAAGTGAATACTGGGTTTGAACTGTTGAGTTTATTGGAAGAGCGAAAAAAAGAGTAGATACGAAATAGTTATTGTGGAGCAATGTGCAGTAAGGGACTATGTCAGAAAATTTTGGACCGTTGCAGGAAAAACCCCCATCGTCAAAAGACGATGGGGGTTGCTTTACTTACGCTAAGACTGCCGCAATCATATCAGGCAATTCTTTTTTCATCACACGTTTGGTTGCTAACGCATCTGTATAAGTGATGGTTTGATCGGCTGCGACGGTTGCTAATAATTGACGGTCTTTTTTAGGCGGGTTGTAGAAAACCTCAATGGCTTTGTCTGCCTCTGACCATTCAGCAGAGTAGTTCGCTTTTGATTTTAACGCTTGATTTAACGCTTCGGCTTGTTCAGCCGTTACCCCTGCATCCGCCGGTTGTTTAGCGACATCAGCCAAAATATCTTGGGCTAGTTCAGCTGCTTGATCTGTTTCAGCAGGAACTGAAGCCGCATTTTTGAAGCTTTCAGACCACAAGTTGTAAATACTGTTGGTCAATTGATTCAATGTATCGCTTTGGGGTTTTTGGATATACGTGTCGACAAGGTTCTTGAATGAATGATCATCTTCAGCACTGACGATTTGACGAAGGGTGCCGTCTGTTGCTTTTTCATCAAGATGAATCCGATAATTTTCGGCCTTATCAAAATAAATGCTGACCTCGCTATGGATGTGGGCAGCTAACGTTTCTTCAACTTGCGCAAAGGCTTTGTTGATCTGTTTGTTGCGGTTTTTGATTGATTTTTTGATACTTTTTAAATTCACGAGAATAATTCAGTCGCTTTCTTTATAGAGTTGTTCTAATCCGTTAGTATTATAGCATATTTTGTCGAAAGTGCAGTAATAATGCAAAAAAAGGCGAAGATTTCTCTTCGCCAAGCTGTTTTTTAGCGTAAATCTTCTAAAAATTCAGTTTTTACCGGATCAATTTGGTCTCTCATTTTAATGATCTTTGCAGGCGTTCCGGCCACGACGGCACCAGCTGGAACGTCTTTAGTGACGATCGCGCCTGCGGCCACGACCGCATCTTGACCGATGTGCACGCCTTCTAAAATCACTGCGTTAGCTCCCACTAACACATTGTCTTCTACAATTACGGGTGAAGCACTCGGCGGCTCTAAAACGCCAGCTAACACCGCACCCGCACCAATGTGGGCGTGTTTGCCGACCGTTGCTCGAGCACCTAAAATGGCCCCCATATCGATCATCGTACTTTCACCGATTGTAGCCCCGATATTGATGATTGCGCCCATCATGATGACTGCTTTATCCCCGATTGAGACCCGCTCACGAATCAATGCGCCTGGCTCGATCCGAGCGTTCACATTTTTGATATCCAGAAGGGGGATCGCAGAGTTTCTTCGGTCATTTTCAAGATGGACCGCGCTGATCTTGGTTTTATGTTCAGTTAAAACTTCTTGCACGGCTTGACTTTCTCCGATTAAGATCCAAGTTTTTTCTTGCCCGAAAAACTGCACCTTGTCTTTGGTGAGACCGGTGAGATCGCCTTGAACATAGGCTTTCACAGGCGTCGCTTTTTCAGCATTTTTAATGTATTTCGCAATTTCATAAGGATCGGTTAAAGTCATTGAATCTACTCCTTTTTAAGTCTTTCTTTTTGGTCGTTCAAAAAAGTTTTGACCAACCACGATCTATTTTATTTTTCGTCGATTAATTGTTCCATATCGTATAAGCCCGGGGCTTTTTGGCTGACATATTTCGCAGCTTTGACCGCACCGCTAGCAAAAATATTGCGGGATAACGCCAGATGATTCAGTTCGATCACTTCGTCGGGGCCGGCGTAAATCACGGTATGCTCACCAGGGATCGTTCCGCCCCGCACCGCATGGATGCCTAATTCCGATAAAGGATTTTCTAAGTCATTGCCATGGCGACCATAAATGTAGGTCTTCTTTTCCACCACCGCATCATTGACCGCATCAGCCAACAATAAGGCCGTACCGCTAGGGGCATCTTTTTTCTGGTTGTGGTGCTTTTCCACGATTTCGATATTAAATTCGTCTTCTAAAACGGGGGTAATTTCCCGAATCGCCTTAGCCAGCAGATTGATTCCTAACGACATATTCGCTGAAAAAAAGACGGCAGTCTGTTGGCTCGTTTGGACCAGCTGTTCTTTCACCGCATCAGGCAGACCAGTTGTCGCGATTACCACCGGCATTTTTTTTGCGGCGCAATAAGTTAAGACCGCTGGAACGGCCGAGTAATGGGAAAAGTCAATCACGACATCGGCCGTTTCTTGACACGCTTCAATGCTTTGATAGGTTGGAAAATCCGCTTCAAACGCTTCACGATCAATCCCAGCGACGACTTGCATTTCCGACTGTTGTGCGATCAAGGTTTGTAAGACCTGCCCCATGCGGCCATTGGCACCACTTAAGATGACATCGATCATTGGACAACCTCCAAACCATAAGCAGTCATTTCTTTTTTCAAGTTTTCAACCGTTTCCGCTTTAGCCGCTGAAAGAGGCAGTCGGAAGTTTGGCTCGATTTTGCCTAGTAAGCCGACGCCGGTTTTAACTGGAATCGGGTTGACCTCGCAAAAAATCGCTTTGATCAATGGAATTTGCGCCAATTGCAATTTTTTAGCCAATGGGAAATCACCGTCTAAAAGCGCCTGGGTTAATTCATGGGTTTGCCGAGGTGCGATATTGGCAATCGTGGAAATCGCACCACTGCCGCCGAGTGCCATGATCGGCAAGACTTGATCATCGTTGCCTGAGTAGATAGCAAAATCATCCGGCATCAAATGAGCGATCTCAGCAACTTGGGAAATATTTCCGCTGGCTTCTTTGATTGCTACAATGTTAGGAATCTCGGCTAGGCGTTTCACCATTTGCGGGGTGATGTTCATATTCGTCCGTGATGCCACGGAATATAAAATAATCGGTAATTTCACGCTTTGAGCAATTTTTTGATAATGTAAAAACAAGCCTTCATCAGAAGCTTTGTTATAGTAAGGAGTCACAATCAATAGCGCATCGGCGCCGACTTTTTCCGCCCCCGTTGATAATTCAATCGCGTGCTGCGTATCGTTGACACCAGTTCCAGCAATCACGGGAATCCGACCGTTAACTTTTTTGACGACGGCCTCGATCACTGCGATGTGCTCATCGTTGGCAAGGGTAGAAGCTTCCCCAGTAGTTCCGCAAGCGATGATCGCATCGGTTCCTGAGCTGACTTGCCATTCCACCAATTCCTCTAATTTCTTATAATCAACGGCACCATCGGCTTTCATCGGGGTAACTAAGGCAACACCAGATCCTTCAAATATTTTCAAGGGAAACAACTCCTTCATTCTTTTTTTCAAAGTCTTTGTAAAAAGCTCTTTAATAGTAAAATTATAGCTCAATTATGAGCGCATGCCAACGAAAATCTCATGAAAATTTTAATTGATGAAAAAACCATTCGGATTTTGCAGAAAGTATTTCGCTGGTAAGGGATTTTTTTATAAAAAAAGCAGACAAGACCATCATAATCAAATAGTCCATTGATCTAAATCCCAAAAGAAAAGCTATTTATTAATACATGAGGTAATAGAAAGACAGACAAGAAGCGTTGGAGCATAATTTCTGAAAATAGTGAAAACAAATGAATGACCTGTGATTCATTTTGTACTATAATATGAGAAACTATCAATTAATTTTTAATCTGAATAGCATTATTTCTTAGAATAGTAGTGGAAAAGAGTGAGTCGATGGTCGATACACAAGTCAGAGAGTTAGAAGATTTAGTCACAATGATGCGTCGGGAGCTGCATCAGATTCCTGAGCTAGGATTGGAAGAGCAGCAAACGGCGGCGTATATTCGTAATAAATTAGTAGAATTTGGAGTTACGGAGACATATGAAGTGCTGGGAACCGGCACGATTGCTGTTTTGCGAGGAGCAAAAGCGGGGAAAACGCTGGCTTTTCGATCGGATATTGATGCGTTACCGGTTGCAGAAGAAACGGGCTATGCTTTTGCGTCGAAAACACCGGGGAAAATGCATGCGTGCGGGCATGATGGTCATATGGCGACCTTGCTAGGCTTCATCGCTTATTTACATCGACATCCAGAAAGAATTCAAGGGACGTTGGTCTTTGTTTTTCAGCCGGCGGAAGAAGGACCGGGCGGAGCAGAGTTAATTATGCAAACAGGGATCTTGCAAAAATTAGGAGTGGAAGAGATCGTCGGACTGCATGTCTTTCCCGATTTACCGGCGGGAAAAATCTCTTGTCGTCCAGGGGCGATGATGGCGCGCAATGCGGAAGTCACCATTACAATCAAGGGTGTCAGCAGTCACGGCGCGCAACCGCAGTTAGGTGAAGATGCGATTGTGGCGGCTGCCGGAGTGATTTCTGGCTTGAATAGTATTTTGGCGCGGAATATCGGGCCGCTCGATAATGTCGTCTTAACCTTTGGTACGATCCATGGCGGTGAAGCGATGAACATCGTAGCCAAAGAAGTCGTTTTACATGGCACGATGCGGGCCTTTGATGACGCAGTCTATGACGAGGTCGTTCGGCGGGTGGAATTACTAGCGAGTGAAATCGCCAAAGGCTACGGTTGTGAAGCGGAAGTTGACTTCAATCATATGTATCGGGTCGTCGACAATGATCCTCAAATGGTCGCTGTATTGGAAAAAGTTGCGGCAGATTATTATGTAGAGACACCGCCTTATTTGATTGCAGAAGATTTTTCGTGGTATCAACAGGAAATACCGGGCGTGTTTTTCTTTTTAGGTATTCGCGACGAAGAAAAGGGCTATACTTATCCGCTGCATAGTAGCAAGTTGAAATTTGATGAAGTCAATCTCTTATTAGGGATTCAGACGTATGTCAATCTGATTGCGGGATTGAATGGTGAATAATGAAGGGGGCTTACGATGGAATTTGAAACGAAAAATGGACATTTGATGTGGGATGGTTGCGACACGGTGGCATTAGCAGAGAAATTTGGTACACCGCTGTATGTTTTTTCAAAAACAATGATCGAAGACAAGTGCCAGGAATTACAGCGGGATTTTGTTGAAAAATATCAAAATGTCCGGGTGGCTTTTGCTAGTAAAGCTTTTTCAACTTTAGCGATGTTGAAAATCATTGAAAAGCAAGGATTCTCATTGGACGTTGTCTCAGACGGTGAATTGTATACGGCGATTAAAGCTGATTTTCCAGCCGCTCATATTGAAATGAATGGCAATAATAAATCGATCGAAGAATTAACCATGGCGATCGATTACGGCGTGGGGCGGATCATTGTCGACAGCCTGCAAGAAGTCGATTTGATCGCGGCGATTGCCAAAGAAAAAGGCAAAGTCGTGGATATTTTGTTTCGAATTACGCCAGAGGTCAATGTCCAGACGCATTCTTTTATCTCTACGGGGCAAAAGGATTCAAAATTTGGTATTCCGATTGATGAGACAATCTTATTTCCTCAAATCAAAAATGCCATCGATACGGCAGAGGTCAACTTTTTAGGTTTCCATTTCCATGTGGGCAGCCAGTTGTTTGACAATCACGCGCATTTGGCGGCGGTAGAGATTGCATTGGATCTAGTCAAAATGGTTAAAGAACGTTTCGATTATTTAATCAAAGAATTGAATTTCGGTGGTGGCTTTGGTGTTCGTTATACGGAGCAAGACCAACCGCAGCCTTTTAGCTACTTCACTGATCCGATGATGGAAAAAGTCTTGGCCTTTTGCCAAGAGGAAAACTATCCTCAGCCAGCGATCGTGATTGAGCCGGGGCGTAGTATCGTGGCGGAAGCGGGGATCAGTCTGCATCAAATCGGCGCGATCAAAGAACTGCCTGGGTTGCGTAAATATGTCAGTATCGATGGTGGCATGACCGACAATATTCGCCCAGGTCTATATGCGGCGGAGTATACGGGAATTCTGGCAAATAAGGCGGATGAAGCACTTGTTGAGAAAGTCACCGTTTCGGGTAAAGCCTGTGAAAGTACCGATATTCTAGTTAAAGATATTGAGTTACCACAGGTTGAGTCGGGGGATCTTTTTGCGACTTTTTCTACAGGCGCTTACGGCTATTCAATGGCCAGCAATTACAATAAACTGGCGATTCCCGCGGTTGTCTTAACCAATCAAGGCCAAGCCGAGCTGATCGTAAAAAGACAAAGTTTGGACCAAATCATCCAAAATGAAGTGATTCCGGAATTTCTAAAATAAGTAGTTTTGAAATGAGGTTAAAAGATGAAAGTACCCTTTTATAAAATTCAAGGAGCCGGCAACGATTTCATTTTGATCGATAATCGGCAGTTGGATTTTACTAGTGAACAATTATCTTCCTTCGCCGCGCGGGTCTGCACGAGGCGGCAATCAGTGGGTGCGGATACATTGATCGCTGTTGAAGCGGCGAAAACAACGGGCGATTTTTATGCTCGTTTCTTCAACGCGGACGGTTCTGAAGCGGAGATGTGCGGCAATGGAGCCCGTTGTGTGGCACGTTGGGCCTATGAGACTGGTCTAACCAAAGAAAAAATGGTGATTGAAACAATCGCTGGTACGGTTCCCGCTGAGCGCTTAGCTCAACGGACTTACCGTGTCCAATTAAATTCGCCGACGGTTTTTAAAGCCGACCAAAGACTGCAAGTCGATGGCAAAGAAGTCGTGGTCGATTATGTGGAACTGGGAGATCCCGGGATTCCGCATTTAGTCCTTCAGCTGCCGGATCTGGCGATGACCGAACTGGCAACGATTTTTACTTTTGCACGCAAACTGCGGAATCATCCGGCCTTTTCCAAAGGTGCCAATGTTAATTTTTATGACATTTTGGCGGATCAAACTGTCGTGGAACGGACTTATGAACGCGGCGTAGAAGATTTTACCTTGGCTTGCGGAACCGGAACCGGTTCAACAGCCTATGTCTTGACGAAAAAAGAATTAGTCAAGGCAGATCCAGTCGTGATTGAAGTGCTGGGGGGACAGTTAAAAGTCGAAGTGGTCGGCGAAGAACTGTATCTGATCGGAGATACGAACATGATTGCTGAAGGTACGATTTTAGATGAAGAGTTAAAGTA